>JBBRZV010000030.1:0-34067 GCA_038236365.1 Actinomycetales bacterium | reverse complement strand
GCGGCCCCATACTCGTCCCGCCGGCGCGCACACAAAGCCCGCCCAGCAGGTCGACGCTGATCCGCCCGCCGTCCTGGCCGGTGCCGGCCTCGGCCCCATCGTCAACTGGTCCCACCTGCACCGGGCCCACCACTGTCCCGGCACGCATTGTCGCTAGCTGCGGCATTCCTACCTCCCCGTCCCGCCAACAGGGTGGGGCCGAAAGGTAAAGGGCAGGTCAACTCAAGGGATGACTTAGGCATACCTAAAATGGGTTGCTGGCCGTCAGGCGGCGCGCTTGGGGCGACCGTCCGCTGGCTCGTCCTCGAACAGGTGCGCGGTCCTCGCCGCGGTGCCCACCGCCCATCGTCCCGACGTCAGAGCACCGATGGCGAGAACGGTCAGCCCACAGCCCGCGATGATCCACCATGCAGGCTGGCTTGCCGCGGTGAAGCCAATGGTCAGCGGTCCGGTCAGGCCCGAGTTGAGCACTGAGCCGACCACGGCGACGCCGAGGGCTGCGCCGACCTGGCGGCTGGTGGACGCCACCGCCGCGGCGACCCCTGCTTGGCTGCGCGGCATCCCGGACAGTGCCGTGTTCGTGATCGGGGCGTTGACCAGTCCGAACCCCAGGCCGAAGACGAAGTAGCTGGCGAGCACCCACCCAAGCGATGTATCAGCGCCGAGGCCGACGAGCATGAGGCCCCCGGCGCACATCGCGGCGCCGGCGGCGAGCAGCGGGATGCGTGGCCCACGCGAAGCGACGATGCGTCCGGACAGCGGCGCGAAGACCATTGTCATCACAGCCAGCGGCAACGTGGACAGTCCTGCCCGCAGGGCAGAGAGCCCGCGTACGTCTTGCAGATAGAGCGTATTGAGGAACAAGAAGCCCGAGAACGCGCCAAAGGCGCTGACTGCGATCACCGTCGCGCCGGAGAATGGGGCGCTGCGGAAGAAGCGCAGATCGAGCAGCGGATCGACCCGGCGCAGCTCGCATGCCACCAACATCCCGACAGCGACGACGAACACGGCGAACAGGCCAAGGGTGGTCGGCGACGTCCACCCCGCTTGCGGCGCCTCGATGATCGCGTACGTCAGGCTTGACAGCGCCACGATCACCAGCATCTGGCCGACAGCGTCCACCCGACGGGCTCGGGGTGCCCTCGACTCGGGGATGAAGCGTGCGGTGAGAACGATCGCGGCGATACCGATCGGGATGTTGATCCAGAAGATGGACCGCCAACCCACCGTCTCGATAAGCACGCCGCCGACAACCGGGCCTAGTCCCAGGCTGATGCCGACCACACCGCCCCAGACCCCGATGGCGCGGGCGCGCTCGCGAGGCTCCGTGAAGACGTTGGTGATGATGGACATCGCGACGGGGTTGAGCATGGAGGCGCCGACCGCCTGCACCATCCGGAAGGCGATCAGCCAGCCAAGCCCGGGTGCCAGGCTGCAGAGCAGCGAGCCAGCGGTGAAGACCACCAGCCCGGTCAGGAAGGTCCGCCGCCGACCGAGCCGGTCAGCCGTGGAGCCGGCCAGCATGAGCAGGCTGGCCAGGACGAGGATGTATGCGTCGATCGTCCACTGCAGACCCGACAGTGACACGTTCAGGTCGCTCCGGATCGAGGGCAACGCGACGTTCACGATCGTGACGTCCATGCCAACCAGTAGCAAGCTCATGCAACAGATTGCCAGCACCAGCAGACGGCGACGCTGACTCAACTCCGGCACAGCTACCAACAGTAGTTGCGCAGCGAGTAAAAGATCATGGGATCGCAGGCCCAGGGCGACCCGCGGGCGCAGGCAACCTGCCCGAATAGTCGGCTAGCGTGCCGGGTTTTGGTTGTACAGCCCACGCGCCCACAGGTATCCGCCCGCTGCGATGGCGGCGCACCAGGCGGTGGTGAGCAGGCCACTGTTTCCGATCGGGGTGCCCATGAGCAGGCCTCTCAGTGTCTCGTTGAATGCAGTGAACGGCTGGTTCTCGGCAAACCGTTGCATGCTGGCCGGCATCGAGTCCGTGGGAACGAATCCGCTGCCTAGGAATGGCAGGAGCATCAGGAACATTGGGAGGTTGCTCGCGGTCTCGACACTCTTGGAAACCATGCCGAGCGCGACCGAGAGCCAGATAAGAGCGAACGTGATCATCGCGAGAACGCCGAACGCGATGATCCACCGGATGAGGTCGGCGGTGGGCCGGAATCCGATGAGCAGTGCGACACCGATGACCGGTATCAGGCCCAACATCGTCTGTGCCATGCTGCCAACGACGTGTCCGGTCAGGACCGCTGAGCGCGAGATGGCCATCGTACGAAACCGGGCGATGATGCCTTCCGTCATGTCCATCGCGACCGATATGGCCGTCCCCTGGGCCGAGGAGGCCACGGTCATCAAGAGGATCCCGGGCACGACGTAGTTGACGTAGTCGGCTCGGCCGCCGGACGTGACCCCGAGTCCAGCGCCGAGGGTTCCGCCGAAGACGTAGACGAACATCAGCAGAAGGATGATCGGCAGCCCGACGAGCATCAGCGTCATCGATGGGTAGCGCACGATATGGCGAAGGCTGCGCCGCGTCATGGTGACCGAGTCGTGCACGGTGTAGGAGTGAGTGCTCATCACAGGGCCTTTTCTTGCGTGGTGGGGTGGCTGGTGAGGGCGAAGAACACGTCGTCGAGGTCGGGGGTGTGGATCGACAAGTCGTCGACCTCGATCAGCTCAGCGTCGAGCTGATCGAGCACGGCTCGCAGCGACCGGACGCCGCCGTCGCACGGGACATTAAGCGTGAGTGCGTTGTCGTCGCGTGAGGAGCCGTTGAGGGCTTTGGCCGCTGATTCCAACCCATTGATGTCGTTGAACTGGAGACGGATGTGGCCACCAGCGACCAGGCGTTTGAGCTCCTCCGGCGTCCCTTCAGCGACGAGCCTGCCTTGGTCGAGCACCGCGATTCGGTCGGCGAGCCGGTCAGCCTCCTCGAGATTCTGCGTCGTCAGGAAGATCGTGACGCCGTCGGTGACGAGGTCGCGGATGATCTGCCACATGGTGTGGCGGCTGCGGGGGTCCAGGCCGGTGGTCGGCTCGTCGAGGAAGATGATGCGCGGGTCACCGACCAGGGTCATCGCCAGGTCGAGTCTCCGTCGCATCCCGCCCGAGTAGGTGGCGAGTGGTTTGCGCGCAGCGTCAACCAGATCGAACTGCTCGAGCAGTTCGGCGACGCGCTGGCGACCCTCGAGTTTGCCGAGGTGGCGCAGGTCCGCCATGAGCGACAGGTTCTCCTGGCCGGTAAGAAGGCTGTCGACGGCCGAGAACTGACCGGTAACACCGATCACGGCGCGCACCAGGTTGGGATCCCGGGCCAGATCGTGGCCACCGACTTCCGCCTCGCCGCCGTCGGCGTCGAGCAGGGTGGAGAGGATCTGCACCGTGGTGGTCTTGCCTGCGCCGTTGGGGCCGAGCAAGGCGAAGACGGTTCCCTCGGCAACAGTCAGGTCGATGCCGTCGAGCACGATCTTCTCGCCATACGACTTGCGCAGCCCGGTTGCAGTGATAGCCGATTGGCGAACTTGGGGGTTCATGGCTACTTGGTCCCTGTCTGGGTGGCCTGGTTCGAACGATGGACCTTGATGTCGCCGTAGGAGGTGCGGGCCCGGACCTCGACTGTCGACTCCGACTGCTCGGGGCCGCCAGATTCGTCCAGCGAGTTGCGCACCCTTCCGTAGTGGGAACTCACGTCCAGCCAGGCGGCGGTGCCCTCGCGGATCCCGACCTCGAGCCCACCGGCAGCGGTCTCGAGCACGATCGCACCGTTCACGACCTCGCCGATCCGGATATTGCCGTTGGCGGTCTTGGCGATGACGGAGGCGCCTGCCCGGTCGACAGTGATTCGGCCATTGGCGGACTTCACTCGCAGATCGCCGGTGACCTCCCCCACCGTTGTGTCGCCGTTCGAGTTCTTGATCACCGCGGCGCCCTCGATCTGACCCATTCGCACGTCGCCCGACCCGGTGGTGACATCAGCATCACCTGACCCACGGTCCACGACGATGTTGCCCATCCCGGTCTTGAGGTGCACGGCGCCGGCATGGTCGAGGTTGATGTTGCCCATCCCGGTTTTGAACCGGCACTCCCCGAGGTGACCTTCGCCGTCGAGCTCACCCATGCTGGTGTCACCTTGTATGTGCGAGCCGGCGGGCACTTCGATGGTGACATCGACCGCGCTGCCTCTGCCGGGTCCGATGACGCTCCGGGCGCCCTCATACAGAAAGTGGCGCTGTCTGCTCTTGACCAGGAGTCTTCCGCTGGCGAACTCGACCTGCGTCTGCTCTGCAGCCTTTATGTCCGATGCCTTGGAGCCGTCGCGCGGCCTTACCTCGACCACGGTGTTGGTTCTGTCGTTCGCGATGATCCTCGTGTCGCCCAAGCTGAGTTCGATCGTCACGGAGATTGGTTCTGGTGTTGCAAAGACTGGCATGGCTGTGCTCCTCTTTCAGACGACTGTTGTTGACGCCCCTGGTCGGACGGGTCATGGAAGCCGGGTCCTCCTAGCGAACCCAGCCGGTATACCGGTCGCCGCCCAGTGGGGCGTGCTGTTGGGAGCGGCGAGTCTTGGGCTCCAGCGCTGCAGCGACGGTACGGACGAGCCAGGCGTTGACCGAAAGGCCTTCCCGGACGGCTGCCTCCTCGATCCGCACCTTGACGTGCTCCGGTAGGCGAAGGGTGGTGCGCGATGTACCACCCTCATCGGCGTCGTCCGGAACCGTCGGGCTGGACGAGAGGTCAGCCCCTGACCTGCCATCGGCAACGTCCTCAAATGCTGGGCTGACCGGTGCTGGCGTCACGACGAACTCGGGGTCGCGTCCGCGGATCCGCACATCGACCGAGCCCGGCGCAAGCTCACGAGTGATCTCGCTCGCAGCGACAGAGAGGGCCTCCAACAGAACGAGCCGGGTGGCGGACTCGAGCGGCGCGGTGAGGCGCTCGGCAAGTGCACGGGCTTCCTCACCGCCCGCTTCGGCGGCAACTTCGAGCTGGTGTTGGAGATCGTTGACGTAAGGCGCTAGATCCATGACGCCAGTGTGACGTCACAGTGGCGCCATCGTCAAGTTCCGAGGGTCCAATGTGACGTCACCGTCGCAGAGGGAGGGTCTCGCCGGCCGACGGGGCATCCCACATGGGCAAACTCCGTGCTGGCGTTCTAGCGACCCCAGGTCAGGTGTCCGGCGGCCATGGCGTTATCACCTCGCGCTACGTCTAACGCTCGAGCCGGCGCTGGCTGGCAAAGAGAAAGCCCCCTGGTTTGAGCAGGGGGCTTTCTCTCTTCGGATGTCTGATTTAGCTACACCTCAATCAAAATGGTGAGATGAAAAGAGTTCTGGTCGCCAAAGGCTCTACGAAAGCACCGAGCCGGGGCGAGGAGTTGACCAGCGCGAGGAGGCGACTACGGGGACTGACCAGCGCGAGGAGGCGACTACGGGGACTGACCAGCGCGAGGAGGCGACTACGGGGACTGACCAGCGGGCCGAGGCCGTTGCCTGGGAGGCGGCAAATGAGGAAGCAACCAATGACGCAAGAGCGATGAAGCCTACGGCCAACGCTGTGGCCAGAAACTTGCGCATGACATTACCCCTTTTTTGTGGTGGACCGCGTCGCTACATACTCCGGCATCTTCAGTATAGGAAATACATGGGTTCTTTAAAGACTTGGTATACGTTTAAAGTTGTTGATCGGAGACGGGCACCAGCAACATTGTGGCGACAGCGTATATCCCTTTTTGGTAATAATTCGACCCATTTATCCCAAAAGTATATTCAGTCACCCTTATCCTCTTACCCAGTTGCGGTCTCCTTCGCCTCCATCGACCGTGACAACTGCGGACTGCGGACAGGAAGACGCGGCGCATCACTTCCCGGCTTCAAGAATTTCCTTGAGTCGGGCCAGATCTTTCTGATTCGCTCTTCGCATCGCCGCTGCTATCACCGGCGCGGCCACCTTGCCGAAACCAGTGGGCTCGCCCTCATTTCGCAGCGTCATGATGGTGCCGCCTCCTGGCGAGTCTCGCCACGCATACGTGGTCTGCATGGGGAAGGGCCCTTCGGCAGTGCTCATCACGAACCGCTCGTTCGGAAGGATTTGGCGCACCTCATAGGTATAGGCAATTCGCCGGCCCAGGAAGTTCGCCACGAAAGCGACACGCGAGCCGACGACGGCCGGGCGAGGCGTCTCCCAGTCCACGGACTTGATGTTGACGTACCACTCCGTTGCATTGTCCGGGTTTGACACATAAGCCGCGACCACGGTCCGCGGGCATTCAATGTCGATCGAGGTTTCGACTTCAACGGCCACATGACGATGGTAAGGCGGGTACGAGTGCCACGCTGTCAAGATCAGGATCGGTCTTCGCGCGTGGGTTCCTGTGGCGCAGCCAGGCCGCCGCCTTCTCCGCATAGGCGGGCGCCCCAGGGCATGCGACGCCGGTCTACGCCGCGGCTCTGAACTCCGAGTGGCCGGAGCCTGCGCGCCGACGCACGACGGCTGTGTCCCGGACAACGGCATCGGGCTCAACCCGCGCCCCGCGCCCGATCACCACGTCGGACCCGACCCGTGCCCCCGTGCCGATCCACGTCCCGTCCTCTGCCCGCGTGCGTGGGCCAAGGTGCACGTTCCTGGCAACGACGACGTCCTCCCCTACGATCACGTCGTGATCCAGCCAGCTGCCCGCGCCGATCCGAGAGCGGTCGCCCACCTGCGCACCGGCTTCGACGTAGGCCGTCGAGGCCACCACGGCAGTCGCGTGTACCCGTGCCAGCGGTGAAACCAGCCCTCCACCGTTGGCGTGCCGCACGTAACGCACCACCTGTCCGTTGTTGTCCTCGAACTCGACACTCGCTGCCATGTCTCTCTCCTTTCACTCCGATTCCGATTGACATAACGATGGGAAGACCGCAGGGGATTCCCGTATTCGGTGGCAGCGACGTTCCCGTCCTGCATCTTCTTTGCGCGCCCGCAGTAGCCAAGAGCTCCCTCTACCTGCCAGATCAGATTGCGCCAAATATCTGAATACCGGCATGGTGGCGGCTGGACGTTGGCTGTGAGTTGCGAGACTGCGCTCCTGCGCGGCGCTAGCTCTTGACGCGGCTCATCGTCGGGTCATAGAGCGGTCGGAGCGAAGCCATCGCCGGGTGCATCCTTCCGGCGATCTCGACTTCCCAGGTCCCGTCGTCGAGATAGGCGGTATTGACCGGCTCGTCAGCCTCGATCATGGCCAGCCCCACGGCACCGCCGAGCGTGAAGCCGTAGGAGGCGGCCCGGACATAACCGACGGGAACTGCGTTCCGCCAAACCACCTCGGCGTGGAACAGCATGGGCTCGGGGTCTTTCAGCAGAATCTGGACCAACCGGCGGGTCAGCGGCCCGGCCGTTTTCTTGGCCTCGACCGCACGACGCCCGATGAAGTCGGTAGTGCGGCCGAGGTCGACGGCAAAACCGAGTCCCACCTCCAGCACACAGTCGGTGTTGTCGATGTCGTGGCCGTAGTCGCGGTAACCCTTCTCCATCCGCAGACTCGAGAGCGCTTTCAGTCCGGCGTGCCGCAGATTCACCGAACGCCCGGCCTCAACAATGCGGTCATAGACATAGAGCGCCTGCTCGGTCGGAACGTACAGCTCGTAACCAAGCTCGCCGAGGTAGGTGATCCGGATGCACAACGCCCTGGCGAAGCCGCAGTCGATCTCGCGAGCCGTCCGGAACGGGAACGCCTCGTTCGACAGGTTGGTCGTGGTGATGGCCTGCAAGAGCTCGCGGGAGCGTGGCCCCTGAACGTTGAGCTGTGCGTAGCCCGACGTGACGTCGGTGACGAAGGTGTTCTCCTCCGCACCGATGTGCCGTCGCATCCAGGTCTCGACGTGCCGGTGGGACGTATCCGAGGCCACCACGAGGTAGTTCTCATCGCCGAGCTTGGTGACCGTGAGGTCGGCCTCGATCAGCCCGCCGTCGTTGAGCCACTGGGTGTAGGTGATCCTTCCGGGTTCGCCATCGACGTTGTTGGCCGACAGGCGATCGAGCAGCCGTCCGGCGTCACGCCCCTGCACGGCGAACTTCGACATGAACGACATGTCCATGAGGATCACGCCCTCGCGCGCAGCGTGGTGCTCTGCCTCCCAGTAGGAGAACCAGTTCTGCCGTCCCCACGACAGACGTTCCACCACGGGCTCGACTCCCTCGGGAGCAAACCAGTCGGCGCCCTCCCAGCCGCTGACGTCCTTGAAGAAGGCGCGCTCGGCCGCAAGCTGCCCGTGCACCGCGGACTGCTTGATGCCGCGCGCCGTCTGCATCGACTTCGTCGGGTAGTGGCAGAGGTAGACCGTACCCAGCGACTCGACGGTGCGGGCCCGCCGGTACTCAGGGTTGGCCTGGTAGCGGTGCAGTCGATCGATGTTCATGCCCGTCACGTCCACATCCGGTCGCCCGTTGAGGATCCAGTGGGCAATGACACGACCCAGTCCGCCGCCGGTAAGGATGCCGACGGAGTTGAGACCGGCTGCCACAAAGTAGTTCTTGAGCTCGGGGGCCTCGCCGACCACCGGCTGCAGATCCGGGGTGAAGCTTTCCGGTCCACAGAAGAACTTGCGGATGCCGACCTCCTTGGAGATCGGGATGCGCGACATTGCCGTCTCGAGATACGGGCCCATCCGATCCCAGTCCGGCGGCAGATCACCGAACGAGAAGTCCGCGGGAATGCCTTCGACCTTCCAGGGAGCGCAGACCGGCTCGAACAGGCCGAGCATGAGCCCTCCGCCCTCTTCACGGAAGTATCCGTGAGAGGCAGGGTCCTCGAGAACTGGCCAGGCCCGGGACACCTCGGGTATCGGCTCCGTCAGGAGGTAGTAGTGCTCGGCGGCCTGCAGCGGCACCGAGATACCCGACCTCTCACCGAGCTGTCGGGCCCACATCCCGGCACAGTTGACGACGTACTCCGCCTCGATGTCGCCCTGGTCGGTGCGAACCCCCGTGACAACACCTGCGCGCTCGAGGACATCGGTCACGGCGACGCCCTCGATGATCGTCGCGCCGCGCAGCCGGGCCCCCTTGGCCAACGACATGGTGACATCGACGGGGTTGACCCTGCCGTCCTCCTTGACGTAAAAACCGGCCAGGATGTCGTCGGTGCGCGCCAAGGGGAACAGCTCGCCGACCTCGGCCGCCGAGATCTCCTGGACGTCCACGCCGCAGTATCGGTCGAAAGCGGAGACCCGGCGGTACTCCTCGAGCCGGTCCGGCTCCGTGGCGATCTCGATGAAGCCGACGGGGTTGAAACCGGTGGCCAGACCTGTCTCCGCTTCAAGCTGGCTGTAGAGATCGCGGGTGTACTTACGCATCTCGGTGGACGTCTCCGAGGTGGACCCGAACGTCACCATGAGCCCCGCCGCGTGCCAGGTTGTGCCGGAAGTCAGGCGATCGCGCTCCAGCAGCACAACGTCGGCACACCCCATCTGCGCCAGGTGATAGGCAACCGAGCAGCCGATCACCCCGCCGCCGATCACGACCACACGGGCTCGCGTCGGCAGCGTTGAACCAGCAAGTGAGCGTGCGGCTGGGGACTGGTCAGGGGTGGTGGACATCGGCAGACACTCCGCTTTCGCGCGCTGTTGGCTTGCTGACTCGCCCGACGATAACAACAGCGGGTAGAGCCTCTCCAGTTGCCAGAGAACAAATATGGGACAGACTTGTCCCGTGGATATACAGCGAGAGATCGGTGTCACGGAGCTCGCTCTCCGGGACGCGCACCAGAGCCTGATGGCGACCCGAATGGCCATGGAAGACATGGTGGGTGCCTGCGAGGACATCGACAACGCTGGTTACTGGAGTGTCGAGTGCTGGGGAGGTGCGACCTTCGACGCCTGCATCCGCTTCCTCAACGAAGACCCGTGGGAACGTCTGCGCACGTTCCGCACTCTGCTTCCCAAGAGCCGTCTGCAGATGCTTCTGCGGGGCCAGAACCTCCTGGGTTACCGCAACTACGGCGATGACGTCGTTGACCACTTCGTTGACAGGGCCGCTGAGAACGGCATGGATGTCTTCCGGGTCTTCGACGCCCTGAACGACACCCGCAACGTCGAACGCGCCATCTCGGCCGTCAAGAAGTCTGGCAAGCACGCACAGGGCACCATCTGCTACACGACCAGCCCTTTGCACACTGTCGAGGGTTACGTGCGCCAGGCCCGCGAGCTGGCGGACCTCGGCGTCCACTCGCTGGCCATCAAGGACATGGCTGCTCTTCTCAAGCCGCAGCCGGCCTACGATCTGGTTTCGGCGATCAAGGCCGAGATCCCCGGCATACAGATCAACGTGCACTGCCACGCGACCACCGGGGTCACCCTTGTCTCTCTCATGAAGGCGATCGAGGCCGGCGCCGATGTCGTCGACACCGCCATCAGCTCGATGTCGCTCGGTCCCGGTCATAACCCCACTGAGTCTCTTCAGGAGATGCTGGAAGGCACGGGCTTCATCGCCGATCTGGACAAGGTGCGCCTGGGCAGGATCAAGGATCATTTCGCCGAGATCAAGCCTCGCTACACGCAGTTCATGTCCTCGTTCAGCGTCGAGACGGACATCTTCGACAGCCAGATCCCCGGCGGCATGATCTCCAACATGGAGTCACAGCTCAAGGCGCAGGGCGCAGGTGACCGGTTGCGTGAGGTGCTCGAAGAAGTGCCGCGAGTCCGCCAAGACGCCGGATATCCTCCGTTGGTCACGCCTTCCAGCCAGATCGTGGGTACCCAGGCGGTGTTCAACGTGATCATGGGCCGCTACAAGGTCATGACCGCTGAGTTCGCCGACCTGATGCTGGGGTACTACGGCTACACCATGGGCGAGAAGAGCCAAGATGTTGTCGCCCAGGCAAAGACGCAGACCGGCAAGGACACGATCACCGGGCGACCGGCTGACCTCATTGCACTCGAATGGGCCACCCTGCGCGCCGATGCCGAGGCCATCGACGGTTTCGACGGCTCCGACGAAGACGTGCTCACCTACGCCATGTTCCCCAAGGTGGCGCCTGGCTTCTTCGCCACCCGCGGCGAAGGTCCCAAGAACGTCGGCAAGGACCCCGCCGAGCTGGAGGCCGAGCGTGCTGCAGCCGTCACCGACTCCAAGAACGGACCCGTCCGTGGTCCCATCAAGTACGAGATCACCGTCAACGGCAAGAAGCACTCCGTTGCAGTGAAGCCCGCCTAGGAAAGTTGGATCCGGCCATGCCCGACCGTCCCGCCCGACCCATGCCACTCAGGCCATTCAAGCCATTCAAACCACAGACCATGCAGGAACGGATCGCCGAGCTGCGCACCCGGCGAGAGGAGGTCATTGCCGGAGGTGGTGAGAAGCGCCACGCCAAACAGCACGACGCCGGCAAGCTGACCGCTCGTGAGCGGATTGCTGAGCTAGTCGACCCGCTCAGCTTTGAGGAGAGCGGGATGCTCGCCCAGCACCGCACCACGTTGTTCGGGATGGACACCGCGTTCATGCCGGCCGACGGCGTGGTCACCGGAGCCGCATCAGTGCTCGGCCGGCCGGTGCACCTCGCCAGCCAGGACTTCAGCGTGGCTGGTGGCTCCGCCGGTGAGATGCACTCGGTCAAGGTGGCAAAGGCGATGCGCTCCGCGTTGTACAACGGCACACCGTTCATCTTCTTCAACGACTCCGGCGGTGCCCGCGTCCAGGAGGGCATCGACTCCTTGTCCGGCTACGGCAAGGTGTTCTACCAGAACGTCGCACTGTCGGGTGTGGTGCCACAGATCTCGATCGTCGCCGGCCCGTGCGCCGGTGGCGCGGCCTACTCCCCGGCCTTGACCGACTTCATCATCCAGACCGCGGCGTCGCGGATGTTCATCACCGGTCCCGACGTGATCAAACAGGTCACGGGAGAAGAGGTGACCGCCGAGGCTCTGGGCGGCCCCGCGGCCCACATGGTGCGCTCGGGGGTGACGCACTTTGTCGCGGATGACGACCAACAGGCCATCCTGATCGCCAAGAAGCTGCTCAGCTTCCTGCCCAGCAACAACACCGAGGAGCCGCCGTTCATCGAAGGCAATGACGTGGTGGAGCGCGACGAGAGCCTCAACGAGATCATGCCGGTTGACCCGAAGAAGGGGTATGACGTCCGCGAGGTCATCATCAGGCTCGCCGACCTCGGTGACTTTCTGGAAGTCCAGGCAGGGTTCGCCCCCAACATCGTTGTGGGGTTCGGCCGGATCACAGGCCGCACGGTCGGATTTGTGGCCAACCAGCCGATCGCCATGTCCGGGGTGCTCGACATCGACGCCTCCGACAAGGGTGCGAGGTTCGTGCGCTTCTGCAATGCCTTCAACATTCCGTTGATCACCCTGGTGGACGTCCCCGGATTCTTGCCGGGGGTCACCCAGGAGCACGCCGGGATCATCCGGCACGGGGCGAAGATGCTGTATGCGTACTCTGCGGCGACTGTCCCCAAGATCACCGTGGTGCTGCGCAAGGCCTACGGCGGGGCATACCTGGCCATGTGCGGCAAGGACCTGGGTGCCGACCGTGTGTTTGCCTGGCCCACCGCCGAGATCGCTGTGATGGGTGCCGAGGGTGCGGCTGGCGTGGTGTTCCGTACGGAGATCGCAGATGCCGACGATCCAGTCGCCAAGCGGGCAGAGCTCGTGCAGCTGTATCGCGACGCGTTCTCGACGCCGTATGTCTCGGCCGCACGCGGGCTGGTCGACGACATCATCGAGCCCTCGGACACGCGCCGCAAACTTGCTCGCGCGTTGGAGAACCTCTCGGCCAAACGCGAGCTTCGTCCGCCCAAGAAGTACGGCCTGATCCCGCTCTGACCGGACGCACCCGAAGTAAGGAATCAGTATGAGCGAGACCCACGAGACCGTGGCCGAGCTGAGGGCACTGGTGGCCGAGCTGAGCGCCCGGGTCCAGACACTGGAGGAAGTCGCGGCAAGGCAGCACCCGGAGGTCAGCGAGGAAATGCTGCTGGCCATCTCCGCCGCCTGCGCCGCCTATCTGGGAAAACGCGCCACCATCAAGCAGGTTCACCTACGCCGTGGGAGCACCTGGACTTCTCAGGGCCGTGCGGCAGCCCAGCAGTCGCACGCCGATCTGCACGGCATGTTCTGAGCGACAGACCCGACTGACACTGGCATTTCACGACGAGGGACGCAATGAAACGGGCAACGACATGAAGCTCAAGGTCACTGTGAACGGGTCGGTCTTCGACGTCGACATCGAGGTAGAGGAGGACCCCCTGCCCACGCTGGGCGCCGTCCTCGTGGGCAGCATGTCCGGCTTCGGCATGACCCCGTCCGCGGCGAAGGCTCCCGCGACATCCGCTGACGCGTTGACTACCCCCATGGCGGGCACGGTCGTGAGGGTGCTCATCGAAGCGGGCGATGAGGTGAAGGCGGGCGACACGCTCTTCGTGCTGGAGGCCATGAAGATGGAGACCGAGGTGACAGCGCCCAGAGATGGGGTGGTCAGGTCGGTCGATGTGGCCGTCGGCGATGCCGTTCAAGGCGGCCAGGTCCTGATCGAGTGGGACGACTAACCAGGCACTCCGAGGTGGGTGGCTGCCCTCAGGTTCCGTCGTAGTAGTCGCGTTGATGCCCGTGTTGGTCTCTGCTGCGGCGAAGTCTGCTGACGGGGTATTCGATAACCCGGTAGCTCGCGTAGGCAACCAAGAGTGAGGCAGGCACGAATACGAGCAGTCCAAGAGGGAACGCGTGGGGCGTCCCAGGCGTGGGCAGCCAGCCGCGACCTGCGAGCCAAAGCATCACGGGCTCGTGCCAGATGTAGAGGCTGTAGCTGACCAGGCCGGCCCAGGCAAGCGGTCTGGCGGTCATCAAATCGCGCGATCGCTTTCGTTGACCCAGGATGTTCGCGGCAAGCACCAAGCCGAAGCCCAGGGCGCACCAGTCGTGGAAATACAGCTCGGGGAGCGGATCGGAGGCGCGGGTCAGGGTCCCCCACACGAGCAGCCCTAGGCCGACCAGGCGTAGGGACGAGATGACGTTGCGGCTCAGGGGCGTGGCATCTGCTCGGGCAGCGACAGTGACAGCCAACAGCATGCCGACGGCAAAGACGTCCAGCTTGGCGGGCAGACCGAACCAGAACGGCCAGTCGGATGCCGATCGATGCAGCACGAATGCGGCGAGCAGCCGGCTGCCCAGGCCGAGCATGGCGATCGTGGTGATCGAGCCAAACAACACCGCACGGCGGGCAGCGACCGTGTTGAGACGGCGGCAGATCCAAGTCAGGCCCCCGCCAAGGATGGCAAGCAGGAGGTAGAACTGCACCTCAACGGCGAGCGACCAGGCAGGTCCGATGGTGTAGAAGATCGTGCGCCGGTCGTACACCTGGAAAAACGTCAGGTGCCCGAGAAGATCTCTCCAGTCGCCCGGGAGACTCGTATTTCTGGCCGACCAGACGAGGAGGATGGCTACGACGTACAGCGGCACGATGCGGACCGATCGGCGATACAGGAACTCGCGTCCGGCCAGCGGGCGCCCTCCCCTCAGGGCTGAACGCGCGTACGGAAGGGTCAGAAGGAAGGCGGAGAGCACGAAGAAGAGGTCGACAAACCCGTCCAGCTGTTGAAGGCCGAGGTTCCATCCAGTGCCCTTGTACGGGTACCGCGCAGGATTGCCAAAACGCATGAACTGATAGAGGTGGAAGACCACGATCAGCAGCGCCGCCAGTCCGCGGTAGCCCTCCAAGGCCATGAACCGTCCACCGGCTCGGTTGCCACCGCTGGCTGGAGCGCTGTCGCCCACCAGGCTCGCCGAGGTTTCGGATGCGATCACAGGTGGCACCAAGGTGCGGGCAAGAGGTCTGGCGTCGCTCGCTCTACTGCGACTGGCTCAACAGTGTCCACGTCGAGGTTCGGGTTGCTGCTCACGTCCGCGCTGGGCATGTTTCCGCTGGCGCCACTCCGACACCCTCATCGGTGTCCTTGTTGGCAAGTGGCTCCTCACTTCGGGCGGTCACCAGCCACCGCCGTTCGCCCATCACCTGTTTCAGGTGTGCCACCCGGGTGATCGTATTCTTGAACTCTTCGTAGAAGAGCAGTGACCACAGGGGGTAGGCGAGGAACCAGTTCCGGTGGCGACGCACATTCGGCGCCGCGAGGCGGTATGCCAAGATCGTCTGGATCGGACTCCCTGACAGGGCGAAAAGCGAGCTCAGGACGAAGATGGGAATGGTCCAGCTGATCGCCACCTCACGCGGATGCGTCAGTGCATACGCCAGCAGCGGCACGATCTGCAGCGAAACCCAGGGATAGAGCTCGCGCCAGCCGAGCATGAAGAGCAGACCGGCCTTCTGCCGACGAGTGACGCGACGCGAACGAAGCGCTGTACCCAGGTACTCCAGCGAGACCTGCGTCCACCCCTGGGCCCATCGAAGCCGTTGCCCGGCCAGACTACGTAGCCGCGTCGGAGCTAGCTCGCGCGACAACAGGCCAGGGTCGCTGGCGATCTTCATTCCGCGTAGCGTGACCCGCATCGAGGCGTCGATGTCTTCGGTCAGCATCGAGCCGCGCAGCCTCACGGTGCGGAGCAGGTCGGACTGCCAGTAGCCGTTGGAGCCACCAAAGATGCCGTTTCCGTGCAGCTCGGAGCGGCCGGGGTGGCTGACGGCGTAGATGGACTCGAACTCAACGGCGACCATTCGAGTCACCCACGAGGCATCTCCGTTGCGAACCACGCAGTGTCCTTGTACCACGCCGTAGCCATTGGACAGCCATAGCCAGGCGCGCTCGAAGCAGCCTGGGTCCGGGTGGTGATCCGCGTCAAAGAGGCCAACAATGTGGCCGGTCACCTCAGCCAGCGCGGTATTGACGTTCTGGGCTTTGGAGGTACTGCCCGCAACCGGAAGGACCAGCAGTCGCGGATCAAGGGCCGCGAGCTCGGCGAGCGACTGCTCCACCGGCAGAGGCGACGGGGTGTTATAGGCGACGATGATCTGTAGGCCTGCGGGGTAGTCCAGAGCCAGAAACGCCTCGACGGTGGCAACGATCGTCGCCGACTCGTTCGGAAGGTAGGCCGCGATGATCGCCGTGGCCTTTGGCGACGGTCCACCGGCCTGAGCCGGGGGGCGCTGCGGGTCAAGGGCCAGCAGCCCTTCGATGATCAGGGCGGCCACTGTGCCGGTCATGCCAACCACCACGATGATGTAGGCCGTGGTCATTGCGACATGCAGCAGAGCCAACCGCTCGCTCAGGACATAGCCCAAATAGGGCAAGCCGACTCCCAGAGCGAACGTCGCGAGCACTTGCAGAGGGGTGCGCAGACGCCCAGCCATCGCGTAAGCCAACGCGGGAAGCCGCAGTGCGCTAGGCGCCGGCGCAGCCAGTTTCGTACTCCAGCCCACCGGTACCAGGTCGCGGCGGCTTTCCGCCGCCTTCATGGCCAAGGTCGCTCGCGACTCTGCCTGCTCGGGAGTAACCCCGCGAAGTCGAGCGTGGCCAAGCGCGGGCGTAACGCGAAAGGTTTCACCGCACACCAGGTAAGGCGTAGCCAGAACCTGCGCCAGGGCCCGGCCAAGCCGCTGCTCCAAGTGCCTGGAGCTGCTCGGGAATGTCAGCAGCAGGCTCCCTGAACGGTCCGACCCCAGCGACCTACTCCCAGGCATGGCGCCCAGCAGAGTTCTTTCGACCTGATGCAGGAGATGGTTCAGCGCATGAGTGCCCAGCCGAGCACGGAGTCCCTGCCACTCCACCAGCGAAACGGAGACCATGCGCGAGGAGGCCTCGGTAGGCAGGGACCATCGTTTGGTTGGGAGCGGTTGGAGAACGGCGGTTCCGGCCATGTCGAGAGTGACCCTTCCTCCATGAGAGCGATCCGATAGGGCCGCCATACGTCAAGGAACGTACTGTGAGAGGTAAGGGCCGGTCATACGCTTGGGCTATGTCTCGTCAGTTCAGCGCTCAGGTATGACTTTTGAGACCGCAGGGTTGGACCGAACGGGCGATGCGTTGAACGGCATCGTGGGCATCCTGGGCATGGCACTACAGACATCGCTCCGTAAGCGTCATAAATCGGTGGAAAGCTGTCTCCCCTCCGCCAGGCACCGTCACGAGGCGGGGGCCGCGCGCCGCGTGGTGGCGCGCATATGTCGTGCGAGCTGACAGTTCGGTGCGTGCAAGGGTGGGCTCATGGAGATGCGCGATCCCGCCCACCAAGTCAGCCCTCGCGCCATCGTGTTCTGGACCGTGCGGGCCGTGCCCGGCTGGTTGCTCCTGCTGGCCGGGCAGCTGCTCTGGTTCGCGGTTGCTCGGGACTACGCCGCTCTGCGGTTCACCGCTCTGGTCGTGACCGTTCTTCTGGGTGCTACGCATCTGCTCGTCATGCCGCAGTGGCGCTATCGAGTTCACCGATGGGAGGTCACAGACAATGCCGTCTACACCAAGTCCGGCTGGATCAGCCAGGAGCGGCGGATCGCCCCGATCTCGAGGGTCCAGACGGTCGACACCGAGCGGGGGCCTCTGGAGCAGCTGTTCGGGCTTGCGAACGTCACGGTCACCACGGCATCCGCAGCCGGACCTTTGCGTATCCACGGGTTGGACCGGCTGACCGCCGACGGACTTGTCGCCCAGCTCACCGAGGTGACCAGCCGTAGCGAGGGCGACGCGACGTGAGCGCGACGGCGACGGCCAGGGCGCAGGAGTGGCGCCGCCTGAGCCCCCTGATGCTGCTGGTCTACCCGGTCCGGGAGCTGGGCCGCGCCATACCCGCACTCATCGGTCTGGTGGTGGCGGGTCGCGCGGTCGGCAACGGGCAGTACTGGTGGTTCGGTCCCGCGGCCGTGGTTGGCGTCATGGCGGTGAGCGTGCTGCGATGGGCGACAACGCGGTACCGGATCACCCCCGAGCAGGTGCAGCTGCGTACCGGCCTTCTGCAACGCAAGACTGTTGCCACGCCAACGGATCGGGTACGTAGCGTCGACGTGACGGCATCACCACTGCATCGGCTCCTAGGGTTGGCGAAGGTCGACATCGGCACGGGGAGTCACGCGAGCGGGAGCGATCTTTCGCTGGACTCGCTGCCAGCTGCGGAGGCTGCAGCGTTGCGCGCAGAGCTGCTCCACCGCATCCCCGTGGGGTTGCCACCCGGGTCTGCGGATGACTCCGTCCGGGTGTCCGAGCCCATCAGCCATGCCCCGCCAGACCGGGCCGGCGACATCGAGCTGGCGCGGCTGGACCCACGCTGGGTGCGTTTCGCGCCCTTCACCATGTCGGGGGTCCTGGCTTCCGCTGCAATCCTTGGCGTCGGGTGGAACCTCGTGGAGCAGCTCGACGTCAACCCCTCCGATGTCGGACCGGTCAAGGGGTTCCTCGACCACCTGCGGCGCACGCCGATCTGGGTGGACATTCTACAGGGGACGGTCGTCCTCCTTGGTGTCGTCACGGTCCTCTCGATAGGAGGCTATCTGCTGTCCTACTGGGGTTTTCGCCTCTCACGCCATGCTCACGGCAGCCTGCAGATCACCCGTGGTCTGCTGACGACCAGGGCCGTCAGCATCGAGGAACGACGGTTGAGAGGGGTCGAGCTCGCCGAGCCTTTGCTGCTGCGGATCGTTCGGGCAGCGCGCCTGCGCGGCATCACGACGGGTCTGAACTCGCGAGGTGGCGCCGATGGGGGGAGCTCGCTGCTCCTGCCACCTGCCCCACGCGATGTGGTAGCTCAGCTCGCCGCTCAGATCCTGCACGACCCCGCCCCGTTGCAGGTCACGCTGATATCTCATGGATCCGCCGCCAGGCGTCGTCGACTGACGCGTGCCCTGGTTCCGGCGTTCACCGTCATTGCCACCGCTGGCGTGGCCATCTTCGCCGGTGCCTCGCAATGGCTCGCCATGCCGGCTGTCCTGAGTGTTCCGGTCGCGGCGATGCTCGCGGTGGATCGTTATCGATCATTGGGGCATGCCCTCGCGGGCAGTGCCCTGGTCACCCGTCAGGGCTCGCTCGATCGACGCCTTGACGTGCTCCTGTGCGACGGAATCATCGGCTGGAACGTGCGGGAGAGCTTCTTCCAGCGCCGTGCGGGACTTGCGACTCTCACTGCAACAACGGCAGGAGGCAGGCAGGGGTATGCCGTGCCGGACGTTCCGCTGTCCGTTGCTCTCTCGCTCGGAAACCGTGCCGTGCCAGGGCTGTTGGGACCGTTCCTCGTCCCGTAGCCTCTAGACCCAGCTGGGAAGCCACATCCGCAACTGCCAGTCCGATTGCGGAATGACCTGTGCGGTGTAGATCGGGTAGAAGAAGGCGAAGAGGGCGACGGTGGCGACGACGAACACTCCGGCCGTCAGAAGTCCGATCCGGCGGTGACGCGGCGAGGCGTTGGCACCGCCGATACCGAGCCCGAGGACATAAGTCACCGCAAGGACGATAAACGGCACGAACGCGACCTCGTAGAAGCTGAAGATGGTGCGGTGCTGGTAGTTGAACCATGGCAGGTATCCGCCTGCGAGGCCCGCGAGAATCGCGCCTGCCCGCCAGTCGCGGCGCAGGGCCCACATGAACAGCAGGACGAAGATCGCGATGGTCGCGCCCCACCACAGGGTCGGGGTGCCGATCGACGTGATTGCCTTGGTGCACTGCGCGACCAGGCAGCCCTCCTGACCCTTCTTCGGCCCCTCGTAGAAGAAGGAGGTCGGCCTGCCCTGGATCAGCCATGACCATGGGTTGGTCTTGTAGGGATGGTCCGAGGTGACGTTGACATGGAAGCTGTACATCTCCTCGTGGTACTGCCACAAAGAGCGCACAGGGTCGGGCACCCACGCAAAGGTGGTTGCCTTGTGGGTCGCCGCCCATTGCCGGTCGTAGGCATTCGTGGAGGCGAACCAGCCGGCCCAGGAGGCAATGTAGACGGAGACCGTGAGGCCCACGGTGAGCAGACCGGCATACAGCCCGTCAAGCACGAGTGCGCCCCACCACCAGTGGCGTACGCCGGCGGCGCGACGCGCACCCATGTCCCAGAAGACGGTCATCAGAACGAAGGCGACCACGAAGAAGATGCCGGACCACTTGGTGCCTGTTGCAAGCCCGAGGCAGATGCCGGCGACCCAGCGCCATGGGCGCCAGCCGAGCCAGGGACCGAGAACCATGCTTGTGGGCCCAGCTGTTGCGTCAGTTCCAGGTTGTTGGAGTGTCGGCTGGAGTGCGGCCACCTTGCGTGCCAGAAGGGCGCGGGAGTGGTCCCGGTCGATCAGCAGGGCACAGAATGCGGCGAACGCCCAGAACATGAGGATGAGGTCCAGCAGGCCGATGCGCGACTGGACGAAGTGGTGGCCCTCAAAAGCCAGCAGGATCGCGGCGATCGTGCCGATCAGGGTCGACCCGAACATACGCCGGGCAGCGCGACCGACCATCAGGATCGAGAGGGTGCCGAGGAGGGCGATCGAGAACCGCCATCCGAACGAGCTGTCCGCCCCGAAGATCTGCTCACCGACCGCGATGACCCACTTGCCAACGGGGGGATGAACCACGAGGTCGGGGTTGGTGCCGAAGACGTCCGGGGTGCCGTGGGTGAAGAGGGCGTCTGCCTTCTCGTTGGTCGACGCGATGCGGCGCTCGTAGCCGTACTTGAGGAAGGAGTAGCCCTCCTTGACGTAGTACGTCTCGTCGAAGACGAGCTTGTTGGGGCGACCGAGCTGCCAGAACCGCAGGAAACCCCCGACGGCCGTGACGATCAGCGGCGCCAACCAGCCCCACAGCACGTCAGTGGGCCGGTATCCGAGCAGCCTCGAGCGCAGGGGCCGCTCGGTCGAGGTCATGGCGGACATCGTATGCAGCGAACCTTCGGCCCAACGAACTCGCCGCCACGGCGGAGCTTCAACCAGGAACGGCCGATGTGAGGTCGGTGTGGCCGAAGTCGTCGCCCTTGAACAGAAGTGGCTCACCGGTGACCTTGGCCAAGGCGTAGGAGAAGCAGTCACCGAAGTTCAACCGTGCCGGGTGGCCACTGCCCCTGCCGAAGTCGCGATAGGCCGCACGGGCGATGTGCGCCTGCTCGGCCGTGACGTCCATGGTCTCCACGTCGGAGCTCCGAAGCAACTCATCGAGCCGGCCCGACCTCACCGGGTCGCGCTTACCGTCGACCACCACGTAGAGCTCTAAGAGCGTCGCCGCGGACATGCGCCGGTTGCGCGCAGAGACCAAGGCGTCGCTCAGGGCCTCGGCATCCGGCTCGCCATTGAGAATGCCGACCACTGCAGAGGAGTCGACGATCATCGAGGCAGGCCGGTCTCATCGTCATACAGCCAGTCGGAGCTCAGTGGCCCGTCTCCCGCGGCAGCCGTCCGGGCCTGGAAGTCCGCGGCGATGGCCATGATGTCCTCCTTGAGCCCAACTTTGCGGCGCTGATGCTCGAGGTCGGCCAGGAGCTTCTCGAGCGCCTCCTCGATGACGCTGGTCTGGGACTTGCCCGTGCGACGGGCAGCCTCCCGGGCCAGCGCGTGGACGCGCTCGTTCTTGATGTTGAGACTCACGCGTCTTACACCTATCTACCGTAGAGAGGTACCAGTATACCAACCAGGTCGGCGGGCCGACAGAAGACGAGCGCACGACGTGGGCTAGGGGCGACGCCTGAGAGGATCGCAGGCGTGACCAAACCTGCCGTCGGTGTCCTCGTCCTCGCCGCCACCCCGATCGGGGATCCGCACGATGCGGCGCCACGGCTCTCACACGAGATCGCGACCGCCGACGTGGTCGCAGCCGAGGACACCCGGCGCTTCAGCCGCCTCTGTCGTGCTCTGGCGGTCAAGCCGTCGGGCTCGGTCGTCAGCTACTACGAGCACAACGAGGCAACACGGACCCCGGATCTGCTCGCCCGGTTGTTGGGTGGGGCGCGTGTGCTGGTGGTGACCGACGCCGGTATGCCGTCCGTGTCCGACCCCGGTTATCGCCTGGTGGTGGCCGCGGTCGAGGCGGGTGTGCAGGTCACCTGCGTCCCTGGTCCAAGCGCCGTTCTGATGGCGCTCGCCGTGTCGGGTCTGCCGGTGGATCGCTTTTGTTTTGAGGGGTTTCCGTCGCGAAAGACCGGAGAGAGGCTGCGCGGTTTCACGGCTCTGGCACAGGAGAGACGCACGATGATCTTCTTCGAGGCGCCACACCGGCTCGGCTCGACCCTCGCGGCAATGGCGGTGGCTTTCGGCCCGGCCCGGCCCGCTGCGGTCTGCCGTGAGCTGACCAAGACATATGAGGAGGTCAGACGCGGAGGTCTGGCCGACCTTGCGGACTGGGCCTCTGCGGGCGTCAAGGGTGAGATCACGGTTGTCGTCGGCGGGGCACCCGCGGTGGTCACCGACCTGCATGCGGAGGTGGCCGGCATACAGGCCCGGGTCGGGTCGGGTGAACGGCTCAAGGAGGTATGCGCGGATGTAGCCGCGGCCACGGGGCTGAGCCGCAAGGACCTGTACAACGCGGTGCTGGCTGCTCGAACGTGATGTGAGGCGGCAGGCGGACGACTACTTCTGGGCACTGACCGTGGCAGCCACCTGCGCGGCGCTCGCCCTCAGCGCGGCGTCGGTGCTCGAGGATGGGCCGCCGTCAATGAAGCCTGCCTCCACCACAGTGACCACGGTCCCGGTCTGAACCGACGTGTATCCCGACGCGGGCATCGTCTTGGGTGCACCCGGGAAGGTCTTGCCTTCGCGCAGCAGGTCGTTGAGGTTGCCGGTTCCGCTGCCGTCCAACACCTGCTTGATCGATGCGGCCGCCTCCGCTGATGGCATCTGTATCCGTGAGGCGACAAAGAGCGCTGGTCGACCGCTGATCTGGCCCGTTGCCAACGATCTTGTTGCCTTCACGCAGGGCAGGGTGCCGAAGGAGGTCTTCACCTTGCCCCTGGCGTGCTTGGCGCAGTCGATGATCACGTCCGTGAGCTTGACGGCGTAACCGGACGGCGCTGGGCCCTGGACAGCTTGGGCCGGGCTCTTCCGGGCATCTGAGCCACCTGAGCGTGACAGCGCGACGCCACCCAGCAGGAGGAGGACAGCCAGGGCGGCACCCCCCACGGCCATGGTGCGTCGCGATGGTCCCGACCGCGGGGGACGAGGCGGCGGCGGGAGCAGCCGGTCGATCGGCTTCGGTTGTGGCTGCACGGCCGACGCCGTCGGCACGGGGGTCGGCTGGGGGAGGGTTTCATCGTGCTGGACCACATCGGGACCGACGACCGAAGAAGGCCCGGGTGCCGCGATTCGCTCAGAAGTTCGCCGCACGAGCTCGGCGATATGGGCGGCGGAGTCCTCGCTGTCGGCGCTGGAGCCCATGTGCTCCGAGGAGCTGGGTCGGAGGTCGGCAGGGGAGTCCCTGTGCGCGCCCTGGTCCCGCTCGGATGGTGACATCGCCTTCCAGCATGCCTGCCGAGACCGTGTTGCTCCAACTCGGCGCCGCTCCTGGTCGGCTCAGTCGCCGCTCACCCAGCGGTACTCGACCTCGGGCCGCCCGGTACCGCCGTATCGCGAGCGCCGCACGGCGAGACCTGAGTCGGCGAGATGCTCGAGGTAGCGGCGCGCCGTGACCCGCGACGCCCCGACCGCCGCGGCGACCTCCGTGGAGGAGAGGCTGTCGGCGGAGGGGCGGAGCACAGCCACGACGGCGTCAAGAGAGTCAGTGCTCATGCCCTTCGGGAGGCTGCTGGGGTCGTTGCCGCGCAGGGTGCCCAGAACGCGGTCGACCTCGCTCTGCCCGCTCGCGAAGTTGCCTTCGAGCTGCAGACGGTATGCGGCGTACCGCTCAAGCTTGTCGCGCAGCGCCGCGAAGGTGAAGGGCTTCAGCAGGTACTGGACGACACCCTGGGAGACAGCGGCACGCACCACCTCAAGGTCACGGGCGGAGGTGACGGCGATGACGTCAGCCCGGTGCCCTGCCGTGCGCATCGCACGGACCACGTCCAGACCGTGGATGTCCGGCAGGTGCATGTCGAGCAGCACCAGGTCCACCGAACGGGATGGGTCGCTCAGCTGCCGGAGAGCCCCACCGCCGTCGTTGGCCACACCGCACACGACGAACCCCGGGACTCGTTCGACATACGTGCGGTGCGCGTCGGCCGCCACGGGCTCATCCTCCACGATCAGGACCCCGATCTCACTCATTCGGAACCTCGATGGCGAGCGGTAGCCGGACCGTGAACACGGCGCCAACGAAGGCGGAGTCGAGGAGCACCGCACCGCCGAGCTCGTCGCCAGGTAGACGATCGGAGGCCCGGCCGACGCTGATGCTCCCGTGGTGGCGGCTGGTCGCCTGGCCGACCAGCGCCAGGCCGAGGCCGTGTCCGATCAGCCGCTCATGGGGCTTGGTCGACCAGCCTCGGGTGAATGCTTTTGCCGCTGACCTGTCGTCCAGCCCGGCGCCGCTGTCGCTGACCTGGAGCACGAGTGTGCTGGCGATGCCGTCGTCGGATGGCACGTCCTCGATCCAGCTGCTGAAGCCCACGCGGCGTGGTCCGGGTTCGGCCGCGGCGGCGTCGATCGCGTTGTCGAGCAGGTTGCCGACGACCGTGATCAGGTCGCGGGCTGGGATCACTCCCTCGGGGACCGTACTGGCCGGGTCGACCTCCAGCTCAACTCCACGCTCGTTGGCTTCTGCGGCCTTGCCCAGCAGCAGCGCGGCAAGCACGGGCTCGTCGACGGCTCCGACAACCATGTCGGTGAGCTTCTGGGCCTGGGCGAGCTCCGCGGTTGCGAAGGTCAGCGCCTGCTCTGTGCGCCCCAGCTCGATGAGGCTGATCACGCTGTGCAGCCGGTTGGCCGCCTCGTGGGCTTGGGAGCGCAGCGCTTCGGTCAGCGATCGCGCGGTGTCGAGCTCGCCGGTCAGGGCCTGCAGATCGGTGTGGTCGCGCAGTGTCAGCACGGTGCCGAGCTCACGCCCCTCCCAGCGGGCCGTCGCCTGGTTGACCACCAGCACCCGGTTGTCGGTGAGGTGGATCGCATCGTGCACCTCGCGACCACCTTCCAGGGCTTCGGTCATTGGCGCGGGCAACCCGAGCTCGTCGAGGCTGCGGCCGACCCATGCCTCTGGCAGGTCCAGAAGCCGCCGGGCTTCGTCATTGGCCAGCGTCAGGCGTCCGTGCACATCGAGCAGGACCAGACCCTCGCGGACCGAATGCAGCACCGCGTCATAGAACTCGTACATCCGGGCGAGCTCCCCCGGTCCCATGCTGTGGGTCTGCCGGCGGAGTCGGCGGGAGATCAGTGCGGTACCGGTCCCTGCCAGCAACAGGGCCGCGGCGGCCGAGCCGATCAGCCCGGGCACCACGTGGGCAAGCTCCCGCGCAACGGCTGCCCGGGTGATGCCCACTGAGACCAGTGCGACCACCTTCCCGTTGTCAGCTCGAACCGGCACCACTGCGCGTTCGGACGGACCGAACGAGCCGCCATACGTCTCGAGCACCACCCCACCGGCAACCGCGTCGTCGATGTGGCCGCTGAACCGCTTGCCGATCAGTTCCGGCTTGGGGTGGGAGTAGCGAATCCCCTTGGTGTTCATCACGACGACGAAGTCGGCGCCGGTGTCGCGGCCCACCTTCACGCTGTAGGGCTGAAGAATGGCGGACGGGTCGGGTGCCAGCAGCGCGGTAAGTACCAGAGGGGATGCCGCCACGCTCCGGGCGACTGCGAGAACCCGGGCGCTGGTGGAGTCCGCACTGCTCTGTCGGGCCTGCAGGTATGCTGCCGCGCCTCCGGCCGTCACCACGACCGCGACGACGACAGCCTGCAGCGCGAACAGCTGACGCGCCAGGCTCCATGCCCGTGGGTTCATGCCGGTGTGCATATCACCAGTGTGCGGTTCCTACCAAAACCGCTGGCGAACTCAATGAACGGAACGGTGACACAGGTCACCTACGGGGCGACCCTCATGAACAATCCGTTGCCAGACTCAGGAGGAAAACATGTCCCGCTCCGCCGCAGCATCGCCGCCGAGTTCCATGTCGGCTGGAACCCCGCCGCAGGTCCGCCCCGACAAGACGAAGTACCTGTACATGGCAGTGATCGTCGCGGCCATTCTGGGCATCGCGTTCGGCTTCGCCTTCCCGGGCAAGGAGGGATTGGCCGTAGGGCTCAAGCCCCTCGGCACCGGCTTTGTGAGCCTGATCAAGATGATGATCACGCCGATCATCTTTTTCACGATCGTGCTCGGCATCGGATCGGTCCGCAAGGCGGCCAGTGTCGGCAAGATCGGCGGCATGGCCCTGGGCTATTTCACGGTGATGTCGACCTTCGCGCTCGCGATCGGCCTGCTCATCGGGAATCTCGTCAAGCCCGGCTCTGGACTGCACCTGACCGCCTCGGTGGTCAAGTCCGGGCGGGCCCAGGCGACAGGTGGCGGCGGTGAGACCTTCCCCGAGTTCCTGCTCAGCCTGATCCCGGACACGCTGGTCTCGTCCTTGACCTCGGGCAAGGTGCTGCAGGCGCTGTTCATCGGGCTTCTTGTCGGGTTCGCGCTGCAGG
This sequence comes from Actinomycetales bacterium, assembly GCA_038236365.1. GTDB lineage: Bacteria > Actinomycetota > Actinomycetes > Actinomycetales > Dermatophilaceae > UBA4719. The sequence goes on along the minus strand of JBBRZV010000030.1, from coordinate 7,616 downwards.
GGATGGGTGAGCGTGGAGTACCGGTGCTGATCGGCGTACAGCACCTCCAGAAGCTCGTCTTCAAGGTCCTCGCGATGGTCATGTGGGTGGCGCCCGTCGGAGTGTTCGGCGCCATGGCGGCCATGGTCGGAGCGACGGGGACGGACGCACTGCTCAGTCTCGGCAAGGTGATGCTCGCCTTCTACGCAACCTGCCTCTTGTTCATCTTCATCGTGCTCGGCACGGTCCTGCGAGCTGGGAGCGGCGTCTCGATCTTCCGGCTGCTGAAGTATCTGGGCCGAGAGCTCCTGCTCATCGTCTCGACGTCCTCGTCCGAGACTGCGCTGCCGCGGCTGATCGGCAAGATGGAGCACCTCGGTGTCTCGCGTCCGGTTGTCGGCATCGTGGTACCGACCGGTTACTCGTTCAACATGGACGGTACGTCGATCTACCTGACGATGGCCTCCCTGTACGTCGCCGAGGCCATGGACAAGTCAATGTCGATCGGTGAGCAGATCTCGTTGCTCATCTTCATGATCATTGCGTCCAAGGGCGCGGCCGGAGTCAGCGGCGCTGGTCTTGCCGTTCTGGCCGGTGGTCTGCAGTCGTTCCGTCCCGAGCTGCTGGACGGTGTCGGCGTCATCGTCGGGATCGACCGGTTCATGAGCGAGGCACGGGCGCTCACCAACTTCATCGGCAACGCAGTCGCCACTGTGCTGATCGGCAGCTGGACCGGCGAGCTCGACAAGAACAGGGCACAGCGGGTGCTGTCCGGCGTGGACAAGTTCGACGAGGCTGCGTTTGCCGCCGGTGACGACCACGGTGGCGGCTCATGGGACGACGAACTGGCTGCTATCGACGGTGACGTCACAGCCACCGAGCCTGGGCTGACTGCGCACGTTCACTGAACGAGCCCGCACCCGCTGACGGACCCGCGCCTTCGAGGTACGGGTCCGTCAGTGCGTTTGGCGCCTTCGGCTCATGGGCTGAGATGACCCTTCGGAGGCGCGGCGGCTGCAGCGCCTTCCGCAGCCCGCTTGAGGTTGGCCAGGGTCTTGGCCATGCCGCGCTCGTTGGTCCTGGCGCGGGGACCGAACGCCTTGTCGGCAAGGTCGCGGTACCAACCCGGACGGCGGTCGGTCCATTCCTCGACGACGACGCAGGTCGACGGATCGGCATCGTCGGGAACGATGAAGTACTCCCAGCGGGCGACCTTCATCGGTCCGAAGGTGATCTCGAAGGCCAGATGCCGTCCGGGCTCGGCGGTGATGACCTCACCCTGGGTCACCCATCGGATCAACCCTGCCCGGTTGAATCCGAGGAATCGCGCCCCGGGGGCGGCTGAGGTGGCCCCCCCTCGCCAGCTGACCCGCTCGCACTCGGGTGACCACTCGCCCATACGGGGGAGGTCGGCGACCAGGTCGTAGACCGTGTCAGCGGGTGCGACAACGGCGAGGGACTCGCGAACATCGGCCATGGGCAAATCTTCGCACCGTGAAAAGCCCGCGCCCACGCCACCCCTTAGGCTCGGGGCCATGAGCACGGTCCTTTCAGCAGTCGCCTGGCCATACGCAAACGGCCCCCGCCACATCGGGCACATAGCCGGATTTGGTGTTCCCTCAGATGTTTTCAGCCGTTACATGCGGATGGCCGGCCACGACGTCCTCATGGTCAGTGGGACCGACGAGCACGGCACCCCGATCCTGGTTGCGGCCGACGAGGAGGGGGTGAGCGCCAAGGAGCTCGCAGACAGGAACAACCGCCTCATCGTGGAGGAGTTCGTCGCGCTGGGCCTGTCCTACGACCTGTTCACCCGCACCACGACCCGCAACCACTACGCAGTGGTTCAGGAGATGTTCACGACCGTCTACAACAACGGCTACATGGTTGAGCAGACGACGCACGGGGCGATCAGCCCGTCGACCGGTCGGACCCTGCCCGACCGTTACATCGAGGGCACCTGCCCGATCTGCGGTTACGGCGAGGCCCGCGGCGACCAGTGCGACAACTGCGGCAACCAGCTCGCTCCGACGGACCTGATCAACCCGCGCAGCAAGATCAACGGTGAGACGCCCAACTTCGTTGAGACGCAGCACTTCTTCCTCGACCTGCCGGCTCTGGCCGATGCGCTCGTCGAGTGGCTCGATGGACGTGAGGCTTCGGGCACCTGGCGCCCCAACGTCATCAAGTTCAGCCAGAACATCCTCAAGGACATCAGGCCTCGCGCCATGACTCGCGACATCGACTGGGGCATCCCTATCCCCTTGGACGGGTGGCGTGAGCAGCCGACCAAGCGGCTCTATGTCTGGTTCGACGCCGTCATCGGCTACCTGTCCGCCTCGATCGAGTGGGCTCGGCGTACCGGCGACCCCGAACGCTGGCGCGACTGGTGGAACAACCCGCAGGCGCTGTCCTACTACTTCATGGGCAAGGACAACATCACCTTCCACTCGCAGATCTGGCCGGCCGAGATCCTCGCCTATGACGGCTTGGGCAACAAGGGCGGCAAGCCCGGACCGTATGGCGAGCTGCAGCTTCCGACCGAGGTGGTCAGCTCCGAGTTCCTCACCATGGAGGGCAAGCAGTTCTCCTCCAGCCGGGGTGTGGTGATCTACGTCCGGGACTTCCTCGAGCGCTACCAGCCGGATGCGCTGCGCTACTTCATCGCGGCGGCCGGTCCGGAGAACCAGGACAGTGACTTCACCTGGGCCGAGTTCGTCAAGCGCACCAACGGCGAGCTCGTGGCCGGCTGGGGCAACCTGGTCAACCGCACAGCGACGATGATCCACCGGAACTTCGGTCAGATCCCGGCAGCCGGCGAGCTGAACGCCGACGACGTGGCGCTGCTGGCAACGGTCAACCAGGGCTTTGCGACAGTAGGGGCCCTCATCGAACGGCACCGACAGAAAAACGCGCTGGCCGAGGTCATGAGGGTCGTCGCCGAGGTCAACAAGTACGTCACCGACCAGGCGCCGTTCCAGCTCAAGGCCGACGACGAGCGGGAGCGGCTGGGGACGATCCTGCACGTGATCGCCCAGGCGGTCAGCGACCTCACGACGATGATGAGCCCGTTCCTGCCGCACAGCTCCAACCAGGTTCATGCCGCGATGGGTGGCGAGGGTCAGATCGCACCCATGCCACGGCTCGAAGAGGTCGAGGACCTGGACGGTGGCGACAGGTACCCGATCATCACGGGGGACTACACGACCACGCCGCGATGGGAGTCACGTCCGATCACGGTTGGTGCGCCCATCGGCAAACCCTCACCAATATTCACCAAGCTCGACCCGTCGGTGGTCGAAGATGAGCTCAGGCGCCTTGATCCGGAAGCCGACGGCGAGTCGCCGTGAGCGGTCATGCTGGTCACCCGCCGGCTCCGGAGGCTCTTCCGATCCCGGTCGTCGACAACCACGCCCACCTCGACATGTCCCGCGACGGGCTTGACGCACCTGATCTACCGGAGCTGATCGCCGCGGCGACCGCCGTCGGGGTGCCCCGCATGATCCAGATCGGCTGCGACCTCCCGGGCGCTCGCTTCACTGTCGAGGTCATCGACCGCTATGCCGCACTGCTGGGCGGCGTTGCCATCCACCCCAACGAGACACCCAAGCTGCACGACCGCGGCGAGCTCGAGTCAGCTCGGGCCGAGATCGAGCGGCTTGCTTCCCACCCCCGGGTCCGGGTCATTGGTGAGACGGGCCTCGACTATTTCCGCACGGGTCCGGAAGGCGTTACAGCGCAGCAGGACTCGCTCCGCTGGCACATCGACCTGGCCAAGCGCACCGGCAAGGTGTTGCAGATCCACGACCGAGACGCCCACGAGGACGTCCTCCGGATTCTGGAGGAGGAGGGCGCACCCGACCACACGGTGATGCACTGCTTCTCCGGCGACGTCGTCATGGCGCGCGAGTGCGTCGAGCGGGGCTACTTCCTTTCCTTTGCGGGCACTGTCACGTTCAAGAACGCCCGGGACCTGCGCAACTCGCTCGCGGTGACCCCCCTGGAGCGTGTTCTGGTTGAGACCGATGCCCCGTTCCTGACTCCCGAACCGCATCGCGGGGCGACGAACGCGCCGTACCTCGTGCCGTTGACGGTGCGAGTGATGGCGGGCGTTCTCAACGTGGACGTGCCCTTGTTGTGCACCGCGATCGCGGACAACTCGGAGCGCATCTACGGCCCCTGGTAGGCGGCCTTGGACCAGGTGCTCTACGTGCCTGCACAAGACGCTGGCGTTACCAAAACTTGACCTTCAGTGGTTCTTCAGCCATCGTTGGGGGCTGTTGGCCGGGGTCGGTAAGTCCTCGGACGGCGCGCATGGGATGCACGGCCTCGGTCGGGCACCCCATTTTGTTTGAGTGCGCGACCTTCCGTCGCACGATGCCCGGAACGTTCTAGCCTTGGAGCCTCGTGATCTTTCGCCCGGTTCGGCGTATCGCCCAAGCCGCTGTCGTCTCGTCCCTCGTTGCCGCTGCTGTCGGTTTCTCCTACTTCGACAAATCGGTCAACCTGTCCGTTGACGGCAGAGCTTCCGCGGTCCACCTGTTCGGCAGCACTCTCGTCGGTGACGTCCTGGCCAGCCAGAACATCAAGGTCGGTCCGCACGATCTTGTCGCTCCGGCGGTCTCCACGAAGGTCAGTGACGGCCAGAAGGTCGTTGTACGGTACGGCCGCCAGCTCACGGTCACGGTCGATGGACAGACCACGTCGTACTGGACGACCTCGACCACAGTGGCGGGCGCGCTGTCCGAGCTCGGCATCCGCGCCGACTCGGCCAAGCTCTCGGTCTCTCGTTCGCAGCCGCTTGGCCGCGCGGGACTGGTCATGTCCATCACAACCCCCAAGGACGTCACCGTCACCGTCGATGGCAAGACCCTGAGGGCCAGGACTATCGCTGCCGATGTGTCTGAGGTGCTCTCCGAGCTCCACGTCTCCGTGGGTGCCAAGGACCGCGTCTCCCCGGCCATGACCACCCTGGTGACCGGGCCCGGTGTGGACGTCGTTGTGGCCCGCGTGACCCAGAAGAGCGTCACGGCCACCGAGCAGGTCGGCTTCGGCACGACGCGCAAGGACGATGGCGCGTTGTACAAGGGCACGACCAAGACGCTTACTGCCGGCAAGACAGGGTCCAGCCTGGTCACCTACCTCGAGACCTGGGTCGATGGTAAGCGCGAGAGCCGCACGGTCACGAGCTCGCGGGTCACGACCGCCCCCGTCATGCGCGTCCTGGATGTCGGCACCAAGGCCCGGCCGGTCGCGCCCACCTCATCAGCGCCAGGCTCCACGGTGAACGCTGCGATGTGGGACCGGATCGCCCAGTGTGAGTCCGGCGGCAACTGGTCGATCAACACCGGCAACGGCTACTACGGCGGGCTGCAGTTCGACAGCGGCACCTGGCTGGCCAACGGCGGCGGGACCTATGCCCCACGGGCCGACCTGGCCACCCGTACCCAGCAGATTGCCGTGGCCAACGTGGTCTACGCCGCCCGCGGCCTCTCGCCGTGGGGCTGCGCCTCGGCCGCCTGACTGGCCTAAACCTCGCGCCAAACCTCGACCGAACACCGCGACGGTACCGTTTTGACCCCTTCCGGAGCCAAGACCGGTGCCGTCGCGGTGTCTGGATCTGGGGGTCTGCTCTGGTGGACCCCCCTGTCCCCTTAGGCTGCATTGCATGAGTGACGACGTCCCCGAACCGCTGCTCGGGGCCGGTCAGATCCGCGACATAGCAGCTCGGCTGGGTGTGCGCCCGACCAAGCACTGGGGCCAGAACTTCGTCATCGACGCCAATACTGTGCGTCGGATCGTCCGCCTCGCCGATGTTGGCCCTGAGGACGTCGTGGTCGAGATCGGGCCGGGCCTGGGCTCGCTGACCCTCGCTCTGCTCCGGACCGTCGCCCGTGTCGTGGCGGTGGAGATCGACCCCATCCTCGCGATTGCCCTGCCGTCCACCGTAGCCGCGTACGCGCCGGCATACATCGACCGCCTTGATGTCGTCCATGCGGACGCACTGACCGTCAACAGCCTGCCGGACCCCCAGCCGACGGCCCTGATCGCGAACCTGCCCTACAACATCTCGGTGCCTGTAGTGCTGAGATTCCTGGAGGCCTTCCCAACTCTGCGGCACGTTCTGGTGATGGTGCAGCTCGAGGTCGCCGAGCGCCTTGCCTCGCCACCGGGCAACAAGACGTACGGCATCCCCAGTGTCAAGGCCGCCTGGTATGCCGACGTGCGGCTGGCCGGGACGGTGAGCCGCAAGGTGTTCTGGCCGGCCCCGAATGTCGACTCCGGCCTGGTGGCACTCAACCGGCGTGATCCGCCACAGACACCCGCTCTGCGCACCGAGGTGTTCGCCTGCATCGATGCAGCGTTCGCTCAGCGGCGCAAGACCCTGCGTGCAGCCCTGGCCGGGTGGGCAGGGTCGGCCGACAACGCCGAAGCCGCCTTGCGCGCCGCCGGGGTGGACCCCAAGACGCGCGGCGAGCAGCTTGGCGTTGATGCCTTCGCCGCAATCGCCGTGTCCCGGTCGGCTTTGGTGCGCCAGTGAGCAGCGCAACCACCTCAGGACACGTCGTGACGGTTCGGGTTCCGGCAAAGGTCAACCTGGAGCTCATGGTTGGTCCGCTGCTCGCTGATGGCTTCCATGACCTGGCCACGGTGTTCCAGGCTGTTGGGGTCCATGACGACGTGAGCGTGGAACGCTCACATGACTGGGGAGTCACCGTCAACGGCCCATACAGCGAACTGGTCCCCGTCGACGAGACCAACCTGGCTATGCGTGCCGCCCGTCTGTTCGCCCGTGAGTCGGGTATCGATGAGCCGGTTCACATCACCATCGACAAGGACATCCCGGTCGCTGGCGGCATGGCTGGTGGGTCCGCGGACGCAGCGGCTGCACTCGTGGCCTGTGACGCTCTTTGGGGCGTCGGTTCCTCGAAGGTGGCCCTGCAGGAGCTGGGCGCTGAGCTCGGTAGCGACGTCCCATTCGCGCTGAACGGTGGCACCGCCATGGGGTCAGGCCGTGGCGACCATCTGGTACCCGTGCTCGGACGGGGCCGCTATCACTGGGTCTTCGCGGTCAGCGATGTTGGGCTCTCGACGGCCAAGGTCTATGCCGAGTGCGACCATCTGAGGGGCCGCCGACGTGTCCCCGAGCCTGCGCCGACCCCGTCAATGATGACAGCGCTACGGGCCGGGGACGCCGCGTCCCTGGGGCGAGCGCTGAGCAACGACCTCCAACCAGCGGCGCTGTCGCTTCAGCCAAGGCTCGCTGCGGTGCTCGAGACCGGCATGGAGTTCGGCGCTCTGGGCGGGATCATCTCCGGTTCCGGGCCGACCGTCGCCTTCCTGGTCGCCGACACCGAGCGTGGTCTGGACCTCGCCGTGGCGCTGACCGCGTCGGGGGCTGCGCCGGCAGTCATCCGCGCCGTTGGCCCGGTCCACGGGGCCCATGTCATCACCGGGCCGGCCGGACCCAGGGGCAGCTGACAAGACCATGGCAAATCTCGTGTCGGTCGAGCGCGCCTCGTTGGCCCTCGGCACCACCCGCATCCTTGATGGCGTGTCGCTCGGCGTGACCCTGGTGATCATCATGGGAGGCATCGACCTGTCGGTCGGCTCCGTGTTCGCCCTCGGCGGGGTGG
>JBBRZV010000029.1:0-34389 GCA_038236365.1 Actinomycetales bacterium | reverse complement strand
GGACCCGAGCACGACCCTGAACCCAGCAGGGTGGGGCCAAATCAAAGCATCACGGTGGGGCCAAATGGGGTTGTCATACTCAGCGGTGATACCGCTGACGCGTTGGTAGCGGGGGCAGGATTTGAACCTGCGACCTCCGGGTTATGAGCCCGGCGAGCTACCGAGCTGCTCCACCCCGCGTCGGTAAAACCAACCCTACGCGAACCGGGCGGTCACACCAAATCCGCCCGGTTCGTCGCTCGTGTGAGTTCAGGGAGTTGCGGTTGGAGTGGGTGTCGTTGCCTTGGTGGCCGATGGCGTCGGAACCGTCAGGGTGCCCGAAGGCGCAGCAGCAACGGCCTGGGCGATCGCAGTCTTCAACCGCTTCTGTGCCTCACCGTATGCCGTGAAGTCGCCGATCTTGAGCGCTTCCTGGCCGTCGGTGAAGGCCTTCTGTGCCTCGGCGAGAGCAGCCTTCAAGGCCGGCGTGGCAGTAGTCCCGCCGGGGGTGGTCCCGGTCACCGTCGGTGTCGGCGTCGGCGTGCCAGGGCCCGAGTCCGCAGCAGTTGCCCCGGAGCTGCCGCCAAAGAGCCCGTCCAGAGCACCACCCAAGGTGTCCGACCACGCCAGCTGGTTGCCGAAGGCCACCACTATGGCCCTCGACAACGGATATGAGGAGCCAGTCTTGGCGCTGACGTAGATGGGCTCGACGTAGAGCAGCCCACCACCGACCGGCAGGGTCAGCTGGTTGCCCAGAGTGATCTGGGAGCCCTGGGTCCGGTTGTTGTTGAGGAACTGAGAGAGCGTCAACGTGAAGCGAGGGGACGGTGTGTTGGAAGACTCGATGTCGTTCTGGACCTGTCCTGGACCCTTGACCGTCGTGTCGCGGGGCAGCTCGAGAAGGCGCAGCGCGCCATACCCTGCACTTCTCTTGCCCGTCTGGCCCCCGGCATTGGCGTCCACGGCCATGAACCCGGCCAGCACCGGCCGATTTCCCTGCGGCTTGAAGGTAGTCGTCAACGAGAACGACGGTGCCGGCTGGCCCGGCATCGCGATGCTGAGGTAGTACGGCGGCTGGTCAACGGTCTGCTGCTCCTGCGTCGGGTCATCCGGAACTGCCCAGAAATCCTGCCCACCGTAGAAGGCGCCGGCGTCGTTGACGTGGTACTTGGCCATCAGGCTGCGCTGGACCTTGAACAGGTCCTCGGGGTAGCGCAGGTGCGACATGAGATCGCCGCTGATCTCCGACATGGGGCGCACCGTGTTACCGAACGCATGCGACCACGCTTTGAGCAGGGGATCCTGGTCGTCCCAGGCGTAGAGCCTGATGCTGCCGTCATAGGCATCGACGGTGGCCTTGACCGAGTTGCGGATGTAGTTGACCTGGGCAGCCTGGAGCGCCTGGATGCTGTTGGTTCGCGCGGTCAGGGAGTCTGCGGTCGCGTTGTTGATCTGTTGCAGCTTGGAGTATGGGTAGTCGGCCGAGGTGGTGTAGCCATCCAGGATCCATTTCACCCGGCCGTTGACGACTGCCGGGTAGCTGTTGCCGTCGAGGGTGAGCCAGGGCGCCACCCGCTCGACCCGCTCGCGAGGCGTGCGGTAATCGAGCAGCCGGGAGTCGGGGTTGACGGTGTTCGAGAGCAGGATGTTGATCTCGCGGTACTTGATCGCGTAGGCGACCTTGCGGGCAAGGCTTCCTATGTTCACTCCGCCCTTGGCGGCGTAGGTGTTGTTCTGCTGGCCGGTTGCGCTGGAGTCGGGGTAGTCGAGCTCTTTCTTCGGCCCGTTCGCGGGGCCTCCGACGATCGAGTAGTCGGGCGAGGACTCACCGAAGTAGATACGGGGTTGGAAGGCACCAAGAGGTCCCACTGGGGGGATGTTCTGCTCGTAGAAGACCGGCTGACCATCCTGTCCGCTGCGGTTGCCGTAGGCAGCGACAACGCCGAAGCCGTGCGTATAGACCGTGTGGTCGTTGACCCAGTTCCGTTGCGAGCTCGGCAGACCGCTCAGATCCAGCTCGCGCGCCGCGATAACAGTGTCGTTCACCTTGCCGTCGATCGTGTAGCGGTCGACGTCGAGAGCGTCGGGGAACTGGTAGTAGGACTTGACTGCCTGCAGCTGTTTGAACGTCGGAGACACCACGCTCGGGTCAACCAGACGGATGCCCGGGATCGTGGCTGTGTCGTTGCGCAGCTGACCCTGAGTGGGCGTGGTGGAGGCCTGATACGTCTGCACCTGTGCACTGGCCAGTCCGTAGGCCGACCTGGTCGCCTCGATGTTGCGAGCGATGTACGGCGACTCGAGGGACTTCTCCGACGGCTGGACCTTGAAGTTCTGGACTAACGCAGGGTAGATGCCACCGACGATGACCGTGCACAGCACAAGCAGCCCAACCCCCACCGCGGGGAGCCGCCACGAGTGAGTCCAGATCGTCGCCACGAAGAGTGCGGCGCACATCACCCCGGCAGCCGCGAGGATTGCCTTGGTGGGCAGGACCGCCTGCACGTCGGTGTAGGTCAGGCCCGTGATGAGACGAGAGTCCTTGGTTGTCAGCGAGTAGCGATCCAGCCACCAGCTGGCCGCCCGGATGAGGACGAGCGCGGCCAAGAGAAGTGAGAGGTGGATGCGCGCCGCGGTGGTCGTGCGTTCACCCTTGGTCTGAAGCTGCAGACCGCCATAGACATAGTGGGTGACGGCCGCGGCCAAGGTGCCCAGGACCACGGCCATGGTCAGGAAGGCGACGATGAAACGAAGCCACGGCAGGGTGAAGACGAAGAAACCGATGTCGAGCCCGAACTGTGCGTCCTTTGAACCGAAAGGCACCCGGTTGACCCAGAGGAGGAAGGTCTGCCACTGGCTTGCGGCGGCCGATCCGGCGAAGACGCCGAGCACCGCGGGAGCGACGATCGTGGTCAGGCGGCGCAACGGATCGAGCAGCTCGCGGTAGTGGTCAAGGTTCTGCTGCTCGGGCGATACCGGCGGATAGACCGGACGGGTGCGATAGCCGATCAGCAGGCTGGAAGCGACGATCGCGGCCGTGAGCAAAGCACCAACGACGAAGAGGGCGGTCTTGGTGAGCAGCTCGACCCAGAAGACCCTGGTGAAGCCGACGCTCTGGTACCACAGCACCTCGGTCCACAGCTGCGCGAGCAGGGTGACAGCCACAATGATGACGCCCAGGATGGCCAAGGTGGGAGCCAGCGGACCGCGACGGCGCAGTGTGATGCGCGGCATCGGGGGGCGTGGGCCAGCCGGCCCGCCACCGGGGCCACCAGACTCTGCGCCGCCGGAGCCGCCGAACCAGTCTCTTTGACTCAATGCATCGCCCGATCTCGCCGTTTGCCGCGCCCTACATGCCCGACACTCCTAGTTACCCCAACTTACCCAGCCCCGGCGCAGTTCCCATAGGGGCCCTGTGTTGCCGGAACGTAATACGGCAGCATGGACCGGTGACCAGTCCCTTCCAGCCGATCTTCAGCCCCCTCGTAATCTCCGCCCTCGAGACGGAGCGCCACGTGGCCGCGGCTGGCTGGGACCAGCCCCCCCGCCTCTTTGCCCTGGTCCGGACCGGTGGTCTGCTGGCGCGCGAGCCCCACCTTCGCGGCGAGCTCGGGCAGGACCTCGAGGACGGTCTCACCGCCATTGAGCAGGAGGGCCTGGACAACACCTCGTCCCTGGAGGCCTTCCTTGCCCAGCTCGCCTGGCCGGAGGAGGTGGACGGCGTTGCGCTGGCGGTCGAACGACTGGTCGTGCCACCCGAAGCCGAGCGCGACCTGCCGGAGGACGCCGATCAGGCGGCCGAGCTGTTGGCCGCCCACCCTGACCGCAAGGATGTCCGGCTGCTGGTGGCGGTGCTGCGGGACGGCGAGTCCGCCTGCCTGCTGCGCCAGCGCGACCACGACACCGACGACAAGGTCGCCTCCGGCCCGGACTTGGCGCCAGGTCTGGTTCAGGCCCTAGCAGCCACCCTGCGCGACTGAGCACGACCCCGCCCAGTGCGCTGGGTGCCTTCGTCCCGTATGCCGTGTGCCTACGTGCAGCGCGCCAGCGAGGCTGTGTGTTTGGCCGCGATCGCCTCGACAGCATCACGCGCCTGGGTGAACGTCGCAACCTTGACGACCTGCAACCCGTCCGGAATGTGGCCGACCACCTCCTTGCAGTTCCCTGCAGGAGCCAGGAACCATGCGGCTCCGCCTCTCTTGGCGCCCTCCAGCTTCTGTTGAATTCCGCCGATCGGCCCAACGGTGCCCGCCGAGTCGAGCGTCCCAGTGCCGGCGATCTGGACCCCTCCGGTCAGAGCCCCCGGGGTCAGCTTGTCGTAGATGGCCAACGAGAACATCATCCCCGCGGAGGGCCCGCCGACATTCCCCGCGTTGATGCTCACCTTGACGGGGAAGCTGAAGCCAGTTCGAAGAAAGACACCCACCACGGTCTGACCCTGGGAGCTGGCCGTCCTGACGGTAAGAGCCATCTCCTTACCGTCACGGCGGACCGTGAAGAGGACGTTCTCACCGGGCTTGTGGGCGCGAACCGCAGCCCGTACCGCCTCCGGGGTGCTGACCGGTTTGCCGTCGATCGAGACCATGACGTCGCCGGCCCGCAGGATGCCGGTGGACTGTGAGCCCTTGGGCAGGTCCCTGATGCTGACGACCTGGGGAACCTTCTTGCCCAGTGCCCGAAGGGCAACGGCAATGGCCTCCTGCTGCGAGTCGGCCATCTCCGCGGCATTCTCGTGGTCAACCTGGGTGCTGCTCACCCCCTTGGGAAACAGCTCCTCGGCTGGCACGATCGCGCGGGACCTATCGAGGTGTCCCCAGACCCAGTCCCAGGCGTTGACAGGGCTGTTGGGCCCCCCGAGCACCTCGACCGTCGTGAAGTCAAGGGCGCCCGTCGTCGGGTAGGTCGCCGTGCCCGCGACGGTCACGAGTGCATTTCCCTCGGGACCGTTGCCCAGGGTGTTGGTGATCGGACCGGGGCTCAGGACTGCATACGGGACCTGGATCAGGCCCATGATCGCGGCGATGACGATCCCGATGAACACGGCGACGAGCCATCCAGCCGTCCGTCGGCCAAGACCAGAGTCCGGTCTCTGGGAAATTGCGCCCGACGGGCCCTGTGTGTCGATCACGAACCGCCCCCCTTACGACGTCGTCGTCTCATGATGGCGGCCGTGCCGACCAGCGCGACGGCCGCACTTGCCGCGCCGAGCGCCGCGTCCTTGCGGTCAACCCTGCGGGCCGCCACGGCGTGGTGCCCCCGGATACCGTCAATGAGAACTCCCAGGCAGGTGACATTGTCGTATGCCGGCTGCCATCCACCCGCGCGAAGGGTCCCCGAGGAGACCGCCCAGGGGTACACCGCGTACGCGAGATCTGTTGCCGGAGAAGGCAGTATGCCGACCCGATGCAACCGCTGCGCTGTCCCGAGAGCCACACTCTCGCTGAGCTCGACCCGGCGCATACCGCTGACCGCCTCCACCTCGATCTGGGTCATCCAGCCCTGTGAAGCCACCGTCACCACTGGCCCAAGGCCCTGTTCAACCGTGGCTACCAGGGCGGTCGCGAGATCCTCCACGTGGCAGAACTGCCAGGCAGGGCAGCCACCTTTGACCGTCAGCAGCCGAGGCGCCTCAAAATGTCGGGTGATCACGGTGTCGATGTCCGGACCCACCAGGGCCGCCGGACGCACCACCGTGACCGCCAAGCCGGGATGGACCTCTGCGGCAGACTTCAGGATCTGCTCGACCGCCAGCAGGTCGCCGACCTGCCCCTCATCGGGGTCGGCAGCCAGGGGCGCGTCCTCGGGCAGGGGCACTGGGTTAGCCGGCGATGCGCCATACGTCATGGCGCTCGTGACGACCACCAGTCGCGCGACACCGGTCGCGGCCGCTGAGATCACCACCGTCTGGATCTGGCGGATCGTCCGCTCGCGTCTGGTTCGCGAGCTCATCCGCAGGTCAGCCCCAAGGTCTGTACTGGCCGCCATGTGGATCAGGGCGTCGACACCGCGCAAGGAGGTGGCCAGATCGGGAGAGGCCAGGTCGACCACCCGCCAGTGAGCACCATCAGCGCTCCCCCGCTCGGCGTCCAGACCCACCACGGTGCCGATGGCACCCCCTTCGGCGGCCCGTGCCAGCAGCGCTCGCACGATGTGGTCGCCGACCGGCGTCGCGGCACCGGTCACAGCGACGGTCATCGCCTTGCGCCGGGAACGAACCCGACCCTGAGGGGAACTCACTGCGACCTCCACATGTTTACCTTGAGAGAGCATCCTCTCAGGAGGCAAGGAGCCAGCGTGTCCGATCAACCCCATCCACAGCCGAAAGATCCCGACGAGCCCGATTTTGAGGCCATGCTCGCCTCCCTGCTCGGAGGCGTTGACAACCCCGAGGTGGCTGAGGCGCTAGGCGCCATGGGCGTCGACAAGCTGGACCCCGCCACCATGGGCATGATCGGAGCCCAGCTCAAGGCCATGATGTCCGGCGGCGCGGCTGAGCCGTTCAATCTCGATCTCGCCACCGACGTCGCGCGCAAGACCGTTGCAGAGCAAGGCGATTCGAGCATAGGGGGTGCCGCCCGCCGAGAGATCGAGCAGGCTGTCCGGATTGCCGTTCTGTGGCTCGACGACGTGACCGACCTGTCAACATCCGACGGCGCAGTCCACGCCTGGAGCCGCGCCGAATGGGTCGACCAGACAATGCCGATGTGGCGAGAGCTCGTGGAGCCTGTCGCGGTCGGCGTGAGCGCCGCTGTGGTGAGCGCGATGCGCGCACAGATGGGCCAGTTCGGTGAAGGCGAGGACCTGAGCTCGATGCCAGGCCTTCCGCCGGGGATGGATGCCGGCGCACTCATCGGCCAGATGGAGCCGATGCTGGCCCGGATGAGCGCATCGATGTTCGGGGTGCAGGTGGGGCAGGCCGTCGGCGCCCTGGCAGGTGACCTGGTCAGCGGAACCGACGTGGGTCTGCCGCTCGTCCCCGACCGCGGCATCGCGCTCCTGCCTGCCAACATCGAGGCCTTTGCGGAGGGGCTCGGGGTCGACCTGTCCGAGGTGCGTCTCTATCTCGCTGTGCGCGAGGCCGCGCGCGTGCGCCTCTTCGCCGAAGTTGCCTGGCTGGGCCCGCAGCTGATCGCGGCCGTGCAGGCCTACGCCCGAGACATCACCATCGACACCGATGGCATCGAGTCGGCTCTGCAGTCCATCGATCCTTCTGATCCCGTCGCGATGCAGTCGGCTCTCTCGAACTCGTTGTTCGCCCCCGATCCGAGCCCTGCACAGCTCTCCGCCCTCGCCCTACTTGAGACCTACCTGGCTCTCGTCGAGGGCTGGGTCGACGTGGTCGCCGACCGCGCGACGAGCAAGCACCTGCCCCACACGGCTGCGCTGGGAGAGGCAGTCCGGCGGCGGCGGGCCTCCGGCGGTCCAGCAGAGCAGGTCTTCAGCCAGCTGGTAGGGCTCGAGCTGCGACCCCGTCGGTTGCGCGATGCCGCGAACTTGTGGGCGGCCTTGGAGTCCAAGGGCGGTCCGGCATTACGTGACGCTGCCTGGGCACACCCCGATGTCGCGCCGACAGCGGCCGACCTCGACGACCCGCTCGGTTACGTCGAACGCTTCATGTCCGGAGGAGCCAGGGACGAGATGGATGAGGCGCTGGATGCCATGCTCTCCGAAGGCGACTCAGACAACCCTTAGGTGGTTTCTCACGCGTCGGTGATCTCACGCCCGGACGCGCAGCGCGTCCCCCAACGCGATGCGCATCGTGGTGGTCTTCCCTGCGCCGTTGCTGCCGACGAACCCGAAGAGCTCGCCGGGCTGACCGTGACGGTCATGTCCTGCAACGCAACTGTCCCTCCGAAGCGCTTGCACAAGCCCTCGATCTGCAGCTCCTGACCAACCGCGGAGGCCGTACGCCCTCTCGTTTCTTGTACGGGCCATCATCCGTGCGGTCGCTTGCACGGAAGGTGGCGGATGACCTCGCCGCACGACCGCCGTCGGAGTCCAGCGACCGGCGCTCGCTAGGTTTGGCCGGTGAGCTTCCCCACGGCGTACCGGCTCCTCCACGAAAACGTGACCGGGCTGCTCAACGCCTGGCGCGCGGGCGACATGGCCCAGGAGCGCCTCCGAATCGGCTATCTCGAGCACCTGGCCGAGCACCCTGATGCGATGTGGAAGTGCGGTCCCCCGGCCCACTTCACCGCAAGCTGCCTCGTGCTCGACCCGAGCGGCTCGCGAGCCCTGTTGACGCTGCACAAGAAGGCAGGCGTGTGGTTCCAGCTCGGGGGGCATTTCGAGCCGGAGGACACCGACGCGCACGCAGCGGCACAGCGTGAGGCTCGCGAGGAGTCTGGCATCCCCGGCCTTCTCGCGCGCCCGGAGCTGATTCAGCTGGACCGGCACCATCTGGTCGGTTCGTTCGGCCGATGCCGTGAGCACCTGGACCTTCGGTTCCTCGCGGTTGTCGACGCCGACGCCACCCCCGCGGTCAGCGGGGAGTCCCTGGATGTCCGATGGTGGCCCACTGATGCGCTCCCCGAGGCGACCCGCGACGAGCTCGAGCCACTCGTGGCCGTCGCACGGACGGCGCTCGACCTGCCCTGACCGGACTGACCTCGCCAGCCCTCACTCCTCTAGACACCGCCCCGGCACCGTCTTTGATGCTCTGAGGCCTGATTCGCTGCTTCGCGGTGTCCGGCGCGGCTTCTCGGTCAGGTCTCGAGGTCATCGTGGGAGCGCTGGAGGCCGGTCGTGGCAGCGACCCCTTCGAGGAAACCTCGCGCCCGCTCCGTGCGTGGGTAAGACTCCAGCAGCGTCCAGAACTCGCGACCGTGACCGGGCTGGAGCAGATGGGTCAGCTCATGCAGAATCACGTAGTCGAGCACCCACGGCGGCATTCCCTTGACCCGCACCGAAATACGGATCGATCCATCTGCCGGTGTGCACGAACCCCACCGCGAGCTCTGGTTCTTGACCCAGGCAATGCTGGCCGGCTCAGCCAGACCGCCCAGATATCGGCGGGACAGGTCGACAGCCCTCTCCAGGAGCTGCTGGTCACTGGGCCGGCGCCGCTTTTCCCCCGCCTCAAGCTTTCGCATCATCGCCTCGACCCATGCGCGCTCCTCGTCGGCGGAGAACCGGGACGGGATAAGGACGATGGTCCGGCCGCCTTCACGATAGGCGCTCACGGTCCGGCGCCTGCGCCGGCTGCGCCTCACCTCGATCGCGCCACTGTTCACGATCAAAACGTAAGCCAAGCAGGCAAGAAATCCCATCGCGGGGGGCCGATCGCCCCGAGCACAACCACTCTCGGCCCGGACCTGAGCACAAAAAACACGACCCGATGCGCGACGTTGTGCTCAATCTGGTCTAAGGTCGCACGAGACCGGTGCCGCACACAGCGGCAAGGAACGACACAGGAGACTAGACACATGGCAGAGTCTGTAGAGACCGGCGAGATGTACACGGGCGACTTCTACTGCGTGAAATGCAAGGCGAAGCGCGACGCCACAGGCAAGGTCGTCGAGACCAACGGCCGCCGCATGGCCAAGGGCAAGTGCCCGGTGTGTGGCACGAACCTCAACCGCATCCTCGGCAAGGCCTGAGCGCCACCGAACATCGCAAAGGGCGGTACCCGAGCATCACGCTCGGGTACCGCCCTTCGCATGTCCCGCATAGGTACGGCTACTCATCTGCTGTGGACGGGGTGAGATCTGCTCCCACACCGTGACAGGTTCCTCAACACGACACCGCCGCTGGAGGAACCGATGAACCGCAGACCCCGTCTCAAGAACCACGTTCGAGCGCTTCGACGCGGTCCCGGATCTATTCAGCTGGGCCTGTCCCCCGACGGTGGGGTCGTCCTGGACGGGCTCAGTGACGCCGAGATCGCTTTGGTGGAACGTCTAGACGGGAGCCTCGACATGCCGGCCCTGTATGCCGCAGCAGCAGCTGCCGGTATCACCGCCAGTCGTCTGTCGGCCCTGATGGCAGCCCTGGAACAGCATCAGCTCCTGGTCGAACTCACCACCGACCGAACGCACGTGTCCCCGATCGACGAGCCACGACACCATCTGCTGAGCCAGGACGCGCATGCAGTCGCCGCGGCCTACGGCCTACCGGGCGACGGGTACTGCCACGTTGCTGCAAGGTCCACGCAGCACGTCGTGATCACCGGAGAGGGCGGACTTCCCTACGCCCTGGCCGACCTCCTGCGGGTCGGGGGAATCGGCCGGGTCAGCGTGGGTCCCAACGCCGTGAACATGCTGGACCTCGAGCTTCGCGATCAGGCGGCGGGAGCGGCAGGCTCCAGGTTCGGGCCGATTCTGAGGCAGCCGGACCTCGTCATCCTGGTCGCCATGGGGGCGCTCCCTCCCGACGCAGGCGAGCCCTGGCTTCGCCGCGGCATACCGCATCTGCCGTTGGTCGTTCAAGGTCACAGGGTGCAGATCGGTCCCCTCATCTCGAGGGGCCAAGGTCCGTGCCTCGCTTGTCTGGATCTGCACCGCCGCGACCGCGACGATGCCTGGCCGACACTGTTGGCACAGCTCGCTCCTGGGGGGCCGCTCCTGTCCCAGACAGCGGTAAGTCTCGAGAGCTCGCTGACCGCCATGACGGCCGGGGCGGCAGCCATGATCATCCACACGCGTCTGGATGGCCAACCAGTGCCCTGCGGTCTTTCGCTCGAGCTCTCACTGCCCTGGCCCACCATCCAGCTTCGGCGCTGGTTTCCGCATCCGCTGTGCGGCTGCCTGGTCGAGCAAGCGACAATGACAGGGTGAGCGAGCTCCCCCGTAATGCTGTGACGCGCGCAGCCAAGCTTGCGGCACTGCCGTTGGGTTTTGCCGGGCGCACAGCGCTCGGACTGGGCAGGAGGATCGGTGGCAAGCCAGCCGAGCTGGTCGCCTCTGAGGTTCAGGCGCGCACGGCCGATCAGCTCTTCAAGGTCTTGGGCGAGCTCAAGGGCGGGGCCATCAAGTTCGGCCAGGCAATGTCGATCTTCGAGGCCGCGATGCCCGAGGAGCTCGCCGGACCATATCGCGCAACGTTGACCAAGCTGCAGGACGCCGCGCCACCGATGCCAGTGTCGATGGTCCACGACGTCCTGGCCGCGGAGCTGGGACCACGCTGGCGGCAGAAGTTCGTTTCGTTCGAGGACAAGCCGTCAGCAGCCGCGTCGATCGGCCAGGTGCATCGTGCGGTGTGGAAAGACGGCCGTCAGGTGGCGGTCAAGGTGCAGTATCCGGGCGCCGGTCCGGCCCTGATCAGCGACCTCAACCAGGTGTCCAGGGTGGCCCGCGTGGCCGCAAGCTGGGTTCCGGGGCTGGATGTCAAGCCGATTCTCGAAGAGCTCAAGCGCCGCGTGGCGGAGGAGCTGGACTACGGGCTCGAGGCCAGGTCCCAGAGGAAGTTCGCCGCGGCGTTCGCGGGTGACCCTGACTTCGCCATCCCCGACGTCGTCCACCAAAAGGGCAATGTCATCATCAGCGAGTGGCTGGACGGGGTCCCCTTGTCGGCGATCATCGCGACGGGCACACCCGCGGAAAGAAACGCCGCCGCCTCCCGATACATCGAGTTCCTGCTCGTGGGACCGGCACGTGCTGGTCTGCTGCATGCCGACCCTCATCCCGGCAACTTCCGGATGCTGGCGGATGGCCGGCTCGGTGTCATCGACTTCGGGGCGGTCAACCGGCTGCCGCATGGCCTCCCGCCGGAGATGGGACAGCTGCTCACGCTGGCCCTCGCAGGCGACGCCGAGGGCTCATTGGCGGGCCTGCGCCGCCTTGGGTTCGTCAAGGCCACGATCGACATCGACGCCGAAGAGCTGCTCGACTTCCTCGAACCGTTCATGGCACCTTTGCGGACCGATACCTTCATGTTCACACGGGCGTGGTTGCGCTCAGTCTCGTTGCACGTCCACAATCCTCGCCGCCCCGCGTTCACCCTGAGCTTGAAGCTGAACCTCCCGCCGTCCTACCTGTTGATTCACCGTGTATGGCTCGGCGGCATCGGCGTCCTCTGCCAGATCCAGGGCGCGGTGCCTGGCCGCGCCATCGTGGACCGATGGCTCCCCGAGGCCGACCTTCCTCCGCTGGCAGACCTCGGGAGCGTGCCGGCTTAGAGCCCGCAAACCTCGGGAGCGTGCCGGCTTAGAGCCCGCAAACCTCGGGAGCGTGCCGGCTTAAGCCCGCAAACCTCGGGAATCTGCGTGCCCGCGTCACCACCAGGCAGAGTCCAGTTTGCCCTCGATGCTCCGCAGGTTCTCGCGACCGCACCGGTCGCAGGTCCAGACCTTCCGACCGTTCTCGACCCCGAGCACCCAGCTGAGACGGGCACCCGTCTCGTCGTCCGGGATACGTTCACAGGTGCCGCAGACAGTCGGCATCGAGTCTTCAGTCACCCGCCCAGTCTCCACCCGTTTTGCTGCACCTACCGAGGTTCCCGCGGCTGGTAACTTCGGCGAATGGCGACCCGGCTGATCGAACCGCTCACCCGGCGGCTCATGCTGAGGCAATGGCGCGACGAGGACCGGACACCGTTCGCCTTGCTGAATGCGGACCCATTGGTGATGGAGCACCTCCCCGCACTGCTGACACGCGACCAGTCCGACGCGTTGGTTGATCGCTGGAGCGAACGGATCAAGCGAGACGGCTACGGCCTGTGGGCCGTGGAGATCCGGGCGAGCAATGAGTTCATCGGGTACGTCGGTCTGGCTTCGCCCACATGGGAGGCCGCGTTCACTCCCTGCACCGAGATCGGATGGCGCCTAGCCAGGTCAGCCTGGGGATACGGGTATGCCACAGAGGCCGCAAACGCAGCATTGGCAACAGCTTTCGGCGCAATCGGGCTCGGCGACGTGGTTTCGTTCACGACGAAGAGCAACCTACGGTCGCAACACGTGATGCAGCGGATCGGTATGACGAACAACCCATCCGAGGACTTCGACCACCCTCTCGTGGCTGACGGTCGGCTGAGTCGCCACGTGCTCTATCGGATCAGCCGAGCCGACTGGGAGCGTCTAGATCAGGACCCACCCTGCCTGCACCGTGCCTAGGTTTGGCCGACAACCGTCGACACCCTCCCTAGGTTTGGCCGACAACCGTCGACACCCTCCCTAGGTTTGGCCGACAACCGTCGACACCGTCCCTAGGTTTGGCGTCAGCTGTCGGGGAGCAGATAGATGAAGCCTGGACCCTCGTCACGCAGCGGGATACCCAAGGCTTCGAGGGCCGGTGCCCAGGAACCCGTTACGGTCGCATCAGACTGCTCGAAACCGTGGTCGGCGGTGAGCAGGAAGCTCACGTCGTCGGTAACTCCCAGCGTGTCGAGATGCTCCAGGAAGGACAACAGGCGCGAGTCCGAGTCGCGAAGCGAGTCACGGGCAATCTTGGACCGCGGACCACCGGCGTGGTGACCGGCATCACTGACCACGCAGGACCACCACGTCATCGTGGGCGCCGCCTCGGGGCTCACCCACAGCTCACGCATCTGCTGCAGCCCCAGATCGTCGACCTGGGTGCCCCATGAGTAGTACGAGTCCTTCAGGTGAGTCACGTCATGAAGATGAAGCGAGGCGTGGGCATCCGGCAGCTGGTCGTCCAGGCCCGCCGCACCTGATGAGCTGCCGCTTTCACGGATCTTTGCCATCGTGGAGTAATCGGCGCCACGGTCGACCGCTTCGTTGATGCAAGCAGTCCGTGGTGAACTCCGCTGTGGCACAACACTATTGACCATCTCGAACACCGTCCGGACGGCCGGACGCAGCCACTCGGCGCTGCGATGCCACGTCGAGGCGTCGTTGGGAACCACTCGCTCGCCCGTCGCCCTATCGTAGAAGACGTTGCCCAGAACCCCATGTCGACCCGGTCCTAAACCGGTCAGGATCGAGGTGTGGTTGGTCAAAGTGATGCTCGGGAACTGAGCCACTGCTCCGCCGCGAAATGCGACGCCGTTGGTGATGAGCCGCGCGATGCCGGGCAGCTCGCCGGACTCGGCCAGGTGCAGCAGGTCGCCGCAGTGGGCACCGTCCCACAGGATGCCGATCACTTTGGGTTTGGCCAATGCCTCATCGTCGAGGTAGGCCGTGAGCACACGTCCGTCCAATGCGTCACCTTCCCCGTCGCTCAGCACCTTCGCCGGAACTCCGGATAAGGCGGCAAGTGTGGGACCGACGTCGATGAGCCGGGCATGGGCATCCACCATCCCCCGCGCCCTCACGCCCCTGCCAGACAACAACAGCGGCGCCCTGGACTGGATCACATCGAGCGAACCATGTTCGCCCACATGACCACCTTGTTCGGGGAAGAAGTGACGCGGCGCGTGGATCACCGCGACGTCCGGGCTCCGGCTCGGGTCGGCAAACAGTGACAAAATGCGCGACGCGGCGTACGGGTAGGCGTTGTCCCGCGAGGTAGTCGGGCAGGGACTCGCACACTCGCGGTCATACGGCAGGAAGGCCATCGGATCCTCGCTCGCGATGGGATCCAGCCCATCAACGACCTCATGGCGTCCGTCGCGGTGTAGTCGCACGCGCCCAACATGGCTGGCTGCCATCGCCACCGGACCGAGGCCTGACGAGCTGTCGACCTCGACCTCGGCCCAGACAACGAGGTCGATGATCGAGGCCAGGTCGGGAGAGGTCAAGGCCGCAACGACGGACTCACGCCGGGTCGCCACCTGTGCAGCGCGCAGAGTGCTCACGAAAGGTCACTGTAGGTGGCACCCGCTGCGCCTTGCTCACGCGCCCACGAGGGAGGGAAGGCGCGTGAGCAGGCGAGATCACGCCGCCACCGAGTTCTTGCGGGGACGCCCACGCGGGCGCTTGCGGGCGACGATCGCCCCATGGACGAAGAGCTCACCGCCCCAGACGCCCCATGGCTCCTCACGCCCGAGCGCGCTGGCAAGGCACGCGTTTCGCAGCGGGCACACTCCACACAGGGCCTTGGCAAGCTCGACGTCGGCAGGGCTTTCGGCGAACCACAGCTCGGCGTCGTACTCCCGACACGGGATGTCGGAACCAGCAAGGCCGGAGTGCTTGTTCGCGTCAATGAGTGCAGTGAGCTGCATCAGGTGTCACCTCCTTGATGTCGTCGCCCCCGGTCGGGGAGCGCCTTCTCGCGTGTGTCTTCACATTGATCCGTGGCGCCGGGTGTCACGGCGATCTGGATCGGATCTGTTCTGTTCATCTGGCTGGCGGTCTCTCTTTGCTGGGCGGCCTCCCGGACAACACGAAGGCCGCGGATCCCGGATGTCGGGTTCCGCGGCCTTGAGGTGACCTGGTCTGGGGTGAGCTAGACCGGTGGTCTCCAGGAGCCGAGGAAGGCAACATCCTTGAGCGCAGGCGCCTCGTGAATCAGGGCGTAGAACGCACCGCGAACGCCGTAAGTGAGGCTGCGGTCGGCAGCCTGCGGGGACGCGAAGCGGACGCGGTCGATCGGCGTCGGGTTCGTCATGCTGATGCTCACCATCAGGGCCAACCTCCTCACGAGCTCTCGCAGTTCCCGAGCATGGTCATCTTGACCGGCCGGGCTGGACGTAGGTTCAGGCTAGAACAGGCCAGGCATTGCGGCAACACCTTTTAATTGTGCAGCTCTCTCGCGGGCGCGGGCGCACCTAGTCGTCGACCACCAGTTTGGTTGCAGCCAAAGAGCGTTCAGCTCTCTCGAGAGGATCGGCTCCGCCCAGGATCGCGAGAACGTCGCCCGCGTAGCGCTCGAGCTTTCGTGCGCCGACCCCCGAGATGGTGGCCAGCTCGCCCGCGGTCGACGGGGTCTTCTCGGCGATTGCGGTCAATGTCGCGTCGGTGAAGATCACGTAGGCGGGGACCTTGGTCGCACCCGCGAAGGCAAGACGCCAGACCTTGAGCGCCTCGAACGTCGCCACGTCGTATGTCGGCGGGCAGTCCTCGCACCTGCCCACCTTGCGGGTGGCTGCGGTGGCCAGGTCCTTGCCACAGCCCCGACACAGTGATGGCTTTGCGGTCTTTGCTGGTTTGCCTCCGCGGACCCCTGCCCCCGGCCGCGCCGCCCGAGCCGACGACCGGGCGCCCTCGCCGAGGATGCCAGCCGCTCCGTCGAGGAAGCGCGAGGGTCGACGACTGGCCCGCCCTCCGGGGCTGCGTGCCGCCGACCACGACAGCCGCAGCTCACGCCTGGCGCGGGTCAGACCGACATACAGCAGCCTTCGTTCTTCTTCGATGGCCTCGAAACCCTCGGCCATACTGATCGGGATCAGTCCGTCGCTGCAGCCGACGACGAAGACGGCGTCCCATTCGAGCCCCTTGGCTGCGTGCAGTGACGCGAGTGTGACGCCCTCGACCGTCGGGGCGTGCTGGGCTGCCATGCGCTCCTCGAGCTCGCCCACCATGTCGGGCAGTCGCGCCTGCGGACTTCCGGACGCGAAGTCGTCGGCCAGCGCGACCAGTGCCTGCAGAGACTCCCAGCGATCGCGGATCGCCCCGCCAGCGCGAGGCGCCTGCCCGGTCCACCCGGCCCCGGCGATGACGTCGCGAACCAGCTCGCCGAGCGGCTTGGATCCGTCATCGGCCCGGGCCGCGCCACGCATCAACAAGATCGCGCCGCGCACCTCCTTGCGGGCGAAGAACCGTTCACCACCGCGGACTAGGTACGCCACTTCGGCGGCCGCGAGCGCCGACTCGAGGGCCTCCGACTGGGCGTTGGTGCGAAAAAGTACGGCGATCTGGCTGGCCGGGGTGCCCCGCGTGACCAGGCCCTTGATCGCGGTGGCCACACCGACTGCCTCGGAGGGGTCATCGCTGTATGCCGTGAGGCTGGGTGGTGGACCGTCCTCCCCCTGCGCACGGAGCTGGAGCAGGTCGGCTTTGCGCGCGCCCCGCTGCGCCTCGCCGGCTCGCACCATCACGTTGGCCAGGGCGACGATCTGTGGTGTCGAGCGGTAGTTGCGGACCAGATGGACCACCTTCGACTTCGGGTAGCGGCGAGGGAACTCCAGCAGGTACTTGGGCGTCGCACCGGTGAAGGAGTAGATGGTCTGGGCGGCGTCTCCGACGACGCAGACGTCGTCGCGTTGGCCCACCCACAGGTCCAGCAGCCGTTGCTGAAGGGCGTTAACATCCTGGTACTCGTCGACCACGAAATGGCGGTACTGCGAGCGCACGACCCGGGCGATGTCCTCGCGCTCAGCGAGGATGCCGACAGTGAGCAGCAGCACGTCCTCGAAGTCGATGACCCCGCGCTCGGCCTTGACCTCCTCGTAGGTCTGCAGCAGGCGAGCCATCGCCGTGGCGTCAAGGTCTGCGGGCGCGCGGCCAGCGCGACCTGCAGCGACGGCATACGTCTCGGGAGTGAGCATGCTCACCTTGGCCCATTCAACCTCGGCGGCAAGGTCACGGACAGCGACGCGATCCAGCTGAAGGCGAAGTCGCGAGCCCGCCTCGGCAACGACAGATGCCTTGTGTGGCAACACTTCTGGTGCCGCGCCACCGATCGCCTGTGGCCAGAAGTAGTGGAGCTGACGCAGTGCCGCGGCATGGAACGTCCGTGCCTGAACCCCGGGGACACCCAGATCGCGTAGCCGGCTGCGCATCTCACCTGCCGCTCTCGCCGTGAACGTGACGGCAAGAACTCGCTGGGACTGGTACGCGCCGCTGTGCACGCCGTAGGCGATCCGATGGGTGATGGCCCTCGTCTTCCCGGTGCCGGCGCCAGCGAGAACGCACATGGGCCCGCTCGGAGAGGCGGCCACCTGACGCTGTTCGGGGTCGAGAGCGTCGAGGATGTCGTCGGCGGTCGGGGTGCCGCTCGGCTGGCTGGGTGGGGGGAACATCGCCTCCGATCCTCTCAGACCGGGGTGACAGGTCCAT
The DNA here is from genome assembly GCA_038236365.1 of Actinomycetales bacterium. GTDB lineage: Bacteria > Actinomycetota > Actinomycetes > Actinomycetales > Dermatophilaceae > UBA4719. The sequence goes on along the minus strand of JBBRZV010000029.1, from coordinate 16,574 downwards.
GCCCGGAAGGGCTGACTGCTGCCGTGAAGGGCTGCCTGCTGTCTTCAGGGAAGGATTGGAGGCCAGACACCGTTGATGAGGACACCAAGCCTTTGACCCTGAGGAGATCTCGCATGTCCGCGGCCCCCGCACTGCCCTCTGCCGGCACCATCACGATGTTCACGACCTCGTGGTGCGGCTACTGCCGAGTGCTCAAGACCGGACTGGACCGCGAGGGGATCGGCTACACCGAGGTCAACATCGAACGGCACCCTTCAAGCGCCGACTACGTCATGAGCGTCAACGGGGGCAACCAGACTGTGCCTACCGTGGTGTTTCCGGATGGCACCGCTGCCACAAACCCGTCGGTGTCCCAGGTTCGACTCCGTCTGGCCTGACAGCTAACCCGGTCCGGTGGGGCCGTAGACACGTTCGACGCGCACCGTGGCGACCAACCGGTGATCGGCGACCATCGCGGCGCGGTACTCGTCCCAGTCTGGGTGTTCCGCCCCGCGGATCGATCGGTAGACGTCGACGAGCGCTTCGACCGTGGGGTCATCGGGTGCGGCCGCAACCGGCGACAGCTCGACGGTCCCTTCCAGAACGGCATACGCCCAGCCATCGGGGCTGGTGACGTAGACGGATGCGCGAGGGTCACGACGCAGGTTGTGCACCTTGGCCCGACCGTCAACAACCGAGATCCGGACCGATGCCGCCGTGGGGTCGAAGGTGAAGTTGACCGTCGAGAGCTGTGGCCGGCCGTCCCGTTTGATGGTGACGAGCGCGCCGATGTTTCGCGTCGAGGCGAGCGCAACCAGGTTCGGGTCCAGCGTCATTGCGAGCTCCGTTCTCCTAGCGACGAGTTGGCGCGTTCCATTCGGCGTCTTGGTCGATCGGGCCGCCGTACCACTGCTCGATGATGCGTCGAGAGATGGACACCGTGGGCGAGATGCCGAACCGGCCGGCCAGCACCATCTCTCGCAGGTCGGCCCGAGCAACCCACATTGCCTCGACGATCTCCTCCATGTCCAGATGCAGTGTGGGGTCGACCGCACGCGAGGTGAACCCCACCATCAGAGAGGAGGGGAAGGGCCAGGGTTGGCTGCCGAGATATCGGATCTGTTCGACGACCACTCCGACCTCTTCGAAAACCTCCCGGCCGACTGCGGCCTCGAGGGACTCCCCAGGCTCGACGAAGCCGGCGAGCACCGAGAGCCGCCCCTCCGGCCAGTGTGGACTACGGGCCAGCAACAGTCGGTCGGCCGCGTCCGTCACCGCCATGATCACAGCCGGATCGGTGCGCGGGTAGTGCTCGCTTCCGTCCTGCGGGCAACGACGGATCCAGCCGGACTGGTCGGGCTCCGTGGTCGCACCACATCGGGGGCAGTGGGTGTGCGCCGCGTGCCAGTTGGCCAACCCCAGCATCGTGGCGAACAGCCCAGAGTCCCGGTCCGAGAGCAGGGCGCCCACCTCGCGCAGGCTGCGCCACCCTGGGGACTCCGGCTGATCGCCGGGTTCTCCGACGACCCCGACGTATGCGGTGCCCTCGCCATCCTGGCCCAGGAAGGCACTGAGACGGACGATGTCTGGTCGTTCGGGCGAGCGCAGAGCCAGGGAGACGTCCCGATCGGACTCGATGACCTCTGCCCGACCCCCAACCAGCTCCAGGACCCGCGTGGACGCGTCATTCAGCAGCGAACCCAGCAGCTGCGGGTCCTGACGCCGGATGCCGGCACGGTCCACATTGCCGCGTGCGAAAGACAAATCCCGCAAAGTTTTCGACGACCCGCTCACGCCTTCCACCCTAAAGGGCGCACTCGTCATACGGTGTCGGGGTGACCCGCACACCCCTTGCCCTCGCCGCACTCGCCAGCGCCGCTGTGCCAGGGCTGGATCCCTTGGAGGTCGAGGGGGCCGTGCAGCGACCGGGGCATCAGTTCGAGGTGGCTTTCATCACCGACACCCAGCATCGACGCTGGGTCGTCCGAGCTCCCATGACCTCGGCCGCCGGCGCGCAGATGGACGCCGCCGTCTCCCTCCTCGGGATGTTGTCACGACGGCTTCCCTTCTCGGTGCCGACACCCAAGGGCTTTGTGGCTCTGAAGGAGGGCGGGCGGGCATCGGTCTACACCTACCTGGCCGGGCGCCCTCTGGACTTCAGACATCTACCCGCCGGACCCGGCATCGCAGCCGAGCTGGGGCGGGCGCTGGCTGCCCTGCACAACGTCGATCGGGCCCTGTTTGACGAAGCCGGGCTCCCCTCGTACGACGCAGATACCTACCGCACCCGGCGGCTCTCCGATCTGGACCGCGCGGCGGCAACCGGACATGTCCCGACCGGGTTGCTCGCCCGGTGGGAGCAATCGCTCGAGGAAGTCTCGCTGTGGCGGTTCGCGCCGACACCGACACACGGCGATCTCACGGGCGCTCATGTTCTGGCGGTCTTCGACGATGACAGTGATGCCGCAACGGGGCGTGTCCGTGGGCTGACCAGCTGGGAGGCCGCCAAGGTCGCCGACCCTGCCGACGACTTTGCCGCATTGGTCGCCTCCGCGTCGCGGGCGGCCTTCGACTCCGTGCTTGAGGCGTATGCACATGCCCGGGTCGACCGTCCGGACAAGCACCTTGAACGCCGGGCCCGCCTGGCCTCTGAGCTCAAGCTCGTCTCCGAGCTCCTGACCGCGGTCGGGTTCGGGGATGGGGGTGGTGTCGAAGTTTGTGCGGCAAAGCTGCGAGCGTTGGACGCTGGCATCACCGACAAGGATCCCGACGACGAGCCAGTCGTGCCCACGGCTCCCACCCCGCATAGCACTCCAGTGGTGCAGCCATCGAAACCTGTGCAGGTCGAGGCGTTCATCAAGGACTCAGGGGATGTTCCCGCCTCCGAGATGACAGGTCAACCTGACGAGGCCGACGCCGGAGAACCATTTGTTGATGTCAACACCGCTGGGCCGCACGAGAGTGAAAACACGGTCGGCGAGGCCTCCGAAGGGTCCCCGAAGGGTTAGGCCGGGATCAACCCCATCAAGGCCTTCAGCTGCTCCTCGTCTGGCAGGTCCGGATAGACCGTCTCGCCCGCGCCGGCGTAGTAGAACGCCGCATCGACCTGGTCCAGGGCGAGGCCTCGCAGCCGCGCAAAAGCCAGACGGTAGGCCCCCAGCTGCACGGCTCGCACCTGGGCTTTCTGGCCTGAGGGTTTGGCGCCCGTCTTCCAGTCCACGACGGTGAACCCACCAGATGGGCGAGGGAATACGGCGTCGATGCGACCCCGGATCGCCATCTCGGCAACTGTCGTCTCGATGGCGATCTCGATGGCCTCCGGACTGAGGTGGGCCCATTCGCTAGCCAGGAACCGCTCCTTCATCAAGGGCAGCTCGTCGTCGTCTGCAGGGTGGTCGTCCGCACTTCCGGGCAGGTCAAGCACGTCGACGAAGGCGGCCTGGGCGAAGTGCTGCTCCACCCAGGCATGAAAGGCCGTGCCACGGCGGGCCGCCAGCGCCGGCGGTGAGGGCATCGGTCGTCGAAGGTCACGAGCGAACGCCTGCGGATCATCAGCAAAGGACACGACCCCGGATGCGGACAGATGTCGTGGGACCCTGACCTCGATGTCAGCAGGGCTGGCTGCGGCGTCCCGTTCGGCCAGCAGGATCGCGAGGTCGCGTTCACGACCGACCGGCCCCTCGCCTGAGCCGTTGCCTGAGCCGTTGTCTGAGCCGTTGTCTGAGCCGTCTCTTCTGCTATCGCCTGAACGTTGACGGGCGCCTTCGCCGAGACCCTCGCCAGCGGAGGTTGGCCCAACTGGTTCGTCGTGTCGGTTGAGGTCAGCCATGGCGTCGAGCACCACCTGAACCGCGTCACTGAGCCGTGCGCGTCTCGCAGCCATCGGATCCGCGGGCCAGATTGCGCTCACTGGCTCGCTCTGGCGCGGGTTGGCCGCCTTGATCGTGCCTTCTGACTCAGGCAGCGACTCCCACACGTCAGGACGCAGACGCAGGTCGGCGTGATCGACGAGCTCGGTGAGGAAGCGTGAGGTGATCCGCGGTGTCGTGGGCTCGGCCCAAACCGGCGCGGTCAGCAGGAGCTCGTGGCGAGCACGGGTGAAGGCCACGTAGGCGAGCCGGCGCTCTTCGTCGATACCGTGCTCACCTCCGGCACGGATGAAGCTCACGACCTCGCCCTCCAGAGCGCCAAGATCGGGGGCCGAACGCCATCGCAGCACCGGCAGACCGTCATTGTCGCCACGAAGGTCGTAAGGGACACCGGACAGACCCCCGAGCCAGCCCTTGTCGCTTGGCGGGCTCATGCCCCACGACCCGTCCTTGAACGTCGTGGTCGAGCTCGATCGTGCGGGGAACGTGCCTTCGACCAGCCCGGGGACCGCAACGACATCCCATTCGAGTCCTTTGGCGGCGTGCACCGTGAGCACCTGCACGGCGTCGGTGGACACCTCGATATATCCCTTGTCCAGTCCGCGCTCCTCCGCCTGCGCGGCATCCAGCCATGAGAGAAACCCGCCCAGCGTGGGTCGATCGGCGGAGCTGGAGAAGCTGGCCGCAACGTCGGCGAACGCGTCGAGGTGGGCGCGTGCCGTCGTGGGGGTGTACTCAGGGCGGGACTGCACCTCGATGTCCAGACCCAGAGCGCGCTCCGCCTCGCCGGCCAGGTCAGCCAGTGGCATGCCGGTCAACGAGCGGAGCCGCCGGATCGTAGCCCGCAATCCCTGCAGCCGATGCAGCGCCACCCCCGAGATCCGGGACCCGCCCGGGCCGACCCAGTCCTTGGAGGGCAGGTCGTCGAGGGCTTCAACGATGCTGAGGTGGTCAGCGCTGTCGGGAGCCTGGTCCTTGACCCGCGGCTGGGCCGCTGCATGGGGTCGAGTCGGGTGTCGATGCTGCAGGAAGCGGGACCAGGCGGCGAGCCCGTCGAGATCTGCAGCGCCGAGCCGGCACAGCGGCCCCGTGAGCAGTCGCATCAGCCGGTCGCCTCGCGTGGGGTCCTGAACGACCCAGAGCAGAGCCACGATGTCGCAGACCTCGGGCGTGTTGAGCAGCCCACCGAGCCCGACAACCTCCACAGGCAGGCCAGCACTCTCGAGTGCATCGATCATCACGGCGAACTGAGAACGTTTGCGGCACAACACGGCTGCCGAGACTCCCGTCGGACGGGCACGGCCATCCAGCCAGTGTTGGGCGATCCAGCCGGCGACGTGCGCGGCTTCGGCCTCGGTGGTCAGGAGCCGGGCCACGCGCAGCCGCCCGCGGCCGGCGTCCGGGCGAGGACGCAGCACCTCGACCTCGACGGTTGACCTGCGCCGCAAAGGTCCGGAGGTGATGTTGGCCGCGGCAAGGATGGCGTTGTCGTTGCGCCAGCTCGTGGAGAGCGGCAGGACATGGCCGTCGCCACCCTCATCGGCGAACTCATGGGGGAAGCGGGTCAGGGTCGTCGCGCTAGCTCCACGCCAGCCGTAGATGGACTGGTTGGGATCGCCCACTGCGGTGACGGGCACGGGCTCGCCGACAGCGACGAACAAGTGCCTCAACAGCACCAGCTGCGCCTCACTGGTGTCCTGGAACTCATCGAGCAGAACGGCCCGAAACCGTTGGCGCTCCATCGCGCCGATGTCCGGGAACCGCTGCGCCAACGTCGCTGCGAGGGCCATCTGGTCGGAGAAGTCCAGCGCATCACGGCTGCGCTTGAGCTGCAGGTAAGCATCGACCAGCGGCAGAACCTGGCGCCGGGCCTTCAGCGCCTTCATGGCCTCGGCGACAACCCTGGGCAGATCTCGTGCCTTGCTGTCGCCCTTGGGCAAACCGCTGACCATGGCCTCGAAATGGTCAATCAACATCGCCAGATCCCCTGGTGCCAAAAGGTGCTCAGCCATCTCGCCAGCTAGGTCGACGACGGCGCTGATGACGGTCGAAGCCGCGTACGGCACGTCGTCCATGGGACCGTCATGACGCTCGACGACTTCGGCCGCGAACTGCCAGGCGGCGGCCTCGGAAAGCAACCGCGACTCGGGCTCCACCCCCAGACGCAGCGCATGCTCCCGAACCAGGCGACCGGCATACGAGTGGTAGGTGGAGACGGTGGGCGTGCCACCCAGCACCTCGGCGCCATCCTGCTCGTGGGCAGGGGTCCAGATGCCGACGTGACGCAGACGGCGCAGGCGGCGCGCGATGCGCTCGGCGAGCTCGGTGGCCGCCTTGCGGGTGAACGTCAGACCCAGGACCTGGTCGGGCTCGACATAGCCATTGGCGACCAGCCAGACGACCCGCGAGGCCATCGTCTCAGTCTTGCCTGAGCCGGCCCCGGCAACCACCAGCAACGGGCGCATCGGCGCCTCGATGACCGCGAGCTGTGCTGCGGTTGGCTCCGGATTGCCAAGGGCGCGCGCAATCGACTGTGCGGAATGTTGTACCGAGGCCAGCATCAGATCACCCTGCCCTCGGGCTGGACCGGGCAGCTCGACCTGACAGAGCAGAAGGTGCAGGCGGGGCCAACGGTGGCCAGGAAGTCGCAGCCAGCCATGCCCTCAGCCGTGTTCGTCACCAGGGCCTGCGCCCACCCCGGGTCGTCGTCTGCCGACAATGGCTCCTGCTCCTGAAACGTGGTCTTCACACCGGCAGCCTTCCCGACCTGCAGCAGCGCCGCCCCGGCGGAGACAGTGCCGAGGTCGGCGAACGCCCCATGCTCGACCGCGGCCTGATAGGCGCCGAGCTGGGCGTTGTGGACAAGTTCGGACTTGGATGGCTTGCTGGAGCCGGTCTTCAGGTCGACAACCCGCAGGGCACCCTTGCCGTCAGACTCAAGGCGATCGACTCGACCCCGCAACAACGCTCGACCGATCTGGGCCTGGAGGTCGAGCTCGACCCCCACGAGCTCCCAGCCGCCGGTCGCGGACTCCTCGAAGTATCGGGCCAGCCGGGACACCATCTCCTGGGCCTCTGCACGTTGCCGGCGAGACATCCAGCCCTCGGGTAGCCCCAACCTGGCCCATCGCAGCTCGACCTCCGCGCGCATGCTGGTCTCGTCGACATCCCCGAGCTCGGCAGCAATGTCGTGGATCAGGGTGCCGATGTTGGCGGCGCCGACGCCCGGGCCGTCGCCGCCGCAGGCTGACAGCAGCCAACGCAGGCTGCAGCTGTTGAAGCTCTCAATGCGTGACGGCGAGACGGAGACACTCACGTCCCCCTCGCGCAACGGGCGGTCGTCGCTCAGCGGCATCAACGCCCACCAGGAGGACGGGTCGGCGCCCGCGACCCGCGCGGACGCGAGCCGTGCCAGCTGCTCAGCGGCCGTATGCCGGTCACTCACCGTCGCTCCGATGACCACCTCGCGTCTTAGCTCGGCAACCAGCCCCGCCAGGGTCATCGGCCGCGGCACGTCGCTGAAACGCCTCAGCTCGTCCCCGTCGTCGGACTCCTCCGGGGGGTCGACGATGTCGAGGTAGACCGATGGCTGCTCCTCCTCGCTACGCACAGCCGTGACCAGCAGGCGCTCGGACGCGCGGCTGACGGCGACCAGGAAAAGCCGGGTCTCGTCATAGCGGACTGCCGCCTGTGCGGCGCGCAACGACTGCCCACGACCGGTGATGACATCCACCAGCCGCTCTGAGCCCAGGAGAGACCCGCGCAGTCGCAGGTCGGGCCAGACGCCCTCCTGGACACCCGCCACCACGACGAACCGCCACTGCCGGCCAGCCGCGCCCGCAGGCGTGAGCAGTGCGACCGCCTCATCACTCGGGGCGAGGGCCACCAGGGTGTCACCGGCGACGTCCTGCCCACGGATGTGCTCGAGGAACTCGCGCGGACCCATCTGCGGCAACCGGTCGACGTACTTTGCGGCAGCGTCGAACAGGGCCACGACCGCGTCCAGGTGCCGGTCGGCCCGCGCACCCGAGACGCCGCCACCGAGCGCCACTCGCCGCCAGGTCTCGCCCAGCCCGGTCGCGTCCCACATAGCCCACAGGACGCTCTCGGCGGTAACCCCTGGAGCCCAGTGCGGGCCGTCCCCGCCGTCGACCCTGCCTGCTGCGCTCACCCCCGCCGCGATCGCCCTGGCGACCCGACGAGCCGGCGCTCCCTCAGGGCCCAGCATTCCCAACCTGGTGGGCTCGACAAGGCCCCAGGCCAGCAGCTCGTCGCTCGTGCGTCCGCCTCCACTATCGAGCTCGTCCCGACGCAGGGCCCGGCGCAGTCGCCGAAGTCCGACGGCGTCGGCTCCGCCGATCGGGGAGAGCACCGTGTCGACGGCGATCTGCGCGTCGATCGGGTCCGCTCTCCCGCTCGCCACGTTGAGGGCCACGTCGAGCAGCGCGAGCAGGGGACGAACCGCCACCTCATCGCGGACGGCGACCTCTGTGGAAGGCACGGCCACCGGAACCCCGGCAGCCATGAGGACCCGGCGCAAGGTGCTTGTGCGTCCTTGCCCCCGCACGATCACGGCCATCTCCGACCACGGCACGTGGTCGAGCAAGTGCGCCTGCCGCAGCTCGGCGGCGATCAGCGCTGCCTCCTGCGAGGTAGCACGCAGGAGACGGACGTCAGCGCGCCCGCCCAGGCGGACGTTCTCGAGCTCACGGTGGGTCCCGCCGCCGACTGCGCCGATGCGCCGAGTCACGCGGCGGGCCACAGAACGCAAAGCCTGCGGCTGCCGGTACGACGTCCCGAGGATGATCGTGGGGCCGTCACCAAACCGGCCATGATCGGCGCCCAGGATGCGAGGGTCGGCGCCGCGGAAGGTCTGCACTGCCGCATCGGGGTCGCCGATGAGCACAAGGTCGATGTGCGGGGCGCGAACGACCTCCAGAAGCCGCGCTGCGGAGGGGGTGAGCTCCTGGGCGTCGTCGACCACGATCACGCGTAGCAACGAGGTCAGGCGCTCACGTGCCTGGGAGTCCTCCTCGACCAGGTCGGCGGCTGCGCCCAGGATCCATGCCGGGTCATAGGAACCCGGTCGCGAGAGGGCCGTCACCTCGTCGTACTCGGCCAGAACCTGTGCGGCCGCAACCCAGTCAGGTCGCTCTTGGGCAACGCCCAGCGCTGCCAGGTCGCCGGCCTCGAGACCTCGCTCGACGGCTCGCATCAGCAGGTCCCGCAGCTCTGTCCGGAACCCCCTGGTGGCCAGGGCCGCCTTCACATCCAGGGGCCAGTCCGGGCCTTTGCCCTCTCCAGAGGCATGACCGGCCAGGAGCTCGCGGAGGATGACGTCCTGCTCGGGTCCGCTGAGCAGCCGGGGGCTGGGATCCCCGCGCAGCGCAGCCGCCTGCCGAAGGATGGCGAAACCAAAGGCTTGGTGGGTCCGGGCCAGCGGTTCGGTCGTAGTGCCGCCGATCCGGGCGGTGATCCGTTCCCGCAGCTCAGCCGCGGCCGTCCGCGAGGCCGTCAGGACCAGACACTGGTCAGGGGTGATCCGGTCCTTGAGGACCCGGTCGACCACGATCTCTATGGCCGTGGAGGTCTTGCCGGTGCCCGGGGCGCCCAGCACCCGCAGGACTGACCCGGTCGTGCCACGGCCCCACACGGCGACCCTGCGGTGCGCCACGGCAGCAGCCTGCGCGTCATCAAGGCGCGGGGCCTGGGTGAACAGACTGGGAGCCCGTCGCAATGTCAGCACCGGCAGATTCCATCACGGCGCACCGACGGAGCCCGCGGGACCGTCACCTCATGGGCTCAGAGCGCACGAATGCCCCGACCGGGCGGCCGGGGCATTCGTTGATGCAGAACTTGTTCTGCAGGCTGAGATCAGAGCGGGCGAATGTTCTCCGCCTGCGGGCCCTTCGGGCCCTGGGTGATGTCGAACTCAACCTTCTGGTTCTCATCGAGCGAGCGGTATCCGCTGCTGGCGATGGCCGAGTAGTGCGCGAACACGTCGGCGCTGCCGTCCTCGGGAGCAATGAAGCCGAAGCCCTTTTCAGCGTTGAACCACTTCACGGTGCCTGTTGCCATAACTACTTTTCCTCCAAGAGTGCTCTGTCGATCCCGAAAGCCGGGTCCGATCGTCGCGGTGTTCGTCGTCCGCTCCAGATCAGGAACAAAGCGCACCCCCGGCACAAGGCCGCAAGCGTTCAAGACGTGCGATGCACAGCAACTACGGAGCCGAGACTACCCCAGTCGGGCCCAATACGTGATGTTATGCAGAACACACTCAGGCCAAGGGCCGGTCGCCAGTCCGCTGAGTCGCCATCTCGGTCGGGCGACCATCAGGGTCTTTGCCGTCCCATCGGGCCAGTCTCATGTCCACCCGTCGTCCACGGATGGCGCCTCGAACCAGCGCGGTCCCCTCCTCGCGCCAGTGCGCCAGGGCCTCGTCCAGCAGGCCGTCAGGGACCTCACCGCTCGCGCGGATCACCCGCCACCAGCTCACCGAAGAGCCATAACGGGACATCACCGCGCCGACCTGGCGGGGACCGCCCTGCCCGAGCATCTCGGCGACGTCACCGTAGGCGAGGACCATGCCCTCCGGGATCTTGTCGACGATGCTGAGTACCGCCTCCGCGAGCTCGGGCAGCTCTCCGACGCCCTTCTGAGAGGAGCTCACCCTGTATTCCGGCCAGTCACCATCGTTTGCGGCCATCACGTTTCGACTGGTTCGCTCAGTAGGTCGGCTGGGAGGGGTCGACGTCGCGGACCCAGGCCAGGACTCCGCCCTCCAGGTTTCGAACGTCCGGGTGTCCGGCCTCGATCAGGATCCGTGAGGCTTCCTCCGAGCGACTGCCCACCTTGCAGTGGATGACAACCGGTTGGTCAAAGGGAATCTGCAGAGACGCTGCCCCGGATCGGAACTCGTCGAGATGTATGGCGAGGGCGCCTGGGATGCTGGCGATCGCCCGCTCCTCGCTGCCGCGCACATCGACCAGCAGGACGGGCGACCCGGCTCCGCCGCCGGGCAGCAGGCCTGCCAGCTCTCGCGCCGTGATGACCGGAACCGCGGTACCCACCTGGGCGGGGACCGAGCTGCCCGGAATACCGCAGAAGTCCTCGTAGTCCACGAGTGCGGTCACTGAAGGCAGCTCACCGCAAACGGCACAGCCCGGGTCCTTGCGCACCATGAGGGTGTCCCAGCTCTGCCGTAGTGCGTCGTGCACCATCAAACGTCCGATCAACGGATCCCCAATGCCGACAATGAGCTTCACAGCCTCGGCGGCCTGGATGGATCCGATAGCCGCGCAGAGAACTCCGAGTACACCTCCCTCCGCACAGGATGGCACCATGCCCGGTGGGGGCGGCTCTGGAAACAGGCAGCGGTAACAAGGGCCGTGCTGCGCCCACCAGATGCTGGCCTGACCGTCGAAGCGATAGATCGACCCCCAGATGTCTGGCTTGCCGAGCAGCACGCATGCGTCGTTGAGCAGGTAGCGGGTCGGGAAGTTGTCGGTCCCGTCGATGACCAGGTCGTAGGCACCAATGATCTCAAGGGCGTTGGTGGAGTCGATGCGAACGTCGTGCCTGACCACTCGCACGAGCGGGTTGATCGACGCCAGCGTCTCCTGTGCAGACTCGGACTTGGGCCGTCCGACGTCCTCGACCCCGTGGACGACCTGGCGCTGCAGGTTCGACGCCTCCACGACATCGTCGTCCACCACCCCGATGGTTCCGACGCCAGCCGCGGCGAGGTAGATCAACGCCGGCGACCCCAGCCCCCCGGCTCCTACGACCAGAACCCGTGCGTTCTTGAGTCGGCGCTGACCCTCCATGCCCACGTCGGGGATGAGCACGTGCCGGGCGTAGCGCTCAACCTCCTCATGTGACAGCGGCGCTGAGAGATCGACGAGGGGCGGGAATGCCATGATGATGAGATTACCCGCGGGTAGGATGCATTTCGCCTGCCGATTCACCGGCGCAGATGTTGGGTCAAGGCAGAAAGACAAATCGGCCACGTGAAAGCGCCCAACGAAGGGGACACCAGCAGTGCCCATCAGCTCCGACACCCGAGGCCGCGGCGTACGCATGCCTCGCTCTGCCCGGCGGGTGCAGCTGCTTCGGGCCGCGCAGGAGGTATTCGTCGAGTCCGGCTACTACGCGGCGGCGATGGATGAGATCGCCGACCGCGCTGGGGTGTCCAAGCCGGTTCTGTACCAACACTTCCCGGGCAAGCTCGACATCTATCTGGCGTTGCTCGACCAGCATTCCGGCGAGCTCCTGGGCCTGGTCCGAGCCGCCCTGGCGTCGACTACGGACAACAAGGCGCGCGTTGCCGCCACCATCGCCGCCTATTTCGAGTTCGTGGACCGTGAGGGAGCCCCCTTCCGGCTGGTCTTCGAGTCCGATCTGACCAACGAGGCTGCTGTCCGTGAACGTGTCGACAAGCTCTCGGAGGACTGCGCCACGGCCATCGCCGAGGTCATCAAGGAGGACACCGATCTCCCTGACGCCGAGGCCCATCTGCTTGGCATGGCCCTGTCGGGCATGGCCCAGATCTGTGCTCGCTTCTGGCTGTCACAAGGTTCCTCGATCCCCCGCGGCGAGGCGGCCCGGGTTGTGGCGACGCTTTCCTGGCGCGGTCTGGGTGGCTTTCCCAAGATCGAGCGGGAAGGATCTGGCGCTGACGCGGGTTAGCCTGCAAAAGAAGAACGGCCATCGGGGCATCTTTCCTGGTGTCGCTGACGATCAAACCCTGATGAAAGGCTCTCCCGTGGAGGTCAAGATCGGCGTGCATAACGTCGCGCGCGAGATCGTGCTTGAGTCCGAGCAGTCCCCCGAGGAGGTCGAGGCCCTGGTGACCAAGGCCCTGGCCGATGGCGGTGTGCTCAACCTCGTCGACGGTTCGGGTCGGCGCGTGATTGTCCCGGTGGCCACGATCGGCTACGTCGACCTGGGCGCGCCAAAGAAGGGCTCCGTAGGGTTCGGCACCCTCTGACGTTTGCCCGGATCGGGCCGGCCAGCTGGGTCAGGCGTTCAGGCCCAGCTGCCTCATTCTCCGGGTGTGCTCGTCGGTGAGGCGGACGAACATCCGCCCCAGCTCGGCCAGGTCGGCACCGGGACGATCGTGCCCGCCCACGAGCAGGCTTGCCAGGGCATCGCGTTCGAGGGCGACACGCTGCGACTGTGACAGAGCCTCGCCTACCAGGCGACGACCCCACAACGCCAGACGTCCGCCCACCGTGGGGTCGGCCTCGATTGCCTCCCGGACGGTCTTGACCGCGAACTCGGCCTGGCCCACGTCCTCCATCACCGAGCGGACCAGGGTCTGGGTCGAGCTATCCACATAGGCCGAGATCTCGCGGTAGAAGTCCGTCGCGATGCCGTCGCCCACATAGGCCTTGACCAACCCTTCGAGCCAGCTGCCAGGCTTGGTCCGTTCATGGAACTGGTCGATCGGCGCAATGAAGGGCTCCATGGCAACGTCAGGGTCCACATCCATCTCGGTGAGCCGGACGGTCAACCTGTCGTAGTGGTGGAACTCGGCCACCGCAACCCGCGCCAAGGCGGCCTTCGCCGGTTGGCTGGGGGCCATGTCGGCATCTGCGGCCAGCCGCGAAAAAGCCGTCAGCTCACCGTAGGCAAGGGCGCCGAGAAGATCGACAACGGCCGCACGATAACTGGGATCAGCGAACAACAGATCGTCCACGCCACCAGTGTTCTCGACCCCGCCAGCCCCCCCCAGGGGACCATCGGCGAAAGATATCGGCTGCTCAAGGTCGTCCATGAACGCAAACAGTAATGCTCACCCGTAGACTGGGCTCTGACATCGGTGCCCGGTCGGCACAAATCAGCAGCCAGATGGACTGAGCTGCACCCACGAAGAACTCCGATCGGCCCGCTTTGCATCGCGACCCGCATCCTCCGAACCCTCGGACACTCGTGTGGCCCGCGCCGATCGAGAGAACTTCATGATCATCCAAGAAAACACAACAGCGCCTGATCCTGCCGAAACCGCCGCCGCTCGCTCCAAAGCCGAGCCGCCCGTTGTCGAGCCGACCTTTGCCGACTTTGACGTCCACCCCGACATCGTTGCCTCCCTTGCCGAAGAAGGCATCATCCACCCCTTCCCGATCCAGTCGATGACCCTGGCAGTTGCCCTTGGCGGCCACGACATCATCGGCCAGGCCAAGACCGGCACCGGCAAGACCCTGGGATTCGGCATACCGATGATCCAGCGGGTGATCAGCCCCAAGGACGAGGCCTTTGCGACACTGAAGACCGCCGGCAAGCCCCAGGCCCTCGCGGTGGCACCCACCCGTGAGCTTGCGGTTCAGGTCTCGGGCGACCTCCAGCGCACCGGCAAGGGTCGCGGGGTCCGTGTCCTCACCATCTACGGCGGGCGCGCCTTCGAGCCGCAGATCTCAGCGCTTCAGCGCGGTGTCGAGATCGTTGTCGGCACCCCGGGCAGGCTCATCGACCTGGCCAAGCAAGGTCACCTCGACCTCTCCCAGGTCAAGTGTGTTGTCCTCGACGAGGCCGACGAGATGCTCGACCTCGGCTTCCTCCCCGATATCGAGAAGCTGCTCGCGATGACCTCGACCAGCCGCCAGACGATGCTCTTCTCGGCGACCATGCCCGGCGCCATCGTTGCGCTGGCTCGTCGCTACATGACCCAGCCGACCCATATCCGGGCGATGGGCGAGGAGCAGGACGGCTTCACCGTCAAGGCCGTCGAGCAGTTCGTCTACCGCGCGCACGCCATGGACAAGGTCGAGATGCTGGCCCGCATGCTCCAGGCCGAAGGCCGGGGGCTGACCCTTATCTTCAGCCGGACCAAACGCACGGCGGCCAAGGTCGCTGACGACCTCGCCGAGCGGGGCTTCGCCGCGGCGGCCATTCACGGGGACCTGGGCCAGGGGGCTCGTGAGCAGGCTCTGCGCGCGTTCCGCAACGGCAAGATCGACGTCCTGGTCGCAACCGACGTGGCGGCCCGCGGCATCGACGTCGACAACGTGACGCACGTCATCAACTACCAGTGCCCAGAGGACGACAAGACCTACCTGCACCGCATCGGTCGCACCGCTCGCGCAGGCAACGCCGGTGTTGCGGTCACGTTCGTCGACTGGGACGACCTGCATCGCTGGGGCATGATCAACAAGGCCCTCGACCTCGGCATCCCCAAGGCGCAGGAGACGTACTCGTCGTCGGAGCACTTCTTCACCCAGATGCACATCCCCGCGAACGCGACCGGTCGACTGCCCAAGTCGAGCCGGACTCGCGAAGGCCTCGGCGCCGAGAAGGTCGAGGATCTCGGCGAGACGGGCAAGAACTCCAGGGGTGGCTCACCAGAGCGTGGCCGCTCCTCGGCTGGTCGCAGCGGCGGCGGTCGCTCCGGCGGACCGTCTTCCCGCGGCGCGCGTCCTTCCGAAGGGCGGGAGCGTCCGCCTGCCGATCGTCCCAAGAATGCCGATCACACCAAGGGCACGGAGGACGCGAAACCACGTCGTTCCCGCAACCGGCGCCGCACCCGCGGTGGCCAGGGTGACACTGCCGCCACGAGCGCTGCAGTCGGCAAGGGCAACGAGGCTGCTCCAGCCGCCTCGCAGGCCTGAGGCTTCACACAGGTCCAACGAAGAGCCCGCCGCCCCATCGGGGTAGCGGGCTCTTTCGTGCCAGCGGTCAGAGGCGCGACATCAGGCTTGCCGCCACGTCGCGGTAGGCCTGGGCACCCTTGGACCTTCGCGAGGTCGTGAGGATCGAGCGCCCCACAGCAGGCGCTTCGGCGAAACGAACGGTCTTCGGGATCGGCGGACTGAGCACTGGCAGCCCATAGCGCTCACCCACGTCGGCCAGCACCGCGCGCGCGTGGTTGCTGCGTCCGTCGAACATCGTGGGCAGAATGCCGAAGACCTCCAGCCCGGGGTTGAGGATTGCCTTCACGTCGGTGACGGTGTCGAGCAGCTGGCCGACCCCGCGGTGGCTGAGCATCTCGCACGGCATCGGGATGATGAGCCCCTGTGATGCGGTCAGGGCGTTGAGGGTCAACACGCCCAGCGAAGGCGCGCAGTCCAGCAGGATCACGTCGTAGTCCGCCCGGATCGGTTCCAGAACGGAACGAAGGACGTACTCGCGACCGGGCCGAGGGAGCAGCTGCGCCTCGACTCCCGCCAGCTCGATGACGCTCGGAATCAGGTCAACTCCGTCGGCGCACGTCATGACCGCATCGCGGGCCTTGACGTGACGGCCGACCAGCACCTCGTTGATGCTCATCTCGACCTCGTCCGGGTCGACCCCGAGACTGAACGTCAAGCAGGCCTGCGCATCGAGGTCGATCAGAAGGACCGCCTTGCCGAGCTCGGCAAATGCGGCCCCCAGCGAGGCAACCGAGGTCGTCTTTGCCACTCCGCCCTTCTGGTTGGCCACGGCCACGACCGTGGCCAAGCGCGCTACAGGACCCTCGTCCGGCTTGGCTCTTGGGTCCTGTTTGGGGGCTCGCGTTGTCGCAGTCACGGGTGATGCCTCTCCGATGGCCTTGGGGTCGGGCACAGTCTGTCAGCGACGCAGCGCATCCGGGACACACGGCAGTCTTTCCCGCTGGAAGTGGGATGACTCACACTTCCGGCGCTTCGTCCTCCAGCGCTGCCCAGTCGGACTTCTCAGGTCCGACCCGCTGCCCCTCTGTGCAGTGCGCGCGAAAGTCGCACCAGGTGCAGATCGACGAGATCTGTGGCG
>JBBRZV010000028.1:0-35883 GCA_038236365.1 Actinomycetales bacterium | reverse complement strand
TTCCGCTACCTCTACGATCTCGACCTGCCACTCGTGGACAAGATCGAGAAGGTGGCGAAGGAGATCTATGGCGCCGATGGCATCGACCTGGCGCCATCGGTGGCCAAACAGCTCAAACGGTTCGAGGTGCTGGGCTATGGAGCCTTCCCCGTCGTCATCGCCAAGACACACCTGTCGATCTCATCGGATCCGACTCTGCGGGGCGCCCCGACCGGCTGGCGGATGCCGGTGCGTGAGGTCCGCGCCGCTGTCGGTGCAGGCTACGTCTACGCGATCTGCGGGGAGATGCGGACCATGCCCGGGTTACCAAAGCACCCGGCCGCGGAGCGGATCGACATCGACGCGGACGGCAACATCGTCGGCCTGTCCTGAGTCAGCAGCGGCGAAGGCCAGGCCGCGCCGATGGAACCACGTTCTGGTCCACACCGCATCCGAACATCGCATCCGAACACCGCCAAGGCCCCGTTGCGGGCCTGGTCCCGGGTGGTTTGCGCCATTGGCGGTGTTCGGTCGGGAGTGGGAGGCGCTAGCCCCAGTGCGGCGGGCGCTGCTCCTGCAGCCACTGGTCGTGTGAGCCCTCGCTGGACTGTTCACCCCAGCCAGCGTCGGTGTCATCTCGGGTCTGCTCCGGCTTTGACCTGACCTCTGCCGCCTGTACCTTGCTGGCGGGGGCGGATGACTGCTCGTCCCGGGCCTTCTCCTCCTGGGTCTGCTCCTCCCGAGGCTCTGGCACCGCCGTCCCTTCATCATGGGGATGTTCGTCATCACGAGGATGTTCATCCGAGGCTCGGCGAACAGCCTCCACGACCCGGGCCACGTCACGCGCTGGGTCACGGAACAGGTCAGTGGTCCATATCCGCATGTGTTCCCATCCGAGGCGGCGCAGCTGCTCGATCCGCAGCCGGTCGCGATCGCGGGTGCTGGACATCGCGGCATAGCGCGGGCCGTCGGTCTCGACAGCAACAAGAAGCCGGCCGCGCCGATGTGGGTCCTCCACCGCCAGGTCGATGCGCTGGGCCGATGTGCCGTAGCCGGGGTGCACCACCAGCCCTGCTCCCCGAAGCCGGGATGCCAGGTTGTCGACCAGCGGGTCGACAGGACCCACAGCCTTGGTCGCGTCCCCAGACGCCGGCTGGGAGCCGCCGGCTGCGGCATACGAAAGGAAGTCCCGCAGCATAAGGGCCCCTCGCGCCTTGAGCCGCGCGGGGTCGAGGTCGGCGGCGGTGAACGATGAGACAACGGTCATCCTGCGGCGAGCGCGGGTGATCGCCACGTTGAGGCGGCGCTCGCCCCCCTCGAGGTTGAGCGGGCCGAAGCGGTGCAGTACCCGGCCATGTGGGGTCTTCCCGTAGCCGATGGAGAGGATGATGGCGTCCCGCTCATCGCCCTGGACCCGTTCAAGGTTCTTGACGAAGAACCGCTCCGCGGCGTCCTCGTCGAAAAAGTCGCCGAGGCCTTCGGCCCCGATCAGAGCCGAGCGCAGGGCCTGGTCGATGCGGTCCGCATGCTTGATGCCAAGAGCGATGACCCCAAGCGACTCTCCCGGGCGGGTCCGCGCGTGCGCAAGCACCAGCTTGACGACTCGATCGACCTCGGCCTGCGTGGACTCGATCGCCTCAAGACCGGGCTGGACCGGCGCGGAGCCGTCGACGACCTCGAGACGAACCACGGCCTCCTCGCCGGTGCCGGGGAACGTGACCAGAGTTCCGTGATACATCTGCGCATTGGCGAAGGAGACCAGCCGCTCGTCCAGTGAGCGATAGTGCCACGTCAGCCGACGGACCGGCAACGCCGCCGAGAGGACGTCGAGGATCGACTCGAAACCCTCGGTCAGCGAGTCGTCAGCCGGCGCGCCATCGACGTCATCGTCGATCGCCGCTGTGAAGAAGCTGGTTGGCGGCAGCTGGCGCTCGTCCCCCGCGACCACGACCTGAGTGGCCCGTGAGATGGCCGAAACCGCCTGCGCAGGAGGGATCTGTGACGCTTCGTCGAAGATCACCACGTCGAACCAGCGCCCGGCCGGCAGGATCGAGGCCACCACCAGGGGGCTCATCGCCCAGCAGGGCTTGATCGCGGTCAAAGTCTCTGCGGCTCGGGGAAGGAGCTCGCGCAGTGGGCGATGCCGCCGAGACTTGCCCGCCTCCGCGCGAACCAGCGCCTCCTGCTCGGGGTGGTCGGCCAGGACCTCGCGCAGCCGGCGTCCGACCGCGGCGCGAACCCGCTCAACGGTTCCGGCGAGGTGCGCGCGGTCTGCTTCGATGTACTCCGCCCCCACCCGCCGGAGGAAGTCGCCGTCATGAGCGCCGTAGGCACTGTCCCGAACACTGATGTCATCCAGCAGCGAGGTCCACCAGACGAAATCCATCTCGGGAGCCACATCGACGGCAGCCACACCCCTCTGTGCGAGGTCGTCAACCAGCGGCCCCAACCCCGACCCACGCAAGTTGTCCAGGACCGAGACGACGCGAGGGAGCACGGCAAGTCGATCGCTACGTCTGGCCAGCGCCTCAAGTCGAGCCGGCAGCTCGGCCAGCGGCGACCCCAGCAGATCGCCAGCTCCTGGCGTGGTCGCAAGGCGGGTACCGAGCCAGGACAGGTCGCGCTCGAGGGCGTAGTAAGTGTGCTCGGCCTCGTCGATTCCCCCGGGAACCTCGGGACGCCCTCCAATGCCAGCGAGATGACCCCAGATGACGCGTTGTTCCTGAGCGGCCTTGAGCGCGGAGTGCAGATCGGCTGGCGGCGAACCCGGGCGAAGCAGGCTACGGGCCTGACGCCGTAGCCGGAACCGCGACAAGAACCCGAGCCTGAGCCTGAGGGTGCCGCGGTAGTCCTTGGTGCCGGTGGCTCCCACCATGTCGACAAGCGGCACGTCGAACACTTCGGGCCTGAAGATCTCCAGTGTCTGTCGTACCTGCTCCACGACGCCCAGTGCGTGGCCCCAGTCCTGTGGTTTCTTGGCTTCAGGCAGCCCGGCTTCGACCATGGCCGTCTCAAGTCGTTGCTGCGCGGCGTCCAGGCCACCACCCCCCAGGCGGCTGGCGATCTCCAGCGCCTGCGCGGCGTCGTCCGCCGAGGTGACGTGCGCCCCATACCAGGGATCGTCGTCCTCCCCCGCAGTCCAGGCTCCGAGCGAGGCGGCCTCACTCAATGACTGGCCCAGCTCTGCGACCCGGCGGCGGCTGATGTCACGCAGCGCATCGCCATGAAGACGGACCCGCGATGTCGGCGGTGTGGGACGTGCCCACAGTTGAGCGAGTGCGACCTGAGCGTCGAAAGCGCTGACGCCCCAAGGGTTTCGCTTGTCGTGAAGAGCCGCCCGGTGATCCGCCAGACGGGTACGCCGTTCGGCCAGGGTGCGCTCGATAGCCGCGGTGTCCGGGTCCTCGACGTTACTGGCCCGGTCAAGAGCAGCCCCTAGCTCTTGCGCCAGCCGACGCTTGTTGGAGGCGCCGTCGTAGACGTCCAGGACGAGGTCGCCCAGACCGAGACGCTCGAGTCGCCCCACAACGGCGTCGATGGCGGCACGCTTCTCGGCCACGAACAGCGTTCGTCTGCCCTCGCTGGCCAGGGAGGCGATGAGGTTGGCGATGGTCTGGCTCTTGCCTGTGCCGGGCGGTCCCTTGATGACGAGGTTGGCCCCGCTGCGGACCGCGTCGATGACGGACTGCTGGGAGGAGTCGGCATCCATGACGAGATGTTCACGTGACGGCTCGGCGTCGGCCGGGGAGTCCGGGGCTGTGGTGCGCACGGCCTTGAGCGCGCCGGGGTCACCGGCAAGCGCGGCCACGACGTCGTGGTTGGCAAGCGTCTCGGCCTGGGCCGCCAGGTCCGCGACCATGGGGAGCTTGGCATAGGAGAATGTCCCCAGCACGAGCCGAGGCGCGATCTGGAATGCCGGGATGCGCCCACACATCACGCTGAGCGCGGAGAACACGGGGTTCGGGTCGAAGCCCCTCGTGACCGTGGCCATCTCCTCGAGCGCCTCGGTGTCGAGCTCGATGCCCTGCTCGGAGCCGAGATAGTGCGCGAGAACCGGGTTGATCTCCACATCGTCGCCGAGATCGATGTCGAAGTCCTGCTGGGCGGCGCCGGTGGGTTTGAGCACGCACGAGCGCAGGAGAACCGGTGCGGACGGAGGGCGAGGCGCCCCCGCAACGTGCCAGGTCGCCATACCGACGGCGAGGAATCCGGCGGTGATGCCACGCTCCTCGTGCAGCTCGAGGGTCTTGGCCCGGATCGTGCGAACTCGTCGACGAGCATCCTCGAGGGCCGAGGGCTCGCGCACGAGATCAGAGAGCTTGGTCGGTCGCCCGGCCAGCAGCATGGCCAGACCACCCGGATGAGCAGCAGTCAGGTCGAGCGTGCCCGCGGGCAGGTCGCGGTACCAGAGCAAGGTGTTGCGGCCGCCCAGGTCCACCAGATGCCGCTGCCAGGTGCGCACGGCCACCGCCACCCGATCCGCACGCGGATCGCGGCTGTCCTCGGCGACGGGTGGGGTGAACGACGGATCGGGGGGGTCCTGCGGGGACTGACTCACGACAGCAGGCTAACGAACCGGCTGCTGGTCAATGTGGCGCGCCTTCCTGGTGTCGAGCCTCATCCGGCCGGTTCACGGCCATCTTTCACGATCATCCCCGAATCAGGTGCAAGTATGCCGCCAGGCAAGGCCGCCGAGCTCGCCGGACGAAAGGAACATCCGTGCGCCCCCACATCATGGGCGGTCGACGCCACTGAGGTGTGAGGAGAGCGGAACTGGCGCGCAAGCCACCGCGCCCGTACGCCTGAAGCCACGCCCTGCCAGAATGGGCAGCCGCGTGGGTTCCTGCCCGAGTTCCGACGCGCCCCGCCCTCGTAGCTCAGGGGATAGAGCAACCGCCTCCTAAGCGGTAGGTCGATGGTTCGAATCCATTCGAGGGCACCGAGGCGTTGAGCGCGAGAAGCAAGACGTACGGTAACTGACCGTCGACGTCGCGGCGCCACACTCGACCCACAAACGGCTCTGGCCCCTCATCGCCGAAACGGTGAGGGGCCAGAGCCTTCACGGCAGGTAGGCCGCGCGTGTCGCAGGGGGAGGTCGTTGGGAGATTAGACCCGGCGGTAGGACGCGCCGGAGAAGATCGAGCGCAGGGCGACGGACATGCCTGTCTTCGGGGAGTCCCACATCTTCCCGTTGCCGGCGTAGATACCCACGTGGTAGGCCGGGGAACCGAAGAACACCAGGTCGCCCACCGCGGGGGTGGACACGGGCGTCGTGGCCTGGCGCTGCTCCTCGGCAGTGCGGGGCAGGCTCATCCCCGCCTGGGCGAAGACGTACTTCGTGAAGCCGGAGCAGTCGAAACCGGATGGCGTGGTGCCGCCGTAGACGTAGGAGATACCAGCCAGGCTGGCGGCGATTCCGATCACACCAGCCGAGCGCGGTGCGGGCACAGGGGCCGACTGGGATACGGGAAGCCGCGATGCCGAGCGGCTGGAGGTGATGGGGGCGCGCCGGGCAACGGGTGCCGCGACCGGTTTGGGCTTGGGCTGGTCAACACCACTGAACCCGATATCCCCGAAGGACGGCGAGACCAAAGGTGCCTGGGCGGGCGACGGAGCGGCGATCGGCAGGATGACGCTGGTCGCCGGCACCTTGGGCTTGGCGACAGTGGCGGTGACGGTCGCTGCAGACGCCGGGAGTGCGAACGAGGCGACCATGCCGCCGGAGACCGCGAAGACAGCAGAGGCCTTTGCCGCGGGCTTCGCTGAGCGCGAGATGGCCGACGAAAGTGAGGAGGCAGGGTTCAGCCGAATGGGAGCGCGATGACGTCCCGACATGTGGTTGGACACAGTGAGTAAACCTCTCCAAACGCCTACGAGGTCAGCTGTCGGGTTCGGGTGGGAGATATCACCCGGCCATCACGAACGGCGAGCCGACCGAAGTCGACCACCACCGAGAGGGCTTCACCCCAAGGAGCGTCTCTGGACGCCCCAAAAGTGGGTCCCCCGCTCCTGCCAAGCGGATGTTGAGAAGTCTCGATGCGGTGACAGGATTAGGCGAACCGCATCAAGAACTTCACCCGGGAAGGTGAAGCGCGTCCAAGGTACAACAGGCGACGGCCGAATGTCACATTCCGATCACGGCGAGCCCAACAACTGGACAAGAAAGAGGCGAGAGCAGGCTCAAACCGGCGTATCAGCGAACACATGGGCTGCCACGTCCTCAGGCAACGAGATCCCTGCGGCTTCCTCGGCGCCTTCACGCACGACGACGATGCGGCCACCCTCACGGCGCACGCGCACGCGCTGCCCGGGCATCAGGCCCGCATGGGTCAGAAGGTTCAGCGCCTCGGGCTCGACCTGGGCCGGCTCCCCGATCCGCCGCACTGTCACCACCCTGGGTCCTTCGTCGGCCAGCTCGACCAGG
Source organism: Actinomycetales bacterium (assembly GCA_038236365.1). GTDB lineage: Bacteria > Actinomycetota > Actinomycetes > Actinomycetales > Dermatophilaceae > UBA4719. The sequence continues at coordinate 29,480 of JBBRZV010000028.1, read as the reverse complement.
CTGCTCACGCCACGACGGAAGTTCTCGTTCGGTTGCTCCCCCAGCTCGTCGAGCCCCGGGATGGGGTTGCCATAGGGACTGACGCGGTGCTCACCGAGCAGCGCCAGGATCTTTCGCTCAACCCGCTCGCTCATGACGTGCTCCCACCGACAGGCCTCGTCGTGCACGTACTCCCATTCGAGGCCGACGACATCGAGAAGCAGCCGCTCGGCGAGTCGGTGCTTGCGCATCACCCGAGTGGCCAGCCGACGCCCCTCCTCGGACAGCTCGATGTGTCGGTCGCCCTCGACCGCGAGCAGACCGTCGCGCTCCATCCGGGCCACGGTCTGGGAGACCGTGGGGCCCGAGTGGCCCAGGCGCTCGGCAATGCGGGCTCGCAGAGGGACCGTGCCCTCCTCCTCGAGCTCGAAGATCGTCCGGAGGTACATCTCGGTGGTGTCAATCAAGTCCGTCACGCTCACACCCTCTCACTGTTCGCTACCCACAGACCCGTGCGACGCGAGGGACTAGCGTTCGGTCTCGTGAACGATTCCTTTGTTGTCCCCGCCCGGTTCTGCGGTCCGCCGATGTCCGGTAACGGCGGCTGGACCAGTGGTCACCTGGCGCAGCTCGTCGACGGAGCGCTGGAGGGTGGCACGGTCACCGTCCGGCTGCGCACACCGCCGCCCCTGGACACCGAGATGGCGATCTCACGTAGCGACGACGGCACCGTCGAGGTCTGGGATGGCGAGACCCTGGTTGCCCAGGCCTTTGCTGCCGAGCCGCTGGACGCCACTGAGGTCCGCCAGCCGGTGACCTACGCGGAGGCGGAGGCCGCCGGACCGGCATACGAGGGTCTGCGTTCGCATCCCTTTCCCACGTGTTTCACCTGCGGAACCCGCCGCGACCCCTCCGATGCGCTGTGCCTGCGTACGGGCCTGCTGGCCGGGCACACGACGCTGCGCGCAGCGGCCTGGACGCCACGCGAGTCGACCCCAGAGCTGGTCTGGGCGGCACTGGACTGCCCCGGCGCCTGGGCCTCTGGCATCGCCGGACGCGAGCTGGTCCTCGGGACGATGACCGCCGCCGTCCAGGATCTCCCCCAGGTCGGCGACCCCCATGTGGTGATGGCATGGCCACGGGGCCACGACGGACGCAAGTACTACAGCGGGACCGCGTTGTATGCCGCAGACGGTCGCCTGCTCGCACGGGCCGACGCGGTATGGATCGCGGTGGACGCCTCGACCGTTCGACCCGCCTGACCATCGCCTCGAGCATCTCAGCGGTCCCTGCAGAGCAGAAGACCGTTGCGAGCACTCATCCGCCGACCTAACGTAGAGGGACACGAGAAGGGAGGTGGTCCGCCTAGTGATTAACCAACGGACGCGTGAGGTGGCTGCGCGCTAGCCCAGTCCGTCGCCGGCTGCCCCTTTGGGCGATCAGCGACAGGGACGATGTGGTGACCGCAATTCCATGCAGACACCGCAGCCCATGAGGATGTGCGACCCGTCCATCGCACCCTGGTGTTTCCAGACCTCATGGGCTGTCCCATGCCAAGAGCCTCGCGGGCTCAGCCGAGCAGGATCCGGGCGAGCAGGTCGACCGCCTCATCAATGGTCCACTCCATCGTCGCCGCGCCGACCGTGAACTCGGTCCACGCCCAACCAGGAACATCCGCGGAGTCCTGCCACAGAGGTGACACGGCGAGGCGCTCTCGTTCCATCGCACCGACGACCCGCTCCGTCACCACGTCACCGGGGGCCTCGACGACCATGCGGAAGGCGTTGCAGTGCGGGGGTTCAGGGAAGGTGCGAATTCCCTTTGCTGCCAACAATTCCGCCATCACGACGGCCCGCTCGTAGTACTCGGCCATGCGCGGTAGCTCCTCGCGTAGGCCGCGAAGGCCAGCCACCGCATAAGGGAGCATCGTCCACAGTGTGCCTCCGTGGCGACTGCGCCAGAGCCGCACCTCGGCGATGACGTCCTCGGGCCCCGCGACGACCGCGCCGGCCAGCCCACGCAGGCCCTTGTAGAACGAGACGTAGACCGTGTCGGCGAGAGCAGCGATCTGTGCCGGGCTGTGTCCCAGATACGGAGCGGACTCCCAGATGCGGGCGCCGTCCAGATGCAGCGGCACGCCACGATCGCGGCAGGCCAGCGAAAGGGCCTCGAGCTGCTCCCATGACGGCAACAGGTAGCCGGCGTCGCGCAACGGCAGCTCCAGCAGTGCCGCACCGAGCGGCCCCGGGATGGCCGCGAGGTGCCCGGCCGTGGGGACGACCGCCCCGGTGGTCAACAGTGCCCACTCGAAGCCGTTGAGCAGCCGCGGACCATCCTGCTCGTGGTGCAGCAGGTGGGACAACGAGGGTATGGCGATACGCCGGCTCCCGCGCCGATCGCTCCAGACCCGAAGCGTCGACTGCTGGGCCATGGTGCCGCTGGGGAACATTACCGCCGCGGGCTTGCCGAGCAGCTCCGCGACCTGACTCTCCAGCGCGGCGACCGGGCCACCCTCGCCGTAACGATCCCAGGTGGCGGCGTCGGACTGGTCGAGCTCGAAGATCAGGCTCCGAAGCTCGTCCTGCGGCGAAGCCGGGCGGCCGCCCATCAGGTTCCGTTCGACGCCTGGCGTCGCCCGGCGACGACGCTCGGCAAGGGACGAGGCCGGCGTGACTGCCGCAGTCGGGTCCGTCACGGCTGCCGCCTCTCAGACCGCCAGGCGCCGACATCGTCGAGCAGACCATCGCCCACCCGCACGAAGGCCAGCCGGTCATGTAACCGGTTGCTACGGCCAGCCCAGAACTCCACCTCATGGCAGGTGATCCGGTAGCCGCCCCAGAAGTGAGGGACCGGAACATCGGTGGGGCCGCCACGGTCGGGCCACTGTGCGGCATACCGCTGGTAGGCCTCCTCGAGACCGGATCGATCGTCAATCACCTGCGACTGCTGGGATGCCCACGCGCTGATCCGCGAGCCCCATGGACGCTCGTTGAAGTAACGCTCAACCTCGCTCCGGCCGAGCAGGTGGGCAGTCCCGCGGAAGCGGATGGCGCGATACATCCCAGCCCAGACCAGAGCCGCGGCAACGCGCGGATTGCCGGCAATCTGAGTGCCCTTCGCCGACTCGAGGTTTGTGACAAATCCCGGACCCGCCGGATCCAGGAAGCGCAGGAGTACGGCCCGGACATCAGGGTGCCCAGCTGCGTCGACGGTGGCCAGGGACATTGCCAGGGGCTCCGGCACATCGTCCCTCTCGACCGACCGATAGACGGCGTCGTCCACCCACTGCCGTGCCTGTTCCCACGGAGTCGCGGCAAGCTCGGACTCGGAAAGACCCTCACCGGTGTACTCCCTGCGCAGCGCATCGCTCATGCCACGAGATTATGGTGGAGGAGCTCACGCGCAAGAGGGAGGCACCATGGCGGGCAAGGCGAAGGCAGTGACCAGTGTCGTCAAGCTGGGGGTCAAGTACGGCCCCGTGGCCTACGCGGCGATCAAGCACGGCAAAGAGCCGGCCGTGGAGTTCGCCCAGAAGCAGCTGAGCAGACTCACCGCTCGCAAACAGGCGCTCGGGCACGCCGAGGGGCTGATGGACGGCTCGATCTTGCCGGTGTGGGAGGGGGACCTGCAGGTGTGGGTCGTGCTCAACGGCGACGAGCCGATCGCCAGTCACCCCACGGTCAGCACGCCTCTCGTGGACCTCATCCGGGGCTACGACTTGGCCAAACGCATCCGGCCCACCATCGACCTACGCCCGAAAGCCAATCCTCTCAAGGCAATTCGTCGCAAGGCGCGCCCCTAGCGAGTTTCCAACATCACTAGCGCGACCCAAGACCGATATTTGTGATGGAAACCCGCTAACGGCCACCCAAACGAGCAGCCGGACAGGGCAGAATGGGTTTCGGCCCGGCATCGACGCCGGCCCGGGGAGAGGGTCTACGCATGAGCGAGAGCGACTTCAGGCCAGGCCTCGAGGGTGTCATCGCCTTCGAGTCGGAGATAGCCGAGCCTGACCGGGAGGGCGGCGCGCTGCGCTACCGCGGCGTCGACATCAACGACCTGGTCGGGCGGGTGTCCTTCGGCAACGTCTGGGGTCTGCTCGTCGACAACGAGTTCAACCCCGGTCTGCCGCCGGCCGAGCCCTTCCAGCTCCCGGTGCATACCGGTGACGTACGGGTCGATGTCCAAAGCGCTCTGGCACAGCTGGCTCCCGTCTGGGGGCTGCGGCCGGTGCTGGACATCGACGCGGAGCACGTCCGCGACGACCTGGCGCGTGCATCCGTCATGGCGCTGTCGTTCGTCGCCCAGTCCGCCCGAGGCCAGGGCCGGCCCATGGTGCCCCAGAGCGAGGTGGACAAGGCGCACACCATCGTCGAGCGCTTCATGATCCGTTGGCGCGGCGAGCCTGACCCCCGCCATGTCGAGGCGATCGACGCGTATTGGGTATCCGCGGCCGAACATGGCATGAACGCATCAACCTTCACCGCTCGCGTCATCGCCTCTACCGGCGCCGACGTCGCAGCCTGCCTCTCTGGTGCTGTCGGCGCGATCAGCGGACCGCTTCATGGAGGTGCGCCCTCGAGGGTGCTGCACATGATCGAGGCCGTGGAACGGTCGGGCGACGCGACGGCATACGTCAGGAGCGTTCTCGACAAGGGTGAGCGCCTCATGGGATTTGGCCACCGCGTGTATCGCGCGGAGGACCCTCGCGCGCGAGTCCTACGGGCCACCTGCAAGCGCCTGGAAGCGCCACGGTTCGCGGTCGCCGCCGCATTGGAGAAAGCCGCGCTCGACGAGCTCCACGCACGACGTCCCGACCGGGTTCTGGCTACGAATGTCGAGTTCTGGGCCGCCGTACTGCTCGACTTCGCCGAGGTGCCCGCCGCGATGTTCACGCCGTTGTTCACCTGTGCGCGCACGGCAGGGTGGTCTGCCCATGTGCTCGAGCAGAAGCGCACCGGTCGTCTCATCCGCCCGTCGGCCCGCTATGTCGGTGAGGGCGCGCGCGGACCCGAGGATGTGGTGGGCTGGGGCGCCTCCGCCCCGTCGGTCCACGCTCTTTGACCGGTCTGCACGCCGAAGAATGCATCCCAGTGAACGGACCGCTTGTCGGGCCGCGCGCCGTGGCTGACAGACTAGCGCCCCAAGCGATCTGCCAACGGAGTCGGGTCGGGTACTTACCCGCCACTCTCACCCGAGGTGATTTTGCGTGACTGACACCGCCACCCTTTCCATCCCCGCCGAGCTCTTGCCCCAGGACGGCCGTTTCGGCTGCGGGCCGAGCAAGGTCCGTCCAGCCCAGGTCGACCATCTCGCCTCCCTCGGCCGCACGGTTCTGGGCACCTCACACCGCCAGGCCCCCGTCAGGAACCTCGTGGGTCAGGTCCGCGAAGGGCTCTCCGAGCTGTTCAGCCTTCCTGAGGGCTACGAGATCATCTTGGGCAACGGCGGATCGACCGCCTTCTGGGACATCGCGGCGTTCGGTCTCGTCCGGGACCGGGCGCAACATCTGGTGTTCGGTGAGTTCTCGGCCAAGTTTGGCTCAGTCACGCAGAAGGCCCCGTTCCTGGGCGCCTCAACGATCATCAAGGGTGAGCCGGGCACCCTCGCCTCGCCCGAGGCCGAGACCGGCGTCGACGTCTACGCCTGGCCTCACAACGAGACCTCGACCGGAGTCATGGCGCCGGTGAAGCGGGTGGCAGGCGCCGACGAGGGCGCACTGGTTCTGATCGACGCAACATCGGGCGCGGGTGGACTGCCGGTGGATATCGCTGAGTCGGACGTCTACTACTTCGGGCCACAGAAGTGCTTCGCGGCCGAGGGTGGCCTCTGGCTTGCAGCCTTCTCGCCGGCAGCCTTGGCCCGGGTCGACGAGATCGCCGCCTCCGGCCGGTGGGTGCCTGACTTCTTCAGCCTACCGACCGCGATCAGCAACTCCCGGCTGAACCAGACCTACAACACACCCGCTGTCTCGACCCTGGCCCTCCTGGCCAACCAGATCGAGTGGATGAACGGCCAGGGCGGTCTGGGCTGGGCCGTGAAGCGGACAACCGACAGCTCCAGCAGGCTCTACGACTGGGCGGAAGCCACGGCATACACCTCGCCGTTCGTCGCCGACCCATCCGCCCGCTCGCTTGTCGTGGGCACCATCGACTTCACCGATGAGGTCGACGCCGCGGCGGTTGCCAAGGTGCTGCGTGCCAACGGTGTCGTCGACGTGGAGCCCTACCGCAAGCTCGGACGCAACCAGCTGCGCGTGGGGATGTTCCCGGCGATCGACCCCGAGGACATCTCGAGGCTCATCGCGAGCGTCGAGTACGTCGTGAGCCAAACCGCCTGATCAGGCTGCCCGTCTGGTCAGGCTGCGCGTCTGATCAGGCGGGAGCGCCGGCGCGCACCAGCGCCACGATTGTCCCACCCGGCGCGAACAGGAGCGGGCTCCCGGCCGCATCGATGAACGTCGTCGGGGCTCCGACGCTAGCTCGATGCCACGTGCCGTCGATCCGCCTGCCGTCACGGAACAGCACCACACGACCGGAGCCCACGGACTCGGTGAACGCCGATGGTTTTCCGTTGACGTCGACGTCCGCGTGGTCCGCGGCCACTTTGCAGTACTGCACGAGGACATTGGGTTTGGCGACGGGAGCGCCACTGGCGGTCAGTATCCGCCGGCCACCCTCGGTGCGCACGTAGCTGGTCAGCTTCGTGTCCCAGACGAAGCTCACCGCTGTGGATCCCACTCGGGTATTCACAGCCGGCGCGGATTTGGCTGCGGCAAGCCGAGGGTCGGCGACGGCCCAGGTGAAACCGACGTTGCGCACACCGTCACCCGTGATGGCAGCACTCACCTTGGCCAGGTTGGTGACAACGTTGTATGGCGCCGGCCGTGAGCGATCACGGGAGAAGCCCACACCTCCACGGTCGTGGATCGAGCTGTGCAGGCCCGACCGGTCCAGGGTGGGCAGGGAGCGGCCACCGCCCCCACTGGCGACCACGATGATCCGCCCATACTGACGCAAGAGCTCAGGGTCGCTGGCGCGGACGCTACGGACGGCCCGGACGTTGGGCTTGGCACTGGCGAACACGGCCACCATGCGGGTCAGGCCGCCCTCGACCTCCTCGATATAGATCACATCGGCCTTTTCCAGCCCCAGCGAAGGCCGGCCGGCCGGGGTGTCGTCAACCTTGACTGCGATCACCGGGCCAGAGGGTGGTGCACCGACACCGGTGAGGGGGTTGGGACCTTGTGGGGTTGGAGTGGGTGTCGGTGCCTGTGTTGTCGTCGTGCGGGCAATGGGCGCGACCTTCGGCTTGGCGTCGCTGCTGCACGCCCCCAAAGCAGCTACCGTCAACGCGGCCACCGCCAGAGTCGTGGTCACTCGAGTGGACGTACGGACACAGCCGTGGGATCGGGACACAGCATGAAGTGAACCACGTCCAGCGGTATCGATAGGACCCCGCTGGGGTCTGGTCGCCTGCTGGTATCCCTATCGGGCACATACCCTCTGAGGGATTACCGGCACAAAGGGGCCCCAGTAAAATTGACCCTGAAACCTCGTCGATGCAACACGATACGGATCGCTACACGGCAGCAGCTGCCTTGGTCGAACCGGACCTGGTCGACTTAGGGAGAAACATGTCGAAGAGCGGTCGCTTGAAGACGGTCACAGTGCCCTGGCGCAGGATCTGCGCGGCTATTCCCTCTGTCGCCTTGATCGGTGGCGGAATCGCCATCTCCGCTCCACCTGCACCAGCACGCAACATCAAAAGCGTCGCCGTCTCCAGCCACTCCCCGGTGATCGTGGTCCCGGACCTCCCACTGAGCATGCCCGCCCCAGCCGGGACACCCGATACGTCTCGCCTCGCAGCAGATGTGGCACCAGCACCCGCGGGGGCGGTGCCCAGCTCGTCTCTGGTGAACCCGGACGGCAGCGCGATCCCCGTTCGCGCGCTCGAGGGCTACCGGCGAGCAGCCTCCCTGGTTGACTCAGCCGACCATGCCTGCCACATCGACTGGGCGCTGGTGGCTGCCATCGGAAAGGTCGAGAGCAACCATGCCCGCTTCGGCGGCAACCAGCTCGACACGGCCGGGGTGGCTCAGCCGGGCATCATCGGCATATCGCTGGACGGTTCAAACGGGACCGCCCGAATCACCGACAGCGACGGTGGCCTGCTTGACCGCGACACCGTCTATGACCGGGCCGTGGGCCCGATGCAGTTCATCCCCGGCACCTGGCGCGTCGCAGGCGTCGATGCTGATGGAGACGGCGTCAAGAACCCGCAGGACATTGCCGATAGTGCCACCGCAACTGCCGTCTACCTCTGCTCGGGACCCGGAGACCTCGCACTCCCGGGCGACCTTCACGCGGCGATCATGCGCTACAACGCTTCTGAGTCCTACGTGGCGCTCGTGACCTCCATTGCCGCCACGTACCGTCTCGGAGTCAGCGCCCTGCCAGCCTCCGACCTGGCTGCGTCTGGCACGGCCCCGTCGACCTCGGTCTTTGCGGTGGTCGCCATGCAGCCCACGAGCTCGGTGTCCGTGACACCAGCCCTCGCGACCGGCTCCGTGCCGACCGGAGGTCCGCCAGCTCTCGACGCCGTTGTGCCGGCGGCCATCCCAACCACGTCCGCGCCCGCCGTTCCGATCCCGGGCGCAACGGTCCCAGCCCCCAACTCAACAGTGCCCGACCCCACCGCCACGGTCCCGCTGCCTGTCCTGACGACAACGGTCCCGCCGCTGCCTGGCCCGACGACAACCGTCCCGCCGCTTCCCGACCCGTCGACGACGGTCACAGCACTCCCCGACCCGTGCGTGACCACTACCGATCCGACCGTTCCGGCACCAACTCCGACCAACCCGTGTCCGACGGCGACGACCACTACCGCGCCATAGCGCGAGCCACAGCTACGCGTCATGGTGGGCGCTGAGCAGCTCTCAACGAACCAGTGAGGACAGTTGCCCCAACAGGACGGCCATCACCATCGCGACAAGGGCGATCAGCACGACCGCGCGGCGAAATCGGGGAGTCATCTGGCCAGCTCAGGCACGGTCTCGATGATCTCGCCGCGGGTAATCCTCAGCCGCGGCCGCTCCGTGCGCTGGTAGCGCACGCGGACGTTCTCGCTTCGCACGACGTACAGCATCGCAACAAGCACCGCCAGCCCGGTGGTGATACTGCCAATCAGGATGGTCCAGCGGGGCCCCCAAGCCGAGCCGATCCACCCTACGAGCGGTGAGCCGAGGGGCGTGCCACCCATGAACACTGCCAGGTACAGCGCCATGACCCTGCCGCGCAAAGCTGGGTCGACGCTGAGCTGGACCATGGCGGTGGCCGTGGTGATCACCGTCAGTGCGGTGAGCCCGACCGGGATGAGCAGAACCGCAAACCAGATGTATGAAGGGGCAAGCGCGGCAGCCGCCGAGGCCACCGCGAACGCTCCATAGGCCACCAGAAGGACGCGCAGGCGTGGGTTCGGGCGCCGCGCCGAGAGCAGCGCCGCCGAGAGCGATCCGACAGCCATGATCGAGCCCAGCAAGCCATACCCACCTGCGCCCTTGCCGAACACGGCGGTGGCCATGAGCGCAGTAGTCATCTGGAAGTTCATCCCGAAGGTACCTAGCACGAAGACGAGCGCCATGATCAGGACGATGTCTGGGCGACCGCGAACATAGCGGACACCCTCGCGGATCTGTCCCTTCCCGCGCTGGCGTGGCGTGATGTTCAGCTCGCCCGGCCGCATCCTCGCCAGCGCGAACAGCACTCCCATGAAGCTGAGCGTATTGAGGAAGAAAGCCGGACCCGTGCCGAAGGCTGCAATGACCAACCCAGCCAGGCCTGGTCCGATGAGGCGGGCTCCGTTGAACGATGCGCTGTTGAGGCCGACCGCGTTGCTCAACGACTCATGCGGCACCATTTCAGAGACGAAGGTCTGACGGGCCGGGTTGTCCAGCGCTGTCGCGACACCCTGGATGAAGGCCAAGAGGTAGATGTGCCAGAGCTGAACGGCGCCGGTGGCGACCAGAACGCCGGTCAGGAGCGAGGTCAGCGCCATCGCGCTCTGGGTAGCGAACAGAATGCGTCGCTTCGGGAAACGGTCGGCGATCATCCCCCCAACAGGCGCAAAGAGAGCGAGCGGGGCGAACTGCAGCCCTGTCACGATCCCCAACGCGACGGGCGGCGCCACAGACGTGCTGGGGGCCAGCTCCGTCAGGACCAGCCAGTCCTGCGCGACCCTACCCATCCAGGTTCCCGTGTTGGAGACGAGCGCACCCACGGCGAAGAGGCGGTAGTTGTAGATCGACAAGGAGGCGAAGGTAGGGCTCATTCGCTGGCCACCCTGGTGAGAATCGCGGTTGCCCTGACAAGGACCTCGCGCTCGTCGGCACTGATTCCCTTGAGCCTGGTGGCCATCCAGGCGTCGCGCCTCCGACGGGTCTCGCCAAGGAGCGAGCGACCCGCCGCCGTCAGCGAGATGAAGACCTGGCGACCGTCGAGCGGGTCGTCCGTGCGGTTGACCAGCCCGCGCTCGACCAGCCCGGCCACCGTGCGGGTCATACTGGGCGGGCTGACGCGTTCCCTCTCGGCCAGCTCGCGTGGCGTCAAGGCGTTGTCCTCGAGTCTCGCCATCACGCTGAACTGGTTAGGCGCCACATCCTGGGTGCTCTCGTAGCGCACCCGACGACTGATTCGCATGCAGGCCAGGCGCAGATCGTTTGCCAGGTGCGCCAGGGAGGGGTTCTGTGCGCTCTGAGTCGTTCGTTTCGCGGGTGGCATGAGTCCTTCCGGCTATCTACTTAGCCTAACTCATTACTCATGCTAACTATTCCCGCAAGTCAAAAGACCTCTCCGACCCACGGCTGTGTTCAGCCGACGCCGAGAGCGCTCTTGACCGGGTCGAGAGCAAAGTAGACAACGAACAGCGAGGCGATGACCCACATCAGGGGGTGAATCACCGAGGCTTTTCCGACCACGACCTTGATCACGACGTACACGACGAAGCCCGCCCCGATACCCGCAGTGATCGAGTAGGTGAACGGCATCAGGACGATCGTCAGGAAGGCCGGGATGGCGATCTCGAGGTCTTGCCAGTCAATAGCCCTGACCTGCTGCATCATCAGGAAACCGACGACCACAAGGGCTGGCGTTGCCGCCTCGTACGGGACCACCTTGACCAACGGGGCCAGGAACATGGCCACCAGGAAGAGCAGACCGGTCACCACTGAGGCCATGCCGGTGCGCGCGCCCTCGCCGACTCCCGCTGCCGACTCGATGTATGCCGTGTTGCTGCTGACGCCGCCCGCACCGCCGGCGACCGCGGCCAACGAGTCGACCAGAAGGATCTTCTGCGCGTTCGGCGGGTTGCCTTCCTTGTCGAGCAGGCCCGCCTCGTCGCCGATGGCCACCATCGTGCCCATCGTGTCGAAGAAGTCGGCGAGCAGCAGCGTGAAGACGAGCAGGATTGCTGACACAGCGCCAATCTTGCTGAAGGACCCCAGCAGTGAGAACTGCCCCAGCAGGCCGAAGTCAGGGACGTCGATGATCTGCGCGGGGATCTTCGGCACGTTCAGTCCCCAGCCGGTGGGGTTGACGAGCTTGCCCGTTGCGTCGACCTGGCTGCCGATCTTGGCGACGGCCTCAAGAATGATGGCCAGGACAGTGCCACCGACAATGCCGATGAGGATCGCGCCCTTGACCTTCTTGACCAGCATGATGATGATCGCGACCAGACCGATGACGAAAGTGAGCGTCGGCCAGCCGGCCAGGAACCCGCCCACGCCGAGCTCGACCGGCACCGGGCTGCCCGAAGGCTTGCGGATGACGCCCGAGTCGATGAGGCCGATGAAGGCGATGAACAAGCCGATACCCACGCTGATCGCCGTCTTCAGCGCCGGGGGGATGGCGTGGAACACGGCCTTGCGGAAGCCGGTCAGCACCAGGACCGTGATGATGACGCCCTCAAGGACGATCAGGCCCATGGCATCGGGCCACGTCATGCCCGGAATCTTGGCAATACCGAAGGTCACGAAGGCGTTGAGACCCAGACCCGTTGCCAGCGCAAGGGGGTAGTTGGCCACGACGCCCATCAGCAGGGTCATCACCCCGGCCACCAGCGCCGTCGCCGCGGCGACCATCGCAAGGTTGGGGTGGTTACCGCCACCCAGGAACACGCCAGTCCCGTCGGCCTGGGTTCCCATGATCAGGGGGTTGAGAACGACGATGTAGGCCATCGTGAAGAACGTGGCCAGGCCGCCGCGGATCTCCCGGGCCGGCGTCGACCCTCGCGCGGTGATCTGGAAGAACGAGTCGATCGCACCGCGCGATGTGCGGGTCTGCTTGGTTTTGGTATTCGAGGACATGGCGCACAGCGTAGGGCGTCGGCTCGACCCACCGTGACCGCGGTCAGCGCGAAGGATCAGGGTTGCCCCAACCACCACGATCGTTCACCGTGGCGGCGCGCTCTACTCTTGTCCCTGTGAGCCATGAAGAGCCCGAGCCCCTGGCGGTCGACACCATCAGACTGCTCCAGATCGGTGTCGCGCTGTGGGCGGTTGCGCTGCTGGTCAGCCTGCTCGTGCCCGAGCTGCACAGGGCCGAGCGGTACTGGTGGCCGTGGACCTGCGTCGCGGGAGTCGCGGGCGGTGTGCTGGCTCTGGCGTACGTCCGTCGTGGCCGTGGAAACGCCTCAATGGCCCAGTCCCACCACTGACCAGGGATGACGGCCTAAGGGGGGCTACAACAGGTCGCCCGTCGGGGGTTGAAGGTTGACTCGGTGCCCCGTCAAGGGAGCGTGCGAGAAGGGCAAGAGCCACCCCTGGACCGGGCGGCACCGGGGCGGCGGGGTTACTACCAGTGGTACTCGACGCCACTCAGATCCTGGCTGACCTGCCACAGGCGCGAGGCGAGCGTTGGGTCTTGGGCGAGGATGCTCAGTCGCGCAGGACCAATAGGCCCCCGACTCTCCTTCAGCCACCTCGGACCGGTGTACGAACCAGCTGCTGCCGCTGTCGCTGCGTACAAGACCGGTCTGGCCCCGGCGGCAGCAGACTGGAAGACAGCCTTCATCACCCACGGCGCCATCACCCGGACAACGGGATTGGCGCCCATGCCCTCGCGGTCCACGGCCAGACCCGTCGCCGAGACCCCCGGGTGCGCCATGGTCGACGTCAGCGCGGACCCGTGAGCCATGGCGCGCCGCTGCAGCTCGGCGCCGAAGAGCACGTTGGCCAGCTTGGAGTTGCCATAGGCATGCTCGGGCCGATAGCCCTGCGGCGGGTTGCGGTCGAGCACGTCCGCCCGACCATTGTGATGAGCAATGGATGAGACGGTGACGACACGGGGCAAGCCAGCGAGCTGTAGTGCAGACAACAGCAGCCCGGTCAGCGCATAGTGTCCGATGTGGTTGGTGCCGAACTGCAGCTCAAAACCGTCAGGGGTGCCCTTCCATGTCCGTGGGGTCATGACGCCGGCGTTGTTCACCAGCAGGTCCAGCGGGCCCTGCCAGGCATCTGCGAAACTTCGGACCGAAGACAGTGATGACAGGTCGAGCTCGGCCACGCGGACGTCGATGCCCGGAGCAGAACCATCAGAACCATCGCGAGGGTCCGCACTGCGAACGTGCACGCCAGGAAGGTGAACGCCTTTGTGGCTGCTGCGGATCCGGTCAGCGGCGCGCTCTGCGGCTGGCACATTCCGACACGCCAGCGTGACGCTGGCGCCGTACGATGCGAGCGCGAGGGCGGTCTCGAAACCGATGCCCGAGTTGGCCCCGGTGACGACGGCCGTCGTTCCGCTCAGGTCTGGGAGGTCGTCTGGACCTGAGGCCATGGCCACGACCGGCCGCGAACCGGTGTGGTCAGACGACATCGAACGCATAGTCGTCGAGAACCGGCTCCTCGACGGGTTTGGCGTCCTCGCGGACCAGGTCGATCTCACTGTGCGCGCCGCAACCGTGGTCAAGACTCACGACGTGACCGTCGGAGGGTGACCAGGCGTTGGCGCAAACGCCAAAAGAAGAGCGAAGCGCGCCTGCCATCGGAACGAAGAACCCACATGAGGAGCAGGGCGCAGGTGCCTGTTCGGCGACCGGCGCGGTGGGTCCATGGTCCCCGTCATACCAGCGCTGGGCTGCGTTCTCGCGCCCCTCGGCGGACAGGACACGCTTGCGACCCAGCCCAAGCTCCCACTGGGCCATGTGGTCGACGTCCTCATCACCAGTGGCCTCCGCGCCCGGCTCGAGGCGCTGGTCGTCCTCGATGTAAGGAAGGACGTCGCCAGCTCCAAGGTCGCCAGGGGCGACGCGCTGGTCGTAAGGAAGCCACTCCGGGGAGAGCAGCGCACCCTCACCGGGCATCAGGTTGGTCTCGCAGATCGTGGCCTTCTTGCCACGAGGGACCCTGGCGACACTGATCGCCCAACGCCACCCCGGGTATGCCGTAGCCGTGCACGCGAAGAAGTGGGTGGCAAAGCGCTCTTCATCCATCACGGCACCGAGGTGCTCGCCAACGGTGCCCGGCTCGGCGATGCTTTCGGCGGCCTCACGGGCTTGCTCGATCGCGGCGAACAGGATCGCGTCGGTTTTGATCTTCATCGGCTCAAGCGCCAGTCTCGAGCTGACCCGCAACCCCGTGCAGCACCTTGGCAACCTTGGCCGCCGTCCCCTTGTCCGGGTACTTGCCGCGGCGCAGCGTGGTGGAGACGCTGTCGAGAAGCTTGATGACGTCCTCGATGATCACCGTGAGGTTCTCGGGGGAGGTGCGGTTCTTGGCTGCGACGGATGCGGCGACCGATGGTGCAGGGTCCAGAACGCGCACAGAGAGCGCCTGCGCACCGCGCCGTCCCTCGACGACCCCGAACTCAACCCGCGTGCCCCCCTTGAGCGTCGTGATGCCCTGAGGCAACGCATCCGCATGCAGGAACACGTCAGCGCCTTCGTCGTCGCTGAGGAAGCCGAAGCCCTTCTCGGCGTCGTACCACTTGACCTTGCCTGTAGGCACAGCCCACCTCTTGCTCATTTGTGTTGGCCTCTGCCGCAGGCGGGCAGGGCGCGATGACGCACGTTGCGCTGATCCCAAGGCTAACCGGTAGCGCCAAGGGGTTTCGCCAGGCACCCGGTTGCCATGGCCGTATAACGGCTCTGGCCCAACAAACCGTTTGAGGTCCGTCGGTGGCCTTCGACATACTGTGCCCGGTGACCTCCCCCGCACATGACCGCCCGTCATTGGCGTCGTTCTGGAGCGATCTGCCGCGCGAGGGCAAGTTCCTGCTGTCCACAGTGGCGGTCGAGACGCTGGGCACGGGGCTGGTGCTGCCATTCGGCTTCATCTACCTCCATGAGGTGCGAGGGTTCACGATCCAGACGGCTGGCAGCCTGCTGGCAGTTCCAGCCATGGTCGGGATGGCTGTCGTCGGGCCGGCCGGTGCCCTCATCGACCGACTGGGCGCCCGACGGATCATCCTCGCCGGCATGACCGCTCAGATGCTGGGCAACGTGCTGCTCGCCTTCTCCTCCACCCCGCTCATGGCTGCATGGGCCCTCGGACTGTTGGGCGCCGCGGGGGGCGTGTTCTGGCCCGGCTTCAACGCCATGATCGGCGCGGTGATCCCCTCGGGCATCCGGCAGCGCTACTTCGGGATCAACTTCACCCTGGTCAACCTGGGCATCGGTATCGGGGGCCTGCTCGCCGGTTCCATCGTGGACGTCCAACGGCCGGCGACGTTCGTCGCCATCTACCTTGGCAACGCGCTCAGCTTCCTTGCTCCCCTTGCTGTGCTCCTGGGGCCGCTTCGACATGTGAGCGGCAAGGTCGAGCGGCCGGTCGGCGAGCAGGACGGCATACCCGTTCGGACGTCCTACCTGGATATCCTGCGGGACAAGGCGATGTTGCCCGTGATCGTGTTGACCTTCCTTTCGGCGTTCGTCGGCTACGCGCAGTCCGAGGCTGGCTTCACCGCATACGCGAGGTTGGTCGGGCAGGTCTCGACCAGGACCATTGCCTATGCCTTCGCCGCCAACACGGCCACGATTGTGCTGCTCCAGCTGCTGGTTCTGCAGCGCATCGAGGGCCGTCGCCGCACTCGGGTGATCCTCGTCCTGTCGGCGCTGTGGTCGGTGTCCTGGCTGATGACCGGTCTCTCCGGACTGTTGCCGGGCAGCGGGACGGCGGCCGCACTGGTCATCGGCGGCAGCGCCGTGTTTGCGCTCGGCGAGACCCTCCTTCAGCCGACCATCCCTGCCATCACCAACGACCTGTCGCCAGATCATCTGCGCGGGCGCTACAACGCGGTGATGGCTGGCGCCTTCCAGCTGGCGGCCGTCACCGGTCCGGTCGTGGCCGGCGTGATGCTCGGCGCGCGCTTCAACGTGGCCTTCATCGGCATGCTGATCCTCGGCTGCGCCCTCATGGCCCTTATCGCGCTCGCGGTCGAGCACCGGATCCCGGCCCTGGCCAACGGCATCCGGACTCCGGACGTGACGCTCAGCGAGGTGTGATCCCCCACGACGCCGTGAACTGCTGCCCCGGCTCCAGCATGAGCAGCCCGTCGCCTGAGTTGAAGGCATCCGGCGCGCAGGTCATCGGCTCGACGGCGATGCCGGTGGCACGCCGGGCCCCGGCTGGCAGAGAGTCGCCTGTGAAGACCTGCACCCACGGGTATGCCGTGGCGTCCGCCCACACCGTGACCGCGCGCCCGGTCTGTGAATGGGTGAGGGTGACCCGCCACCGACCGTCAGCGTCTGCGGCGACGTTCGTGAAGGCGGTGTCGAGCACTGCTTGGCCCAGCAGATGCGGCTCGCGGAAGTCCCTATCGGTTCCGTCCACCGCCGCAATCTCCTTGGGCAGCAGCCGATCGTCCACTTTCAGGAGAGAACCGGCAGGTATGCCGAGATCCACCTCGTCCACCCGCCCTTCACCGACGCTGAGGTAGGGGTGGGCGCCGAAGCCGAACGGTGCGGCGCCGGTCCCGACGTTGACGGCGCGCGGCGTGACCGTCAGGCCTTCGTCGGTCAGGGCGTATGTGACGGCGAGATCCAGGCTCCAGTCCCAGCCCTGTTGCGGCGGCAGCCGGCATACAAGGGTGATCGCGTTGTGATCCTGCGGGGCCCCCGGCAGCGGCGACCAGGTGCCCCATCGGACCAGCCCATGGATGGCGTTGCCTCGCTCCGGCTCGCTGAGGGCCAGCTGATGGCTCTGACCGGGCGTTGAGTACCGGCCGTCCCGGATCCGGTTGGGCCACGGCATCAGCAGCTGACCTCGGCCACCCGAGCACTTGGCGCCGGGAGGGTACCCGGCGAGCACGTCGCGACCACGGAACGTATACGTGCGCAGGCCACCGCCCACCCCCACGACGACCGCTTCATGATCGCCATGCCGGATGGTCCACTGCTCTCCGCTGGGGAGCGCCTGGTCAGGTGTCATGAGGAGCGGCCGAGCTGACTAGCTGCTTGGGGCCAGGCCCACGTCCGCCGGCATCGCGAGAGTGGTGATCGCGATCTTGTCCGCGGCACGAGCCAGGACGAACGCCTGATCACCCTGGACGAGGGACGCCCCGCTTGACCGGGTCGTGGCGTTGAGCCCGTAGGTGCCCGTGAAGCCGTCCGAGCTCTTGAGCGTGACCGACGTATTGCTCACCGCTGTGACCTCGCCTCGCTGGAACACCAGAGCCTGGACCGAACCTCCGGCGTTCGTCGTCACACCACCGTGCAGGGCCGTTCCTCCGAGGAGGTTCTCGAGCCCACGGAGACCCTGGCCACGGCCACCCGGTAGACCGGGCCGGTTGCGCCCGTCCTTTCCGCCCTTTGCGCGCGGACCTTGACCTGGACTATTTCCGTTGCCCGGGCCAAGGGGCCGGAAGTCCTGATGGTTCCCCAACAGGTTGACCCGATCGTGGTTGCGAAGAACCAGAATGCTCGTGACGCCGACGCCCAGAACCAGAAGCAGCGCGATAGCCGCGGCGGAGAGTGCCAGCGCCCAGCGTCCGCCAGAGGTCGACGTAGCCTCCTGCCATCTGTTCCTCGTGGGCGGTGGCTGCGGGGCAGGGAAAGGCGTCGGCCCAGCGGGCGGGGCGCCGAAGGCAGCCGTCATCGGCTGCGTTGGCGGGTTGGCACCTGCTGGCTGGTTGGACGGTTGGTCTGGCGGCGTGCTCGGCGCCCGCACCGGAGGCTGCTCTGACATGACATTCCCTTCGACCCCACCAGCATCCCGCATCCATCCGGGAGATGCCGGGGAAAAGCCTGAGAGTTGGCTATGAGCTGTGGTCGGCCGCGAGGATCTCGACGGCTTCCGCGCGCATCTCCACCTTGCGGATCTTGCCCGTCACGGTCATCGGGAAGCCGTCAACGACATGGACGTACCGCGGGATCTTGTAGTGTGCGAGCCTGCCCTCGCAGAAGGCGCGAACTCCCCCTGCTGTCAACGGCTCGACGCCCGGGCGCATCACAACCCAGGCCATCAGCTCCTCGCCGTACCGCTGGTCGGGAACACCGATCACCTGCACGTCCGCGATGTCGGGATGGCTGTACAGGAACTCCTCGATCTCTCGTGGGTAGACGTTCTCACCGCCGCGGATCACCATGTCCTTGATCCGCCCAACGATCGACACGTAGCCGCCGTCATCCATCGTGGCCAGGTCGCCGGTGTGCATCCAGCGCGCTGTGTCGATGGCCTCGGCGGTCTTTTCCGGTTCGTTCCAGTAGCCCAGCATCACGCTCGGGCCACGGGTACAGAGCTCACCGGGCGCGCCCCGGGGAAGAGTGCGCCTCGTAGCCGGGTCCACGACCTTGACCTCGATGTGTGGCATGACCCGACCGACAGTCTCCGTCCGCCTGGCCAGGTCGTCATCGACCGTGGTCATCGTCGAGACCGGCGAGGTCTCGGTCATGCCGTAGGCGATGGCGACCTCGGACATGTTCATCTCTGCGATCACGCGCTTCATCACCTCGACCGGGCACGGAGAGCCGGCCATGATCCCGGTGCGCAGCGAGGAAAGGTCATAGGTCGCGAAGTCCGCGAGGCCCAGCTCGGCGATGAACATCGTGGGAACGCCATACAGACTCGTACAGCCTTCCTGCTCAACGGCTTTGAGCGTCGCAGCGGGGTCGAAAGCCGGGGCCGGGATCACCATACAAGCACCGTGGCTCGTGGCGGCAAGGTTGCCCATGACCATGCCGAAGCAGTGGTAGAAGGGCACCGGCAGACAGATCCGGTCATCCCTGGTGTAGCTCACGAGCTCGCCTACGAAGAAGCCGTTGTTGAGGATGTTGTGGTGGCTCAGGGTCGCGCCCTTGGGGAACCCGGTGGTGCCGGAGGTGTACTGGATATTGATCGGGTCGTCGGAGTCGAGTGTGGACATCCGGGCAAGCAGCTGATCCGTCGAGGCGCGGGCCCCGGCGGCGAGCAGCTCATCCCAGCTCGACTCGCCCATGTAGACGACCTCGTGCAGGTCCGGGCACGTCGACCGCACCTCGTCGATCATGGCCCGGTAGTCCGAGGTCTTGTGCACCACCGCGCTGACCAGCATGCGCATGCCCGACTGCTGGAGGACATAGGCGAGCTCGTGACTGCGATAGGCCGGGTTGACGTTGACCAGGATCGCGCCGACCTTGGCCGTGGCGTACTGGAGCAAGGTCCACTCAGGACAGTTCGGGGCCCAGACGCCGATCCGGTCACCGGCCTCGACACCTACGCCCAGCAGCCCGAGAGCAAGCGCTGTGACGTCAGCGTCGAGCTCGAGGTATGTCCACCGTCGCCCGCTCGGCACGTCCACCATCGCTTCCGCGTCGGGGAAGCGGGCAACCGTGCGCACCAGGTTGTCCCCGATCGTGTCACCCAGCAGCGGCGTCCCGGACGTTCCTGAGCCGTACGACGAGAGTGCTTTTGCCTGCACTTTTCCTCCGTGTTGCGAGACGTGGTTTGGGCCCATCCTCGCGACCGACGCGCCGGACGGCAAGCAAGGGCTCACCAGCCAACTAACGTAGGACGGGTGCCCCCCTCCCCGTCCCGACCAGCGTCAGCCCTGAGGAGCCTCGCCGACGACATCCGTCGGCGAAGCGACGACCAGCTCCGGGAACTGGTCCTCCGTCGGCCTGACCTGGCTCGCCCCGCTCCCAACGACCTGACCTCGCTAGCGGCTCGGGCAAGCACGCGATCCAGCGTCCAGCGGGCCCTGGACGGGCTGGACCGAGGCCATCTGGAGGTTCTCGAGGCGCTCGTCGTCAGCGGAGACCCCGTCGACCTCGACCGGGCTGCAACACTGCTCGGCCGAGGCGCCCCGTCCCTCGCCGGATTCGTCAAGGACCTCTGGGTTCGTGCACTCCTCTGGCGCGGTGGGGACGGCCAGCACGTCGTGCGAGCAGCCTCCGACGTGCTCGGCCCCCATCCAGCCGGCCTCGGTCCGGCCATCACTGAGCTGCGCGGCTCAGCCCCCGCGTCGTACTCGTCCCCCGAGGCACTAGACGCGGTCATCGCCTCGGCGCCCCCGGACGCTCGGAACATCATGGAAAGGCTCACCTGGGGTCCGCCCATCGGCACACTGTCCCCCGGGGGGCCCTTGGCTGATGCTGGCGCCTGGTTGCTGACCCACCAGCTGATCAGCGCCCTCTCGGCCGACCACGTGGCGCTGCCCCGTGAGGTCGCCCTCCGGCTCAGGGGCGACCGGCTTCACCGCGAGACGGCTCTGACCGCACCGCACCTGAAGGTCACCGCACACGAACAGTCTTCGGTGGATGGCGCGGCGGGAGAGCAAGCCTCCGAGCTTCTCGGCCTCGTGGACGAGATCGCTGCGGACTGGGGCCCTCGCCCCCCGAGGGTGCTGCGTGCCGGTGGTCTCTCGGTGCGCGATCTCAAAAGGCTGCCGGTACTGCTCGATGTTGACGTGACGCATGCCGCGTTCATCGTCGAGATGGCTTACTCCGCGGATCTCTTGGCCGACGACGCCTCACTGGAGCCGGTATGGGCACCGACTTTGGGGTACGACGAGTGGCAGCAGAGACCCTCGGCACAGCGTTGGGTCCGTTTGGCCCGGGCGTGGCTGGCCTCGGGCCGGGCCCCGCACCTCATAGGCACCTCCCCTGCGAGTGGCGGTAGCCCCATCAACGCCCTCAGCGCGGACGTTGTGTATCCGCCGATGCGTCAGCTGCGAGGCGACATTCTGGCCGAGCTGGCCGAGCTGCCTGAAGGTCAGGCTCCAGAGCTGGTCGACCTGATCGGCCGCATCCGCTGGCGCAGACCGATGCGTCGTGCCGAGATCATCGAAGCAGTTACGGCCGCTGTGCTCCGCGAGGCCGAATGGCTCGGGATAACGGGTCGCGGCGCGCTGAGCAGCGCGGGGCGCCTTCTCTCCGACGCCACCGCAGAGCCCTCAGCGGCAGAGGAGGCGATCAGCACCCACCTGCCATCACCGGTCGAACACGTCCTCTTGCAGGCCGACCTGACGGCCGTCGCGCCCGGCCGTCTCGAGGGCAGCATCGCGCAGTTCATGCGGCTCGTCTCCGACGTCGAGTCACGTGGCGGCGCCACGGTCTACCGTTTCTCCCCCGAGAGCGTTCGTCGAGCCCTGGACGCCGGATGGTCGGCTGCACAGGTGCTCACGGCACTGCGTGATGCCAGCCGTACGCCGGTCCCCCAGCCGCTGGAATATCTCGTGGGCGATGTCGCACGACGCCACGGCCAGACGAGAGTGGGTTCGGTCTCGGCATACATCCGCAGCGACAACTCGGTTCTGCTGGACACCATGCTGGCCGACCGCACCCTGGCCCCGCTCCAGATGAGACGCCTCGCCCCAACGGTCATCGTGTCGCAGGCTCACTCAGCGGTTGTCCTGGAGATGTTGCGGGAGAACGGTTTTGCCCCGGTTGCCGAGAAGACGGACGGAGGAGTGATGATCCCACCCGTGTCGCATCACCGCACCCCCGCCCGCCGCCGTGCTCCCTCACCGACGATCACGTCAGTCGTCGACGACCAGCTGACCAAGACCCTTGTCGCCGCCTTGCGCGCGGGAGAGGAGTCCTCGGAGTACGAACGCGCTCGCGAGCTGTCCCAGCCCGGACCCCGCCTGCCCTCCACGGAGGCGGCAGTGGCTCTCGCCCTCCTTCGCGAGGCTTCGGCCGACGGTCTGGGAATCTGGATCGGCTATGCCGACGCCGATGGACGAGTAACACGAATACTCTTCTATCCCAGGCGAATAGAAGGTGGTCGCGCCTATGGGTCGGTCGATGGTTCCAACGTCGAACGCGCATTCTCGATCCACCGGATCACCGGCGCAGCGCTCGTCTGATCGGCAGCTGTGTGTCGCCTAGTCCGGTTGGTACTGCTCTCCCACAACAGCCTTCGCGCCAGCCTTCTCCAGGCGCCCGACGGCCCGGTCGGCGCTGGTCTGACTAATTCCTGACACGAGGACCACGGGTGTGTCCCGCGCAAGGTCTCTGGCCGACAGGAGATCCAGCCCGGTCACCTGCGCAATGACGGCCATGACCTGAATCGGTTTAGCCCCTATCAGCTGAAGGACGACGTGGTAGCCACCGGGTTCGGTGAACGACGGCGATGCCCGACCGGGCTTGCGCAAAGCGGATTCTGCTCGACGCTGCAACCAGCCCTTCAACCCTTTGCCGGCCGGCAGATCGGGCGGCACATCGGTCGGGGCAGGGTCGATCGGCCAGTCCTCAGGCATCGCTGCCCGCCAGCGCCTTGACCACGCGCGAGGGCGATGGTCGACCCAGATGCCCCGCCATCCAGACACTAGTCTGAACGAGCGCATCGAGGTCCACCCCTGTTTCGATCCCCAGACCGTCCAGCGCCCAGACCAGGTCCTCCGTCGCCAGGTTGCCGGTAGCGCTCTTCGCATAGGGGCAGCCCCCCAGCCCACCGGTTGAGGCGTCGACGACGGTCACACCGTGATCCAGTGCGGCCAGGGTGTTCGCGAGTGCCTGACCGTAGGTGTCGTGGAAATGCACCCCGATGCGGTCGACGCCAATCCCATTGGCGTCCAACGCATCCAGAAGCCGATGGACGTGACCAGTCGTGCCGGTGCCGATGGTGTCTCCCAAGCTGAGCTGGTTGCACCCGAGGTCCATCATCCGGGATGCGACGTCCGCCACCTGGTCGATCGGCACGTCACCCTCCCAGGGGTCGCCGAAGCACATCGAGACGTATCCGCGGACCCACATGCCCTCGTCGCGAGCCCGTCCCACAACGGGTGCGAACATCGCCATGGACTCGGCCACGCTGCGGTTGAGGTTCTTGTGGGCGAAGGTCTCGGTGGCGCTGCCGAAGACCGCAATGGCCTGGACACCCTGCGCCATTGCTGCGTCCAGGCCCCGTTCGTTGGGCACCAGGACCGGCCGGTTACGACCACGGCCGACCTCACCGAGGAGGGCAAGCAGCTCGGCGGAGTCAGCGAGCTGGGGAACCCACGCGGGTGGCACAAACGAGGTTGTCTCGATGATGTCGAGCCCTGCTCCCACCAGTCGTCGGATGAACTCGGCCTTGACCTCCACCGGGACCACGGCCTTCTCGTTCTGCAACCCGTCGCGAGGCCCGACCTCGTAGATGGTCACCCGTCCGGGCATGCCGACCCGGGTTTCACGCTGCGGACCTCGCATCGGCCTTTCCTCCTGCTCGCGGCGACCATCGTCCCCGCAATCGCGTTGGGTCGTGATCGTTCAGTCTCAGATGACAGCACCAGTTGATACCTTTGCACCCACGGCCCGAGAACGGGCCCCCGATCCGGGAAGAGACAGCGCATGAGTGAGCCGACCGGCGACGGCAACAACAAGCCCGATCCCGACGCACAACCTGAGCCAGGCCCGCAGGACGAGAGCCAGAAGCAGACCTCGGGATCCGTCTTCAGCGACCCGACCGCGCCCGTCTGGGCCGATCCCACAGCGCCGATCCCAGCGTCGCCGGCACCCGAGGCGCCGACCACCTCGACCCAGGACAGCCCGCCACCACCTCCCCCTGCTGCGAGTATGCCTCCGGGTGCGACTTACCCGCCATATGGCCAGCAGCCGCCCGCAGGTTCGGAGGCGCCCCCGCCGCCCGCCCCACCGATGAGCAACCCCTATGCTCAGCAGCCCCCGACGGACCCCTACGCCCAGCCAGCCGGGCAGTACGGTCAGCCGAGCTGGAGTCCAACCCCACCCGATCCGTACGGCCAGCCGGCGGGTCAGGGTCAGTACGGCCAGCCACAGTACGGCGGGCAGTACCCGGCATACGGCCAGTCGCCGTACGCAACCGGCCCGACGGCTCCGAGCAACACGTCGGCGATCATCCTGACCATCGTGTCGGGGATGTCGATGTTGAGCTCTGCATTGTTCATCGGCATCCCGAGCCTCGTCTTAGGCATCATGGCGCTGACGACCAACAACGCCGACCCGGTCGGCTCGCGCAAGAAGTCCAGGATCGGCTGGATCGTCCTGGCCATCAACGCGGCCGTGGTCGTCATCGCCGCCGTAGCCATCTTCGCGCTTGTCTTCATCGTCGGCAGTTCCTCAAGCACCGACACCGGATTCTGACGGACGACTCCACTCGCGGGCGGGAACACCCCCACCCGCGAGTGCGTTGACGAAGACTATGGCCGACGGACCCCTGATCGTTCAGAGCGACAAGACGCTCCTGCTCGAGGTCGACCATCCCGATGCCGAGGCGGCTCGTCGGGCGATCGCACCTTTTGCCGAGCTCGAGCGTGCACCAGAGCATGTGCACACCTATCGACTGACTCCGCTGGGCCTGTGGAACGCTCGCGCGGCCGGACACGATGCAGAGCAGGTGGTCAACGCCCTCATCACCTACAGCCGGTATGCCGTGCCACACGCCCTTCTGGTGGATGTCACCGAGACGATGGACCGCTACGGCCGACTGACCCTTGAGAAGGATGGCGACCAGCTGATCCTTCGAAGCACCGACCTTCCGGTGCTCGAAGAAGTGTTGCGGCACAAGAGGATCCAGCCACTTCTGGGCGCGCGCTTGGACGACTCGACAGTCCTGGTGCATCCCTCTGAGCGGGGTCAGCTCAAGCAACAGCTGCTCAAGATCGGCTGGCCCGCCGAGGACCGGGCGGGCTATGTCAACGGCGAGGCACATCCGATCTCACTCGTCCAGGACGGTTGGGCTCTCCGCCCTTACCAGCAACAGGCGGTTGACGGCTTCTGGTTCGGCGGCTCAGGCGTCGTTGTCCTGCCCTGTGGTGCCGGCAAGACCCTGGTCGGCACCGGCGCGATGGCCCGGGCGGGCGCAACGACCCTGATCCTGGTCACCAACACGGTTGCCGCCCGCCAGTGGCGCGACGAGCTTCTCCAACGGACCAGCCTGACCGAGGACGAGATCGGCGAGTACTCCGGCGCACGCAAGGAGATCAGACCGGTCACCATCGCGACCTACCAGGTGCTGACGACTCGGCGCAAAGGTGTCTACACCCACCTCGACCTGCTCGATGCCCGCGACTGGGGGCTGATCATCTACGACGAGGTCCACCTGCTTCCCGCGCCGATCTTCCGGATGACCGCCGACCTGCAGGCTCGCCGGCGACTGGGCCTGACGGCCACTTTGGTCCGTGAGGACGGGCGCGAAGCCGATGTCTTCAGCCTGATCGGCCCCAAACGCTTCGACGCACCGTGGAAGGACATCGAGGCCCAGGGCTACATCGCACCCGCTGACTGCGTCGAGGTGCGAGTGACGCTGCCAGACGCCGAGCGGATGACCTACGCGATGGCCGAGCCCGAGGACCGCTACCGCCTCGCGTCAACCAGCACCTCCAAGAACCGGATCGTTGAGGCGCTGGTCGAGAAGCACGCGGGTGAGCCGACCTTGGTGATCGGCCAGTATCTCGACCAGCTCGACGTTCTGGCCGAGCGGCTGAACGCCGAGCTGATCACCGGCCAGACCACTGTGGCCGTGCGACAGAAGCTCTTCCATCAGTTCCGCACCGGCGAGATCGGACTGCTGGTGGTCAGCAAGGTTGCCAACTTCTCGATCGACCTGCCCGAAGCCACCATCGCCATCCAGATATCGGGGACCTTCGGCTCACGTCAGGAGGAGGCCCAGAGGCTGGGACGTATCCTGCGGCCCAAAGTCGACGGGCGGACCGCGCACTTCTACAGCGTGGTGGCACGCGACACCGTCGATGCCGACTTCGCCGCTCACCGCCAGCGCTTCCTCGCCGAGCAGGGTTACTCCTACCGGATCATGGACGCCGGCGACCTCCTGACGCCACCCACCCCGGCCTGACCCATTCCACCGGTTAAGTCGCGCAGGACATTCACAGCGAACTCCCAGACACGGCATACAGACTTGTGCTCGTGACCACAACTGCGCCGGAGGCCCGACTTCTCGTCGTCGAGGATGAGCCCAACATCCGTGAGCTGCTCGCTACCTCACTGCGCTTTGCCGGCTTCGAGGTCCATGTCGCCGGCGATGGCGCAACGGCACTCAGGCAGGCGGCAGAACACGAACCCGACCTGGTCGTGCTCGACGTTATGCTCCCGGACATGGACGGCTTCACCGTCACGCGCAAGCTGCGCGGCTCGGGGCGCCTGCTGCCGATCGTCTTCGTCACCGCGCGGGACTCCCTGGAGGACAAGATCAAGGGGCTCACTGTCGGCGGCGACGACTACGTCACCAAGCCGTTCAGCCTTGAGGAGGTCATCGCCCGGATCCGCGCCGTGCTCCGACGGACCAGAGGCGAACAGAACGACGACCAGGCCACCCTGCGATTCCACGACATCGAGCTCGACGAAGACACCCATGAGGTCCGACGCGGCCGACGTCTCATCGAGGTCTCCCCGACCGAGTTCAAGCTGCTGCGCTACCTCATGCTCAACCCCAACCGGGTGCTCTCCAAGGCGCAGATCCTCGACCACGTCTGGGACTACGACTTCCGCGGCCAGTCCGGCATCGTCGAGTCCTACATCTCCTACCTTCGCCGCAAGATCGACGTGGAGGAGCCTGCCCTCATCCAGACCAAACGCGGCGTCGGCTATGTCCTGCGCCTGCCGCCAGAGCCTTCATGAGCTGGCGAGACATGGCCAGACCCAGGGCCAGGTTGCGTGGGGCCGGATCAGCGGGTGCCCGGCCCTCCTTCCGCGTCGGGGCACTGCCTCTGAGGCTGAGGCTGATTGCCCTGCTCGTGCTGCTGCTGCTGGTCGCCCTCACGCTTACGAGTATCGCCACGAGCGCCATGATGCGCCGACAGCTCATGGACAGCACGGATCGTGACCTGCGGGTGGCCGCCATCCCCACCGCGTCGCAGGTTCTGAACTTTTACCTCGGTCACAGTGGCGGCATATACCCCTCCAACTATGCAGTGAAGTTCATGCCAGCCGACGGCAGGACGCCCATCGAGGTCCTCCCCACAGGCGAGGTGCTTCACCCCGACATCCCGCGGCTGCCCGTGAACGACCCACGCATCGAAAAGGGAACCCTGTTCACCGTCCAGTCCACCAACGGTGACATGCGATGGCGGGTGATGCCGGGTCAGTTGCGCGATGGCGAGGCAACCTTCGCCGTAGCCGTGCCATTGCGTGGCGTCGACACCACGGTCCAGCGAATGTTCAGCTTTGCCCTCCTTATCGGCCTGGTCGTCATCGCCAGCTGCGCAATCCTGGGTTGGTACGGCGTGCGTCGCGCCTTCCGGCCGCTCACCCAGATCGAGGACACCGCCGCAGGCATCGCGGCGGGCGACCTGACGCGACGCATCCCGGAGGGCACGGCCAATGACGAGGTCGCGAGCCTCTCCCGTTCGCTGAACGCGATGCTGGCACAGATCGAGCAGTCCTTCGCCGTTCGCGAGGCGTCCGAGGAACGAATGAGCCAGTTCGTGGCCGACGCCTCGCACGAGCTTCGCACCCCCCTGGCCGCGGTGAGAGGGTATGCCGAGCTTTTCCGCCAGGGCGCAGTCAGCAAGCCCGAGGACATCGCCGGAGCAATGCGCCGGATCGAGGACGAGGCCATCCGGATGGGCGGACTCGTCGAGGACCTCCTCCTCCTCACCCGTCTCGATACCAGGCGCCCCCTCGAGAAGACACCCGTCGACCTCACCGTCCTGGCCGCTGACGCAGTTCAGGACGCCCGCGCCCTGGACCCGACCCGGCACGTCCGACTGATCGGGCTCTCAGGCGACCTGGAACCCACCACGATCGAGGGGGACGAGGCGAGATTGCGACAGGTTGTGACCAATCTCGTTGGCAACGCTGTGAATCACACGCCTTCAGGCACCGATATCGAGATCGCAGTCGGCAGCGTCGCTGGTGGCACCAAGCTCGAGGTTCGCGATCACGGCGAGGGCGTCGACCCCGTCAAGGCACGCAGGGTGTTCGAACGGTTCTACCGCACCGACCCCTCACGCGGCCGGGGCAACGGCGGTGGCAACGGTTTGGGCCTGGCAATCGTCGCCGCCATCGTGAGTGCCCACGGCGGTCAGGTGGGAGTGGCCGCCACCCCCGGTGGAGGTGCGACCTTCGTGGTTGAGCTACCCACAGCAAACTCCCAGTCAGTGCCCAGCCTCGTTTGATGCACCTGGTATTGAGTTGATCTCAACAACACCAAGGAGATTCCGATGACGCAACAGCCTCCTCCGCAGTCACCGCAGCCACCCGAGGGTGCGCCGGAGCCTTCGACCGCCGAGCCCACGGTGCAGCTGCCCACCCAGCCGGAGCCCACGAACCAAAAGCCCGCTGCGACCGAGCCCCCCGTAAAGGGTCCCGCCGGGCCGGAGCCCACGGTCCACGAGCCCGCCGCGGCCGAGCAAACGGTGCAGCTGCCCGCCGGGCTGGAGCCAGGTGAGCAGGCGCCGAGCGCCCCAATGCCCTATGGGACGGAGCACACGGAGCCTTTGGGATACGACCTGGCGCAGGAACCGCCGCTCTGGTACGACCGTGCGCAGGAACAGCCGCGATATCCGTCATACCCTCCTGCCGTCTCATATTCTCCGACTGAGCCGCGCCCTCCTGTGTTTACGCAGCAGGGCACAGAGCCCGCAAGGTCGGCCAAACCTCGCAGGTTCACCGAGCTCGTGATCGTCGCAGCCCTCGCCGCAGTGCTCACGAGTGCCGGCACGTATGCTCTGACACGCGGCGACGTCGCCGCGTCCCCACAGGTGCAGTCCCGGTCGAGCGTGGCCTCCTCTGCTGCGCCAGTGGCTCAGGCCAGTGCAGACGCTCCTAACTGGGCCGTTACCGCCGCAGCGGTTTCGCCGAGCGTGGTGGCCATCACCGTGACCAGCGGGCAGGGCGGCGACCAGGGCTCAGGGGTCATCTTCGACGGCTCGGGCCACATCCTGACCAACAACCACGTCGTGGCAGGCGCCGGACAGGGGTCGCAGATCACGGTAACCCTCAACGACCTGCGGACCTATGACGCGACAGTCGTGGGCACTGACCCCTCCACGGACCTGGCTGTCATCAAGCTGACCAACGGGCCGAAAGACCTGAAAGCCATCGCGCTGGGCGACGCCAACGCCATCAAGGTCGGCGAACCGGTCATGGCCGTGGGCAACCCCCTGGGACTGGCC
>JBBRZV010000027.1:0-38091 GCA_038236365.1 Actinomycetales bacterium | reverse complement strand
TGGGTAGTATGCCGGCACGTGTACGAAGACGTACCAGTCAGCGCCGGCCAGGAGGGTCGTATGCCGGCACGTGTCCGAAGACGTCCCGGCCAGGGCTGGCTCAGGCCGGCGTGCCGGACTCGGGCTGATCGGCCCACCACGCCTGGAGCGCCTCAACCACAGCCTCCCGCCCGATGGGACCCTGATCCATCCGGACAGCGAGCAGGTGTTTGTAGGCCCGGCCCAGCACCGGCCCAGGAGCGATACCCAGGACCTCGGCGATCTCGTTGCCGTCCAGCTCGGGGCGCACGGCGTCCAGCTGCTCCTGTTCCATGAGCCGGCCGATGCGGATCTCGAGGTCGTCATAGGTGCGCGAGAGGCTTTTCGCCTTGCGCACATTGCGGGTTGTGCAGTCCGAGCGGGTCACGAGATGCAGCCGGGACAGGAGCGGCCCGGCATCGGTGATGTATCGGCGCACGGCCGAGTCCGTCCACTCTCCGCTCCCATAGCCGTGAAAGCGCAGATGCAGCTCGATCAGCCGGGATACGGCCTTGATCTTGTCCTTGTCGAAACGCATCGCCTTCATCCGCCGCGCGGCCAGCTTGGCGCCGACCATCTCGTGGTGGTGGAAGCTGACGCCGCCGTCGTCATCGAAGCGCCGGGTCGCCGGTTTGCCTATGTCGTGCAGCAGTGCGGCCAGACGCAGCACGAGGTCTGGACCGGGCACCAACCAAGCAGGTGCACCGGCCGGGCCCTCCATGGCGATCGCCTGCTCGAGCACGGTCAGCGAGTGCTCGTAGACATCCTTGTGCCGGTGGTGCTCATCGACCTCAAGCTTGAGTGCCGGCAGCTCAGGAAGGACCTGCGCGGCCAGACCCGTGTCCACGAACAACGCGAGCCCCTGACGGGGCGAAGGCCCCATGATGAGCTTGACGAACTCGTCGCGGATCCGCTCGGCGGAGACGATCTTCAGCGAGGGCGCCATCTCCGTCATCGCGGCCACGACCTCGGGCAGCGCTTCGAAACCGAGGTGCGACACGAAGCGGGCGGCGCGCATCATCCGCAGCGGGTCGTCGGCGAAGGACATCTCGGGGGCGCCGGGGGTGCGCAGGACCCGAGCCGCCAGATCGCTCAGGCCGTCATGGGGATCCACGAACTCCAGCGAGGGAAGCCGCATCGCCATGGAGTTGATGGTGAAGTCGCGGCGGAGAAGATCGTCCAGCAGGTTGTCGCCGAACGCGACCACGGGCTTTCGGCTGGTGCGGTCATAGGCATCCGCACGATAGGTCGTCACCTCGACCACATGGTTGCCTTTGCGGGCTCCGATCGTCCCGAAGGCCCGGCCAACGTCCCAGTGAGTGTCCGCCCAGCTGGCCAAGATCGCTTCGGTCTGCTCTGGTCTGGCCGAAGTGGTGAAGTCCAGGTCCGGCGACACGCGCCCGAGGAAGGCGTCGCGAACGGGCCCACCCACCAGCGCTATCTCGTGCCCGGCGTCCTGAAACCGGGAGCCGAGCTCGGTGAGCAGGGGCAGCAGGGGGGCCAGTCGCCGTACAGCCTCACGAAGCAGGTCAGTGTTCGGATCGGAGGCGGCCACGAGAGCCAAGGGTAGGCGACGGCGGATGGACTCCCGCCCCGTAGTCCATCCGCGCGCCAGGCAAAGCCCTCCGCTCAGGCTCGTTACAGTGACGCAATGACTTCCTCTGCGCCGCGGCCGACCCGGCTGCCACGCCGGCTGCCGGCTGTGGAGGAGATCTCCTCCGGTGGGGTTGTCGTCGATGTTGACCAAGGAGTCGCGCGTATTGCGGTCATCGCGCGCCGCAACCGGGCAGGCCGGGTCGAGTGGTGCCTGCCCAAGGGGCACATCGAGAACGACGAGACCCTGGAGCAGACTGCGGTGCGAGAGGTTGCCGAGGAGACCGGCATCACCGGACGCGTACTGGCTCCGCTGGGCACCATCGACTACTGGTTCTCCACCTCGGACAAGGTCGTCCACAAGGTCGTCCACCACTACCTGCTCGAAGCGACTGGCGGCGAGCTCAGCATCGCCGGCGACCCCGATGCCGAGGCCATCGACGTGGCGTGGTTTCCGCTGCTGGACGTCCAGGCGCACCTGACCTTCCCCAACGAACGCCGGATCGCGCAGGCGGCCTGGGATCGACTGGCGGGCGGGACGTGACCGGACCGCGCACCCCGATTCCTCCCCAACGTGTACTCCGGCTGGTCGCCTCCGCCGCCCTGCTTGCGCTACTCGCGTTGCCGACCGTCGCATCGATGCCCAGCGTCTGGGCCATGACCGCCACACCCCTCTCGAGAGAGTCGACCGTGTCTGACTCCGCGACCGTGTCGCTGACGAGCCTCTCCCCGACCATCGCCCTGCCCAAGGCTTCGGTCACCATCACCGGCTCCGTCCGCAACTCAGGAAAGGTCTCAATCACCTCACCGGCCGTCCGCGCTTTCATCGGGGTCCAACCGCTGACCAGCCGTGACGCGGTGTCCCAGTGGGCCGACACGAGAGTGGACCAGCAGCTGGTGACAGAAGGAGTACGGGCCCCTCTTGGCCCCAACCTGGGACCGGGCAGCTCGGCGCCGTTCACCCTCACCGTCCCGGCCGCGGCAATCCCCCATAGGGAGGCGTTCGCGGTTCTGCCCCTTCTTGTCGACGTGGTCGGGACGTTGCCCTCAGGGACAACGTCACCGGGCGCAACGTCCGCCGGGACCCAGACCCTCGGCAGTCTGCACACGTTCCTGCCGTCGCTGGCCTCGGTGAAGGCGTACGAACCGTTCTCCATAGCGTGGCTGGTGCCCCTCACTCTCGATCCCAACGCGGCGCTGCTTGGCCCGGACAGTGCCGCGAGGACTGCCGCGTGGACCGCCGCCATCGGGCCAGGTTCACGCCTGAATCGTCTGATCACCGGCACCGACAGCTCCAAGGTCACCTGGGCGATCGACCCTGCGATTCTGGGCCCGCCCAAGACAAACAGCCCGGGCAACCCCACACCCACCCCAACTCCGACCGCGAGCGCACCAGCGGCACCTGTTCAGGGCGGCTCCGGGAGTCCGGACCAGGTGACCCAGGAGACCACAGCGCTCGCTGACCGGCTGAAGGCCGCCGCTCCCCGCCATACCCTCTGGTCCTTGCCGTATGCCGATCCCGACCTCGCCGCACTGGTCCCTCTTGCCTCTGGGGTCAACACCCTGAGTGGTCTGATCACCCACAGTCCCACCCTGGACTCCGCCATAGGCCCGTCGCGCACCGATATCGCGTGGCCCGTCACGGGCACGCTGACCACTCGCCGAGAGAGTCAGCTCAAAGCGGCGTTCTCCCCCCGGGTGCTGGGTGGCGTCGTCACCTCAGCCGCAAACCTGGCCAACAACAGCGGGCACACGCAGAACGCGAGCCGTCGGTCCAGCGATGGGCTGCCGCTGCTGTCCTATGACGAGGACCTGAGCAGAACGTTCGCCCAGACTTCCGCGGCGGCGTCCGGCACCATCACCATCCAGAGGTTCCTTGCCGACACGATGGCCCTGCTCGGTGAACGACCGGGCACCCCCAACCGGTCCGTGCTCGTGGTCGCCCCGCGGACCTTCGCCGGTGACCCGACCGTTCTGGGGTCGTTTTTCGGGGCTATCGCCAAGGCGCGATGGCTCATCCCAACCACGACCGACCAGCTGCTCGCCGCCAGCCAGGTGGCAGCGCCCGAGGCCCCCGGGGTAGTCACCGCGAAGCCGACCTCGCCCGCGACACTCCCTGCGACGCCAGCACCGGCTACGGCTGCAGACCCCTTGCTCCCCGACCCCTCCCCGCTGACAGCGGACCGGTTGGAAACCACCTCGAGGATGACGTCCGCCATCGCCGGCATCGCGAGCATCCGTGACGATCCGGAGCCCTTTAGAGCACGCTGGACGGACGCCCAGAACCAGACCGTCTCCGCCCGTTGGCGTGGTCACGGAGGCGAGCTCGACAAGGTCGACAAAGCCACTCTGTCGGCGATCAGCGGGGTGAGCCAGGGGGTCAGGGTCTCGCCGAGCTCCGTCAACTTCTTCGCCGACAAGGGCGTGCTTCAGATCACCGTCGTGAACGACCTCGACATCCCGGTCCACGGAGTCCACCTCACCCTGACCCCGGGCCAGCCACGACTGAGAATCGAACAACAGCCCGGGCCACTACGGATCGGCGCGAAGAGCCGCACCAACGTCCAGATCCGGATCACCGCCGTGGCCGCTGGGCTGGTCCCCATCAAGGCCGTCCTCACCACGGTAAACGGGACACCTCTCGGGCAGAATGCCCACGTCGACGTACGTGTGCAACCGACCAGTACCTGGATCTACTGGGTCTTGGGCGCCGTCGCGGGCATCATCCTTGTGCTCGGCACCTACCGTTCCTTGCGGCGCGGTTCCACCCGGGCGACCAGCCCTGCCGCCCAGGAGATCTCCCTCGATGTCTGAGTCCGTCGACCAGCCCACAAACCAGGGGAAGGCCCACGGTGACTCCTTGGCGCGCTCCACCGCCGGCATGGCTTCTGGTGTCATCGCCTCACGGATTCTGGGCGTGGTGCGAGCCTCGATGGTGCTGGCGGTCGTGGGAGCGCTGGGAGCCGGTGATGCCTGGGATGTGGCCAACACCCTGCCCAACATCGTCTATCTCCTGCTTGCCGGTGGCGTGATCAACGCGGTCCTGGTCCCCCAGATCACCCGCGCGGCGAGCCATGCCGACGGTGGGCGCGAGTACGTCGACCGGTTGCTCACCATCTCGATCAGCGCGCTTGCGGTCGTCACGGTCGTCTTCACGCTCGGCGCGGGATTGCTGGTCCGGCTCTACAGCGCGTCGAACTGGGCGGCGGATACACGGTCGCTGAGTATCGCTTTCGCGTTCGTCTGCATGCCGCAGATCTTCTTCTATGGTCTCTACACCCTCCTGGGCAACGTGCTCAACGCCCGCGACCACTTCGCGGCATACATGTGGGCCCCTGTCCTCGCCAACATCGTGGCCATCGGCGGCATGGCTTTCTTCCTGGTGGCCTACCCGCGACAGGCCGAGCCCGGCAGCTGGACCTCTCCCATGATCTGGGTGCTGGCCGGTAGCGCCACCGCTGGAATCGTGGCCCAGGCGCTGGTCCTGGTCGTGCCTCTTTGGCGATCCGGGTTCCGGTACACCCCACGGTGGGGCTTTCGCGGAGTTGGCCTGCGTACCGCGTCCACCGTTGCCCTGTGGGCCTTCGCCGCGCTCGGCGTCTCGACGGTCGGTTTCATCATCACCTCCCGGGTCACCACCTACGCCGGCCAGGCGGGGACCCTGGCAGGCCTGAAGGTTCCGGGCAAGATCTCCTACAGCAACGCCTTCCTGATCTTCATGCTCCCGCACTCACTGGTGACCGTCTCCCTCGTCACCGCTCTGTTCACCCGGATGTCCAGGGCCGCCGGGGCAGGAAATCTCGACGAGGTCCGAAGGGACGTCGACAGAGGCATGCGACTGACGGCCGTTGCCACGGTCCCGGCCACGGTAGGCGCATTCGCCGTCGGCTTCGCCGCGACAGCGACCCTGTTCTTCGGCAACAGCGCGGCTGAGACCCGGGGCATAGCCACGGTCATGATGGCGATGATGATCGGGCTGGTGCCGTTCGGGATCCTGTTCCTGCTTCAACGGACGTTCTATGCCTTCGAGGACGCCAGGACTCCCTTCAAGCTGACGGTTGTGGTCACCGTCATCGCGACCCTGGCAAACCTGGCCAGCCTCATGCTCCCGCTGCGCTGGATCGTCGTGGGGGTGGGCGCCGGCCAGGCTCTCAGTAACCTGGCTGGCATGGCTGTGGGCCTGATCCTTGCCCGGCGTCGACTCGAGGGCCTGCCTCTGGGTGCGGTGACCCGCACCTATGTCCGTCTCGGCGTCGCGTCGCTGGTCGCCGGCGCCGCCGCCATCATCGTGCAGATTGGCCTGGGACAGGTTGTTCACGGGCGGCTCTACAGCTTTGTCGCACTTGTGCTGGGTGCTCTGGTGTTCGCCGCGATCTACGTCATGGTGGCTCGAAAGCTGCGCGTTCGCGAGATCGATGACCTGGTCTCGCCAGTGCTGGAGCGGTTGCGCCGCGTCCTTCCCGGACGATGAGGGCGCCTTAGGATAGGGACCCGCACGCGAGTCGGCTGTGGAACAGATACGGGTCCGGAACAGATTGCTGGTGTGGAGAGATGAAGGAGCCAGGGTGCAAGGAGTAGGCCCAGGAACGATCCTCGGAGGTCGCTACTTCCTGCGCCGCCGTCTCACCCAGGGACGCGATGTCGAGCGCTGGTCCGCCCACGACACCACACTGGCGCGCACGATTGCCCTGACCATTGTTGATGCAGAGCACCCCAACCGCGCCGGCATCCTGGACGCCGCCCGGCGCGCCGCCGGGGTCGAGGACGCCCGGCTCGTCCGCATCCTGGATGTCGGCAGCCAGGACGGCCGGTCCTACTTCGTTGAGGAGGTGATGGACGGGGCATTGTCCCTGACCACCCTCCTAACGCGAGGTCCGCTGCCCGCCGAAGAGGCTCGCCGTGTCGTCGGCGAGGTCGCGAGCGGGCTCGAGACAGCGCGCCAGCGGGGTCTACACCATCTGCGCCTCACTCCCCCCCTTGTCCTACGCACCCCTGATGGTGCGATCAAGATCAGCGGGGTGGCTGTCGCCGCGGCCATCGACGACGTCCAGGAACCGGACCCGACCGCAGCGTCGCGGCTGGACGCGATCGGTGTTGTCGCCCTGGCCTACGCCGCCCTGACCAGTCGCTGGCCCCTTGATGACAAGGTCATCGGCGTCGAGCCAGCGCCACGTGTCGTCGGTGGAGTTCCGGCGCCATCCGAGATCGCTGCCGGTGTGCCGGCTGATCTTGATGCTTTGTGCCGTATGACGCTCAACGAGGACACAGGCCCCTTGGACCCCGGCGACTTCGCCCGCCAGATCGCCCCGTGGTCGCGCGGACAGGTTCACCGGATTGAGGTCGAGCCCACCAACGTCGAGCCCACCATCGTCGAGCCCAACATCGTCGAGCCCACTATCGCCATTGACGCCCACGACCTGCCCACCCCCGACGTCACCCCTCCCGTCGGAACCCCAGCCCGCCGCGCCCTCCCAGGCATCGCGACCGCGGGCTCTTTGACCGGGCCCACCGCAGAGGTGTCCCAGGCCGACAGCTCGACGCCCGCGGCCCACACGAGCGCCGGGGACAGGGTTGCCGCGGCAGGCACGGCCGCAACCAAGGCTGTCGATGCTGCTGTTGCCGAAGCGGGAGTCGCAGCCGCCGTAGTGGTCGGCAAGGTCGGCTCGTTCGCCAGGGCAGCCGCCGACAAGGCCACCATCGGCCACACCGGCGAGCTGGACGGCGCAGTGGGGCCGTCAGATGCCTGGATGGGCGGTGGGAGCATGACGCTGCGGGAGGCACTGTCCACGGGCGCCGAGGACGTCGAGCGGCCCCTGCCGCTGCTACCGACCTGGAGCACTGAGGCTCCCAGTCGTGACCAGCCCAAGCTGGTGGTGATGATCGTCGTCACGTTCCTCGCCGTGGCCCTTGTCATCGCGTACTTCGGCACGCGCGGCCTCGGGGACGGCATCGCAGTCCCCGGTGCGGCACCGAAGAGCACGGCGACCGCCATTGCGCCTCCGCAGAGCGTGGCGCCAACCCAGGCCGGGCCAACAGCCGCGGCCGATGGGCAGCCCATTGCCATCCTGTCGGCCACGGGTTTCGACCCTGAGGGCGACGGCCAGGAGAAGAACCTCCAGGCGGCAAGGGTGTACGACGGCAACCTTGCGACCGCGTGGTCTTCCGAGGGCTACAACTCGGCCAGCTTCGGCGGCCTGGGCAAGAAGGGTGTCGGCGTGCGCCTCGACCTCGGTCAGCCCATCTCGGTCAACCAGGTCACCATCGACCTCGGAAACGGGCCTGTCGACCTCACGGTCTATGCCGCCACCAAGGACAGCCTCGATGGAGCGACGGTGATCGGCACAGCCACCGACGCCACCGGAAAGGTCCAGATCAAAGCCACCACCACCATGCCCAAGACGCAGTACGTGATTGTCTGGTTCACCAAGCTGGCCCCGGACGGCGGCCGTTTCCGCGCCTCGATCTCGGAGATCGCACTCAGCTGAGTGCGTCCTGATGTCGCGCGTGGACGACCTGCTCGAGCTCACCGATCGCGAGCTGATGTCGGCGCACTGCTCCGGCGACCCCGATGCCTTCGGTGAGCTCTTCCGTCGGCACCGCGACCGGATGTGGGCGCTGGCCGTGCGGACTACCCGCGACCCAGAGATGGCCGCTGATGCCGTTCAGGAAGCGTTCCTCTCGGCCTTCCGGCGCGCTGACTCCTTCCGCGGCGAGGCCGAAGTCACCACCTGGCTGCATCGGATAGTCGTCAACTCCTGCCTGGACCGGCTTCGGCGGGTCAAACCGGTCGCGAACATGCCGGAGGCCGACCTCAGCACCCTGGCTGACCCACATGACCACCATCACAGCGTCGAGGTCCGCCTCGACGTCCACGCGGCCCTCGAACAGTTGCCCGAAGGCCAGCGGATGGCCCTGGTACTCGTTGACATGCATGGTCTCAGCACAGCCGAGGCGGCTGAGGTGCTCGATGTCGCGGAAGGCACCATCAAGTCCCGATGTTCGCGAGGGAGAGCCGCGATGGTGCCCCTGCTGGGTCTCGCGACCCCCCCGGACAACTCCACAAGAGCCTCTCCGAAGGAACCAATGGCCTCCCCCTGACGTCATACCTCCGATGGGCAGATGTCCGCAAATGCCTTGTCTGCCAAGGAGACACATCCGTCAAACCTGACACACAGACCGCTACTCGCCCCCAGCGACCGACACGCAACCAAGCATCGAGGTGAACACCGTGAGCAGGCCCCACATCCCCGTCGAGCCGCCAGCGTCGCCGGACGACGACCCCACAGGTGTTCGCGCCCTGCTGTCCGGACTGCCCGAGCCTGCCCCTATGCCCGGCTACCTGGTTGAGCGGATCCATGCGAGCCTGAACGCCGCCCAGTCCCAGCGTGCCGCGAGCTTCTCGAGTGATCGGGTCACTCCCCTGGTGGCCACCGGTCGACGTCGCCCCGGGCGCGTGCTCTTTGCGATCGCGGGTGCGGCAGCCGTCGTACTGGTCGCCGTTGTCGGCACCGGCCTGTTCAAGAGCAACCAGACCGGCGGTTCGACCACCACTGCGGCCTCAATCGCCTCGGGGGACCAGCGAGCCAGCGCTGCAGTGCCTACAGCCGCCTCGGACAAGGCTGCACCCGAGGCCGCCACGGTTCCGGCAGTCATCCAGATCCGTACGTCCGAGACGCGATACACCAGGGCCGACTTTGCCACCCAGGCACGGTCGCTGGGCGCCGCGGTGCTCAGCGCGGCCCAGCCGACGGCGTCCGGGTCACTGAGCAGCTCGCCAAGAGATACCCAGGCGGGGCTCACCGAGTGCCTGACAGGACTCGGAGTAGTGGGCGCCAGGATCGTCCACGCAGACCTCGCGTTCTATGAGGGGGTGCCTGCGCTGATCATCGTGGCCACCACGAGCGACGTACCGATGGCCTATGCCGTGGGGCGGGACTGCACACAGGCCAACCCGGATCTGCTCCACCAGGCCACGCCTCTGCCCTGACCCTCGTCGAGGCTGCCCGAGGGACCTGGGTCGCAGGCCCTCGGTCCTGTGACACCGCCCTCAAGCCGCGACGCGCGACGGAACAACCGGGTCGTAGTATCGGTTGAGAGACAGGCACTATCCACCGACATTCTGAGGGGCCAAGTCAAGCGTGAGTACAGACGTGCGCGAGGTCATCATCATCGGTTCTGGTCCGGCTGGTTACACAGCGGCCGTGTATGCCGCCCGGGCCAACCTGCGGCCCGTGGTCTTTGAGGGGTCAGTCACGGCTGGTGGGGCGCTGATGACGACCACCGAGGTGGAGAACTACCCGGGTTTCCCGCAGGGGATCATGGGTCCCGACCTGATGGACGCGATGCGCGCCCAGGCCGAGAAGTTTGGCGCGGAGATGGTCCGTGATGACGTGGTCGAGATGTCCCTGGGGGGCCCGGTCAAGTCCGTCACCGATGGTGAGGGGCGGACCTGGTGGGCCCGCGCTGTGGTCCTGGCGATGGGCTCGGCATACAAGGAGCTAGGTCTTCCCGATGAGAAGCGTCTGGCTGGGCGTGGGGTCTCGATGTGTGCGACCTGTGACGGGTTCTTCTTCCGCGACCAGGACATTGTGGTGGTCGGTGGTGGGGACTCGGCGGTTGAGGAGGCCACGTTCTTGACCAGGTTCGCCCGGTCGGTGACGTTGGTGCACCGCCGCGACCAGTTGCGCGCGTCCAAGATCATGGCGGACCGGGCGGAGGCCAACCCGAAGATCTCCTTTGCGTGGAACAGTGCGGTGGAGGCGATCCACGGCGCAGACAAGGTCACAGGGGTCACGTTGGTGGACACGGTGAGCGGGACGAGCCGGGAGCTGCCGGTGACCGGCGTGTTCGTGGCAATCGGCCATGACCCGCGCAACGAGCTGATCCGCGGCGTGGTTGATCTGGATGCCGGGGGTTACGTAGAGGTGGTGGGCCGCACGACGGCGACCAACGTTGCCGGCGTCTTTGCCGCGGGTGACCTGGTGGACCACAGCTACCGGCAGGCGGTCACCGCGGCTGGTTCGGGGTGTGCTGCGGCGCTGGATGCCGAGCGTTACCTCGAGGACCTCGACCACGAGTCCGAGCCGGCCAATCGCAACGCTGCCGCGTTGGCCCACGACGCGGCCACGGTGAGCTGAGCAAGGGTCACCAACTTTCTGCACATTGCGGCGGTCAGGCCCGCCGACACTCCCGGGCGGGGACGTGAGCTTCTCTCCACCACGTAATATTCAGCAGACAACCCAAGGAAGGAGCCCCCGCCGTGGGAGCTACCAAAGAGACGACCGATGCGACGTTCGACGCTGACGTCCTGAAGAGTGACCTGCCGGTCATCGTCGACTTCTGGGCGCCCTGGTGCGGCCCGTGCAAGGCGGTGGCTCCGATTCTCGAGGAGCTGGCCCTCGAGCACGCCGGCAAGTTGACGGTCGTCAAGCTCAACACCGACGACAACCCGCAGGTCACGTCGCGTTATGGCATCACCGGCATCCCGACGATGAACGTCTACGTCAAGGGACAGGTCGTCAAGACCCTCGTGGGCGCGCTGCCCAAGCCCAAGCTGCTCCGCGAGCTTTCCGCCTACCTCGACTGAACGAGCCCGACCACCAGCAGGCACCCGGGGCTCCGCTCTTGGCCACTGCCCATCTCCGCCTCGTGCCAGTAGGCTCCTGCTTGCTGTTATCCGTGGCGGCTGCACACCGGAAGGGCACGTATGTCGGACCAGTCGGCTGCGTTGTATCGCCTCGGTGACGAGGGGGTCGCAGTGTCTTCCATCAGAACCCTGCTGCGCACGACCGGAGACCTCGCACCATCGGTGTCGGCGACCGCGACCGACGAGACCATAGAGAGCCCTGAGGGCGCCGAGCGCCACGATCCTGCCGGGCGCACCGATGTCTTCGACAAGGACCTGGCCCGGGCGGTGCGCGCCTTCCAGCAGCGACGGGGCTTGATCGTGGACGGCGTGGTGGGACCCCAGACCTACATCGCCCTCGACGGGGCCCGGTGGAAGCTGGGGGCCCGCTTGCTCTCCTACGCCCCTGGTCATCTGGTGCAGGGTGATGACGTGGCCGAGCTTCAGGAGCGCCTCCTGGCCCTCGGGTTCGCGCCCGACCGGGTGGATGGCGTGTTCGGACCCAGCACGGAGAAGGCGATCCGAGGCTTCCAGCGAGGGGTGGGGCTGGATGTCGACGGCAGCCTGGGACCTGAGACCCTGCGGGCGTTCGCCGACCTGGCCCGGGCTGTGTCCGGAGGATCGCCGCACACGCTGCGCGAACGAGAGCTTGTCCGCCGATCGGGCCACAGCCTGGCTGGGCGCGTCATCGTGCTGGACCCGGGCCACGGTGACGGCGACACCGGCATCGTTGCCCACGGCCTGACCGAGTCAGAGGTCGTGCTCGACCTGGCCCGCCGGATCGAGGGTCGCCTCAGCGCGATCGGTGTGACCGTGCTGTTCACCCGTTCCGCTCAGGCGTGTCCCGCAGAGCTTGACCGGGCGCTGATGGCCAACCAGGCACGTGCGGACGTCATGCTGTCGCTGCACTGCGACTCGGCGAGCCATCCGCGGGCCAGCGGGGTCGCAACGTTCTTCTACGGTCAGGAGCGCTTCGGCGCCTGGTCAGCCATGGGCGAGCAGCTCGCAGACCTGATCCAGCGCGAGGTCGTGGCCCGCACCAGCCTTACCAACTGTCGTTCCCATGCGCGCGCCTGGGTCCTGCTGCAGCGGACCCGGATGCCCACGGTGCGGATCGAGGCCGGCTACCTCAGTCACCCCGAGGACGCCGCCCGGCTGGCCGACCCCATTTTCAGAGACACTCTGGCCGAGGCCATCGTCATCGCACTGCAGCGGATGTACCTCGGCGAGGACGACACCAATGCCACCGGCGTTCTGCGCCTGGGTGACCTTCGCTCCTATCTCGCCACCCAACACGCGTCCGTGGAGTAGACGAGTTCCGACATCCTGGGACTTCGGGTCGCGCCACCCGAGGGCTCCGGGTCAGCCAGGCTTGGGGACTTCGGGTCAGGCTCGGCGAGGGGGGCTCATCGCCGGCGTCCTCACGGAGGCCAGGAGTCTCTCCACGGCAGCCTCAACGTCCTCGCGCCAGGTTAGGGCGTTGCGCAGATCCAGTCGTAGCCGCGGATAGGAGCGGTGTTCACGCACGGTCTTGAAACCGACAGCCGTCAGGAAGTCCGCGGGGATGACGCAAGCCGCTTTCGGCGAGTCCGGGTTCCCACGGTAGCCAAACGCCTCGACGGCTCTCACTCCCCGGCGCAGGACGTCTTTGGCTGCGCCCTGGATGAGGACCCGCCCAAGGCCCTGACCGGCAAAGCGGGGGATGACCCTGACCGTCATCAGCATCACGGCATCGGCGGAGACAGGTGCAGTCGGGAACGCGGTCGCCCGTGGCACCAGATGGGGCGGGGCGTAGGTGATGTAGCCGGCAGGGACACCAGCCAGGTATCCGATCTGGCCGACGCTGCCCCATTCCAGCAGCGCCGAGGACACCCAGGACTCCTTGTCCAGGACAGGGTCGCCCCGGGCTACGGAGGCGGCAGCCAGGGCAGGGTCAAGCTCCCAGAAGATGCAGGTCGCGCAGGGTTCGGGCAGGTCCTTCA
Organism: Actinomycetales bacterium; assembly: GCA_038236365.1. Lineage (GTDB taxonomy): Bacteria > Actinomycetota > Actinomycetes > Actinomycetales > Dermatophilaceae > UBA4719. The sequence continues at coordinate 24,873 of JBBRZV010000027.1, read as the reverse complement.
TCCGGTCCAGGGTCAGCGAAAACACCTCGCGGCCGCTGCCGGTCACGCCGGGACCACGTCCCTGCCCCCGAGATCCACGCGGGTGCTGACGAAGAGACCGCGTCGACGAGACGGTCCGCGCCCTGCAGCAACCTCCATGGGAGACTCCTACCACGTGCAGTGCGGCACGGCATACCCCTTGCTTCCGCGCAGCCCCGACGACAGGAGAGGACGTTGGTCATGACCGACCCCGCAGGTCACGACGACCGCGTCCCCGAGCCGGCTCACGGCTCGCGGCTCGACCCCTGGATGCAGTCCTACGCTGAGCGAACCACAGGGATGCAGGCGTCCGAGATCCGCGCGCTGTTCGCGGTCGCCTCCCGCCCTGAGGTGGTCTCTCTCGCCGGCGGTATGCCGTACCTCTCGGCACTGCCGATGGACGTGGTCGCCAGCGCCGTGGCGAAGATGCTGTCGACGCAAGGGGTCACGGCGTTGCAGTACGGCTCGGGGCAGGGTGACCCGGTGCTGCGAGAACAGATCCTCGAGGTCATGGCGCTCGAGGGAATCACCGCGCACCCCGACGACATCGTCGTCACCACCGGGTCCCAGCAGGCTCTGGATCTGGTGACCCGCATCTTCATCGACCCAGGCGATGTCGTGCTCACCGAGGCGCCCAGCTATGTCGGCGCTCTCGGTGTCTTCTCGGCGTACCAGGCGCAGGTTGCCCACGTCGCGTTCGATGATGACGGGCTGGTCCCTCAGGCCCTGGAGGAACGGATCCTCGCGCTTCGGGCTGCCGGCAAGAAGATCAAGTTTCTCTACACGGTTCCCAACTTCCACAACCCTGCCGGCACCACACTGTCGCTGCAGCGTCGGCCTCAGATCATCGAGATCTGCCATCGTTACGCGATCCTCGTGCTTGAGGACAACCCCTACGGGCTGCTCGGCTTCGACCGCGAACCCTACGACGCGATGCGCTCCATGTCCGAAGAGGGCGTCGTCTATCTCGGGTCATTCTCCAAGACCTTCGCGCCGGGGCTCCGGGTGGGCTGGGCGCTGGCTCCCCATGCTGTTCGCGAAAAGCTTGTGCTGGCAAGCGAGTCGGCGATCCTGTGTCCCTCGGCGTACGCCCAGATGACCGTGTCGACCTATCTGGCCACCTGCGACTGGAAAGCCCAGATCAAGGTCTACTGCGATCTCTATCGTGAACGTCGTGACGCCATGATCGAGTCGCTGACCGCGATGTTGCCCCAGGCGAGCTGGACTCATCCTGACGGCGGGTTCTACGTCTGGCTCACCTTGCCTGAAGGGCTCAACTCGAAGGCGATGCTGCCGCGCGCAGTCACCGAACGGGTGGCCTATGTGCCGGGCACGGCGTTCTTCGCCGACGGCACGGGGCATCGCAACGTGAGGCTGTCCTACTGCTATCCCGATGCGGACCGGATCCGGGAGGGTGTCCGGCGGTTTGCCGGCGTCGTCCAGAGCGAACTCGAGCTGCTCGAGACCTTCGGACCCTTTGACGCCACCCCCGACGGTCTCCCTCCGTCACACAGCGTGCAGTTCCCCGCCCCGGACCTCTCGTGACCCAGAGCGTGGGACTCGCTGTTCACCCGCTGGCGTCAGGGCGCTTCGCGGTCCCAGCTGTCCAGGCGGTGGCCACTGCCTGCGCTCCCTTCGTGGTGAGGATGTCGACATGAGGCACGTCAGGCATGTCCTGGTCTTGGCCGGAGGACTCAGCCACGAACGCGATGTCTCTCTGCGCTCGGGACGACGCGTGGCCGATGCACTGACCCACTCAGGCGACCAGGCCGACGTCCGCGACGTGGACGCGGCGCTGCTCGGCGCGATCTCGAGCTCACGCCCCGAGGTGATCTGGCCCGTACTGCATGGGGCCACCGGCGAGGATGGCGCGTTGCGGGATGTGTTGGGAACATTGGGTATTGCGTACGTCGGCTCGCGTCCGGCCTCCTGCCGCCTCACGTGGGACAAGCCAGTCGCCAAGGCGCTGGTCCGAGCTGCGGGCATTTCCGTTCCAGCTGGCGTCGCGCTGTCTCATGCAACTTTTCGTGAGCTGGGCGCCCCCGCTCTCCTGCAGTCGGTGATCGACTCACTCGGGCTCCCGCTGGTCGTGAAGCCGACTCGGGGCGGCTCCGCTCTGGGCCTGACCATCGTGCGGTCCGCCGCACAGCTCCCTTTCGCCATGGTGACCGCCTATGCCTATGGCGAAGTGGCCATGATCGAGCAGTTCGTCGAAGGGGTCGAGGTTGCGGTCTCGATCGTGGAGGACGACCAGGGTGAGGCACAGACTCTTCCTGCCGTTGAGATCGTGCCGGATGGAGGCGTCTACAGCTACGAAGCCCGCTACACGGCAGGTGCGACCGAGTTCTTCACCCCCGCCCGCCTGAGCAGCTCGGCGTCTGCTTCGGCGTCGGCTGCCAGCCTCACGGCGTACCGCACGCTGGGCCATCAGCACCTCAGCCGGGTTGACCTGATCATCGATGCCAATGAGCGCCCATGGTTCCTGGAGGCCAACGTCTCCCCCGGTATGACGGAGACCTCGTTGCTGCCGATGGCGGTCGAGGCGGCAGGCCTGGATGCCGTCGAGGTCTACGCCGGCATCGTCGAGCGGGCATTCACCACACCCTGACAGCGGTGCCCTGGCCGGCTCGCGCGCGGCTCGTAGCGTCGGGTTGCGGGGTGGCTCTGGCCCCTGTTCGCAGGCTCCCTTGATGGGGCTACGAGCCACCCCGCAGCCCTCCACCGCCTCAGTGAAAGGTCGTCCCCGGGACCCTCTACAAGACGAAAGCCGTTACACTGCAACGGATTTCGCCACTCTCCCTGGCCCGGCCAGCGGGACGAGCCGTCAACCCCTCAGGCTTTGAAGCCCAGCGTCGCGACGATCCGGTTGAGGTCTTCTACCGACGCGAACTCAACGGTCAGCTTGCCCTTTCGTTGCCCGAGGTTGATCTTCACGCGAGTGTCGAGGCGGTCGGAGAGCCGCGCCGCCAGGTCGTCCAGCTGTGGGTGTCTGGCTCCGGGGCGCGGCTTGCGGGCCCGGGGAGCGTCGTCACCACCGAGCGTGACAATCTCCTCGACGCTCCGCACCGAAAGCCCTTCGGCCACGATCCGCTGGGCCAGTCGCTCCATCGATGCGCCGTCCGCCAGGCCCAGGAGGGCTCTGGCGTGGCCTGCGCTCAGGACACCGGCAGCGACGCGACGCTGCACCAGTGGGGGGAGCTTGAGAAGGCGCAGGGTGTTGGAGATCTGGGGGCGTGAGCGGCCGATCCGGGTGGCCAGCTCATCGTGGGTGCAGCCGAAGTCGTCCAGCAGCTGCTGGTAGGCCGCTGCCTCTTCGAGTGCGTTCAGTTCGCTGCGATGCAGGTTCTCCAGGAGGGCGTCACGCAACAGGTCGTCGTCGTGGGTGTCCTTGATGATGGCAGGGATGAATGCCAGTCCAGCGGCCTCACTCGCTCGCAGCCGACGCTCACCCATGATCAGCTCGTAGAGCGGCTGCTGCACCCCTTCAGGGCTCTGACCTGAGGTTCTCTCCAGCTCCTCGGCCGCGATGGGGCGCACGACCACCGGCTGCAGCACTCCGATCTCACGAATGGAGTTGACCAGCTCGGACATGTCGTCCTCGTCAAAGACGTGGCGCGGCTGCTTGGGGTTCGGCCTGATCGACAGGACGGAGAGCTCTTCGTAACGCGCACCCGGAACTGGTGCGAGGTCTGGCCCTGCCGGTGATGAGTCGTCGATTCCGGTGGCTCGCTGGGTGCCGGAACCGTTCTGAGTAGAAGTTGGGTCCTGACTACTGGGTTCGTCACCGCCGTCCTCATGGGCCGAGTCTGGGGGTGTTTCACGTGAAACAGAAGGGCTCGACCCGGGCCGGGTGGCTGAGCTGTCCCTGAAGAACACGTCCACGGGACGGCGGCTTCCGGGGCCGGCAGGAGATGTCGGGATAAGTGCTCCAAGTCCACGACCCAGTGCACGACGCTTCTCGCTCATTCCATCGACCTCTCTGAAGCACACACGACCGGAACGACGTACTCGCCCGGGACGAACAGATGCGGCCCGCTGGCACGCTCGGTGGCAGAAACGCCAGGGCTGCGTGGTGCGCGGACCTGAGCCGGCCTAGCCGGATACTCCGCGGTCGGCAAGCTCGCTGGCGGCCTCCAGATATGAGAGGGCTCCGCTGCTGCCGGGGTCGTAGGTCATCACGGTCTGGCCATGGCTGGGAGCCTCCGAGATGCGCACAGAGCGGGGCACCGTCGTGCGCAGGACATGCGCAGGGAAGTGTGAGCGGACCTCGTCGGCGACCTGCGCCGAGAGACGGGTGCGACCGTCATACATGGTCAGCAAGATGGTGGACACATGCAGAACCGGGTTGAGATGGCTCTTGATCAGCTCGACGTTCTTCAGCAGCTGGGAGAGGCCCTCCAGTGCGTAGTACTCACACTGGATCGGGATCAGCACCTCATCCGCAGCGACAAAGGCATTGACGGTCAGCAGCCCAAGGCTCGGTGGGCAGTCGATCAGCACGTAGTCGAGGCGCTCCTCGCCGCGATCTGCCATGTCGACGATGTAGGCCCTCAGAGCGCGGTTCATCCGGGTCTCGCGGGCCACCACCGAGACCAGCTCGATCTCGGCGCCGGCCAGGTCGATCGTCGCCGGAATGCACCATAGGTTGGGAACGTCCACGCACTCCTGGACGACCTCAGTGATGGCCTTACCGTCCAGCAGCACGTCGTAGATGCTCGGGACCTCGGCGTGATGGTCGATGCCCAATGCCGTGCTGGCGTTTCCCTGGGGGTCGATATCGATGACGAGAACCTTGAGGCCCGCCTGGGCAAGTGCGGCAGCGATGTTGACGGTCGTCGTCGTCTTGCCAACCCCACCCTTCTGGTTGGCCACCGTCAGGATCCGGGTGTGGTCAGGTTTGGGAAAGACCTTGCCAGTCAGTGAGATTCGGCGGCGGGCATCTGCCGCAACCGCCTGAGCCAGGGGCGTCTCCGCGCCGGGATCCGGCAGGGACGCAGCCAGCTGGTCTCGCTCGGAGGAGCCAACTGCGGCTGAATGGGCGTCGGTTTCACGTGAAACCGATTCCTGGCTATGAGGTACTGAGGCAGATGTGATCTGTGTTTCACGTGAAACCGAAGCGGGTGTCCCGGGGGCGGGCTCACCCGGTGGCGCGGGTTCAGCCGTCTCCTCCTCGAGTGGCGAGGTCGGCCATCCCAGATCACCCGACGAGTCGTCGTCGTCCGCCGGACCCTTTGATGGCCAGCCCAGCCCTGCGTGGACCAATCCAGACATCGACACGCGGTACCTCAATCTCTCGTCACAGCCGGCTGCTGACTGCTGGCTGGTCCCACCGTAGCGGCTCGGACCGTCGAGCCTGGTCCAGCGCCACGGCGCCGGGCCTTGGCTCTGCCCTTCAACCCTGAGCTTGGTACCTTGCGCCCACCTATGATCACGCGAAGCACAGTCGTCTGGGGATCTACCACACCGCTGCCAAAGGTCTCGATCACCTCATCCACAGCGCCAAGACGGCGTAGACCCGGGCGTTCTACCTCGAGCTCCTCGGCGACGCTGGCTCCCCTGATGGCGAGCAAAGATCCGCCGGGCAACACCAGCGGCAGACACCATCTGGCCAGCTCACCAAGACGCGCCACCGCCCTCGCGGTCACAACCGGCGCGCTCAAGGTCCCCCAGAACTGCTCAGCCCGCCCGCGATGCACGGTGACGTTGGTCAGGCACAGCTCGGCAACGGCAGCGGAAAGCCAGTCGGTTCGCCGCCGCATGGGCTCGACACAGTGAACTTCCAGGTCCGGTCGCGCAATCGCCAGGGCCAGTCCTGGAAGTCCCGCCCCCGAGCCAACGTCGATAACCCTCTGCCCTTGCCTGATTGCGGGGTGGATAACCGCGCAGTTGAGCAGGTGGCGCTCCCACAGTCGCGGCACCTCTCGCGGTCCGATCAAACCGTGGGACACCCCGGTATCGGTCAGGATCGCGACGAACTGCTCGGCCAGTAGTAACCGGTCTCTGAAGACCTCAGCAGCACCGACGGGCGGGGACGGGGCAACCCGTCCGTGCACTGTTTCACGTGAAACGGGCTCGTTCGGGCTACCGCTCACGCGGGCAGGACCACCACAAAGCGATGGGGCTCAGCACCCTCGGACTCCGAACCAAGTCCGGAGGCAAAGACCTCGTCGTGTACGACTTTGCGCTCAAAGGCGGTCATGGCCTGCATGGGCTGCTTCTCGCCCGTGGACTTCACGGTGGCGATGACGCCTCGGGCGATGGTCACCAGGGCGGCGCGGCGCTCGGCTCGGTGCCCCGCCACGTCGAGCATCAAGCGGCTGCGCTCTCCGGTTGCAGACTGGACCGCAAGACGGGTGAGCTCCTGAAGTGCCTCCAACACCTTGCCGTCCGGGCCAACGAGCCGGCGCGAGACACGGCCCTCCTCGGAGTCCACGATTGCCACGGCCGCACGGTCACCATCCACGTCGACATCAATGTCACCATCCAGGTCGGCGATGTCCAGGAGCTGTTCGAGGAAGTCGGCAGCAACTTCCCCCTCACGAACAAGGGCCGACGCCTTCGTCGGTTTACGTGGGGGTCTGACCGATGCCTCATCTCCTGGCGTGGTCGTCGAGTCGCTCTCTGTCGAGTCGGAAGCCACGCTGTCAGGTTCCGAGGAAAGCACCTCAATGGGCTCCACCGCCGTGTCGACCTCTGGGGACTCCACGGGTGACTCAAGGGCCGCACTAACCTGGACTGGGGTGTCCACGACCGGGGAACTGTCCTGCTCGATGACTGCCGAAACGTCTTGCTTGCTCATTGCGCTCTCCTGATCGTGCCGTATGCCGGACCGGGGCGGTCCATGAAGACTGAGGTTGTCATGACCCGCCAGAGGGTCACGGGAAGGCCATCGTCGCAGGTCAGAGGCCTAATGCTCGGTGACCGGCGGCTTTACGCCCTTGGTGTTGCCGCTGCTCTCAGGCGACTTCACACTGTTCGTGTCTCGATCACCGGTTGAGGTCTGAGGCGGCTTCACACCCCTGCCGTTGCCATTCTGCGGTGCTGGCTGCTTGGGGCCCTTTGCCTTGCCGTTTGCGGAAGCCAGCGGCTTTACGTCTCTCGGGCTTCCGTTCGCGGCCGCCGGGGACGGCGCACTCGCGGAGCCGTCGCCCTGGGCTGTCGGCTTTGCCCGGTTCTTGCGCTTGGGCTGTTGCCGTTGACCCGACTTTGGCTTGGTGTCTTCCATCGGGCTGTCCTGGACCGGCTCAGGCTCGTCGTGGGTCAGTCCCGGGATGGTGAACTTCTTGTGCTCCTTGCCACTCTTGAGCCGCCGCTCCTCGAGGGCCTTCTCCGCTGGTGAGCCGGGGGCCGGCATCCGCCGGATCGTGTAGAACTGCTGACCCATCGACCAGAGGTTCGTGGTCAGCCAGTAGAGCAGGACACCGATCGGGAAGGTGACGCCTGAGAAGACGAACATCAGCGGCATCAAATACATCAGGTACTTCTGCTGCTTGGCGAACGGGTTGTCCAGCGCGCTGGCCGGCATGTTCTTCATCATCAGCTGACGCATGCTGATGAACTGCGAGGCTGACATCAGCACGATCATCACAACACAGACGATCTTTGTGTTGAGGTCAGACGGTACGACGCGGATGACCCCGTTCACGACCTCGAGCATGTGCTGGAAGGTGGCAGAAAGTGAGACACCACCAAAGATCGTGGATGTGTTCGCCTGCAGGGCCAACTGCTGGTCCAGCGGCCCGATCGGCACCTGCTTGCCGTTGGCAATCGCGGTGAGGCTGTTGAGCACCCGGAAGAGCGCGAAGAAGATCGGGGACTGCAATAGGATCGGCAGGCACGAGGAGAATGGGTTGGTTCCTGTGCGCTTGTACAGACCCATCGTCTCTTGGGTCATCGCCTGACGAGACTCAGGATCGGTCTTGCCCTTGTACTTCTTCTGGATCTTCTGCATCTCGGGCTGGATCAGCTGCATCCGCCGAGAGGCGTGAATCTGCTTGACAAACAACGGGATCAGGATGATCCGGATCACGACGACCAGGCCGACGATCGACAGAGCCCAGGTAAACCCTGAGGTAGCCGGGAGCCCGATCACCGTAAAGATCCGGTGGAAGCCGACCATCAGCCAGGCGACGACCCACTCCAGTGGGTGAAGTACTGAATCAATCATCGGCGTTCATCAAATCCTCTGTCGTGGAGGTGGTGCCAGGTACGTGGTCGACGCCGCCTGGGTTCCAGGGGTGGCAGCGAAGCAGACGGCGGGTCGCAAGCCAGGAACCCCTGACGAGCCCGAACCGCTCAATGGCAGTCAGTGCATAGGCGGAACAGGACGGGTAGAACCGGCAGGTCGCGGGTCGTATCGGGGATACCACGAGCTGGTAGGCCCTGATCAGCGCGATCGCCGGTGCGATCACGAGGGCGCGTACGGAAGGAAAGCGACCGGAGGTGAGGCGAAGGGAGGCAGGCGACATACCTTCATTGTCCTTCCTGAGGCGAAATCCGGCGTGTCACAGTGGCCAGCAATCGGTCCAGGTCCTGGACCATGAGGGTGCGGGATGTGCCCGGGAGCTCAGGGTTCGCCTTGACAACGACGTCTACACCGTCAGGCAGCTGGCCGATTCGTGCTCTCATCAGGGCTCGCAGAACCCTCTTGGTGCGGTTGCGGACGACCGCGTTCCCGACCGCCTTGGAGACCACAAAACCGACCCGCGGCGGCTGACCCGCGCGCGCGTCGGCCGGATTGGCATGGACCACCATGAGACGGCTGCCCGAACGAGATCCACCTGCTCTGCGTGCCCCGCGAAATACTGCGGCGAAATCGGCGTTGCTTCGCAGCCGATTTCGCCCTGCCAGCACGCGTTGAGCCTCAGGCGGACAGTTCGGAGCGACCCTTGTGGCGACGGGCAGCAAGGATGGCGCGGCCGGCGCGCGTGCGCATCCGCAGGCGGAAGCCATGAGTTTTGGCCCGGCGACGGTTGTTCGGCTGGAAGGTGCGCTTACTCACGAGGTTCTCCGTTACTGCACAGCCATACGGGCGGTCTGCGCTGAAGGTGGTGCGGGGCAAAGAATGAGGCAGGTCCGCTGTTCGACGAGTCGGAGCGAGTCGATGATCGGCCGCAATCGAAGGCCTGCGGCCACCAACAACAGCGTGAGGTTCCACAGGCAGGCGAAAACGGCCGTCAACACAGGCCTCGTTCAAGGTACGGGAGTGGGTACGGCACGGTCAAACTCGGCCGATGTGTCATTTCGCACGCAACGGGTGAAAACGTCCAATACTGGACCAGGGCGGCCACCTTGTCAGAACGACACGCCGTACCGCGGGTGATTTTCTGGGAATCACCGCTACATTCAGGACCCAGTCAGGGTTGCTGTGAGGGCCGACTGCCTTGCGACGCAGTCGCAGCCCTTACTGTCGTCCACACCTTTATGCACCGTCTGTGGATAACGCTGTGGAAAGAGCGCCTATGATGCTCAGGATCCTTCCCGGTCCACAGCGACCGGATCATGGCTAAGGAGTTCGAGGTGCACCAATCGTGACCGAGGGGCAGATTGATTTCGGCCACATCTGGCACAACACGCTGATCGCGCTGGACGCCGACGGGCTGCCTCCGAGCCAGCGTGCCTTCCTGCACCAGGCCAAGTTCGTCGGGCTGCTGGACCAGACCGCACTTCTGGCCGTCCCTGACCAGTACACCAAGGACTTCGTCGAGACCCGGGTGCGCCAACAGGTCGTGTCGGCGCTTTCCAGCCAGCTCGGCATCGAGGTGCGCCTTGCGGTTACTGTCGACCCGGCGCTCCGGGCGGAGAATGAAGCGGAGATCGACTCGGGTGGGGACCTTGCGAGCCTCACCGAGCTCGAGGCGGAAGACTCTCCCGACGAGGGTTCACCTTTCAGCACGCTCCGTGCCTCGAGCTCGGCTGGTGGCCAGTTCAGTCGTCCGAGGATCGCCGACCGTGAGGCGACGGAGGTCGAGGCGGCACGGCTCAACCCCAAATACACCTTTGACACCTTCGTGATCGGCGCCAGCAACCGGTTCGCCCACGCGGCAGCCGTCGCGGTGGCGGAGGCGCCGGCCAAGGCCTACAACCCGTTGTTCGTCTACGGCCAGTCCGGACTGGGCAAGACCCACCTGTTGCACGCGATCGGCCACTACGCCCGCAACCTCTACCCAAACGTCCGGGTGCGCTACGTGAACTCCGAGGAGTTCACCAACGACTTCATCAACAGCATCCGCGACGACAAGGCCTCGGCTTTCCAGAGCCGTTACCGCAACGTGGACGTCCTGCTCATCGATGACATCCAGTTTCTGCAGGGCAAGGTGCAGACGCAGGAGGAGTTCTTCCACACCTTCAACACCTTGCACAATGCCAACAAGCAGGTCGTGATCACCTCTGACCTGCCACCCAAGCAGCTCAGCGGCTTCGAGGAGCGGATGCGCAGCCGCTTCGAGTGGGGCCTGCTCACCGACGTCCAGCCCCCAGACCTCGAGACCCGGATCGCCATCCTTCGCAAGAAGGCGATCCAGGAAAAGATGACCACCCCCGACGATGTGCTGGAGTTCATCGCCAGCAAGATCTCGACGAACATCCGCGAGCTCGAGGGCGCGCTCATCCGGGTCACCGCATTCGCCAGCCTCAACCGTGCGCCGGTCGACCTCAACCTGGCCGAGATCGTGCTCAAGGACAGCTTCCCCTACGACCAGGGCAGCCAGATCACGTCCTCGACGATCATGGCCCAGACCGCGACCTACTTCGGTTTGACTATCGAGGACCTGTGTGGCCCCTCTCGCTCTCGAGTCCTGGTGACGGCGCGACAGATCGCCATGTACCTGTGCCGTGAGCTGACCGAGCTTTCGCTGCCCAAGATCGGCCAGCTGTTCGGTGGCCGCGACCACACCACGGTCATGCACGCGGACCGCAAGATCCGTCATCTGATGTCCGAGCGCCGCGCGATCTACAACCAGGTCACCGAGCTGACCAACCGGATCCGCAACCAGTCCCGCTGACGGAGCCCCGCACAACCGGCACGGACGAGGTCTGCGCCGGTTTCCCTTGCATTTCTGGACGCATCCACATTCTGGGGATAACGCTGTGGAAACGCGCTCTCCAATGAAGGGAGTAACGGTGTGGAGATCAGGGGGAGAACCAGTGGATGACTTCCATTGGGATGGGGGTAACCGTGGTCATTTCGGAGCGGCCTTGTGGACGGCCGACGATGATCCACAGCTGGCCCCACTTGTCCACACCCGGCGTCCACCCGTCATACACAGAGCAGTCATGGGCGTCACCTGCGACAACAGGGGTTATGCACATGATCCACAGGCCCTACTACAACGATGAGACCTAGATTGATGGCATTCAGCCCCGAGTACCTGGGGATGGAACATCTTGTGATCCGAGCTCCTCAAAGCCCAAACTGCCAAGACCTGTATGACGGGTGGCCCGGGTGCAATAGGGTCAGGGCGCACCTCACGTAGTCACATGCCGTGTCGCTGTCATGACACTTGTTCGTTCGAAGGGCGGTATCCGGTGAAGTTTCGGGTTGAGCGCGATGTTCTTGCCGACGCTGTGACGTGGGTTGCCCGCGGCCTGCCCAACCGTCCGCCGGTCCCGGTGCTGGCCGGTGTCCTGATCGAGGCCAGCGACGAGGGAACCCTCACCCTGTCCGCTTTCGACTACGAGGTCTCGGCCAAGATCACAGTTGCTGCCGAGGTTTCCGAGTCCGGCACGGTCCTGGTGCTCGGCCGGCTACTGGCCGACATCTCGCGTAACCTTCCGGAGCGACCGGTTGACATCAGGACAGATGGCAACAAGGTCGAGGTCACCTGTGGCTCCAGCAGGTTCAGCCTGCTCCTGATGCCGGCCGACGACTACCCCACCCTGCCGTCCTCTCCTGCCATCAGCGGCACCATCGCCGGTGACATCTTCACCCAGGCCGTGGCGCAGGTGGCGATCGCGGCAGACCGTGGCGACACGCTGCCGATCCTGACCGGAGTACGGGTCGAGATCGAGGGCGAGAAGATCACCCTGCTGGCGACCGACCGTTACCGGCTGGCGATGCGCGAGCTGACCTGGAACCCGGAGGTCACCGACGCGAGCCATATCGCCCTGGTGCCCGCACGGACGCTCTCCGAGACGGCCAAGGCGCTGGGCGCGTCGGGCTCGATCGAGATCCACCTGGGTGGCGGCACGGGAGATGGACTGATCGGCTTCGAGGCCGGGCAGCGCCGCTCGACCACACGCCTGCTCGACGGTGAGTACCCGAAGGTCACCTCAATCTTCCCCTCCAGCGCCGACACCGAGTCAGTGATCGAGACAAGTGCCCTGGTTGAGGCGGTCAAGCGGGTTGCCCTTGTTGCCGAGCGCAACACCCCCGTGCGGCTTCGCTTCAGTGAAGGCCAGGTCGTCATCGAGGCGGGCGCCGGCGACGACGCCCAGGCCACCGAGGCGGTCGAGGCGGTCCTGACCGGGCCCGAGATCGAGATCGCCTTCAACCCGCAGTTCCTGCTGGACGGACTGGGTGCCGTGGGAACGGAATACAGCCGGCTGTCCTTCACCCAGAGCAGCCGGCCAGCCGTGCTCTCGGGTCAGGCCAAACTCGACGGTGACGCCGACACGTCCTACCGTTACGTCCTGATGCCGGTTCGCTTCGCCAGCTGAAGTCGCACTCACGCAGCCGCCAACAGAAGCTCGCGGCCAGGAAGGTTACGACATGCACCTCGGACTCATCGGCCTGGGCAAGATGGGTGGCAACATGCGCGAGCGGATTCGCGGCGCGGGCCATACCGTCGTCGGTTACGACCGGACCCCCCGCCTTAGTGACGTCAAGAGCCTGAAGGCGCTGGTGGCCAAGCTGCCGGCCCCCCGCGTTGTGTGGGTGATGGTGCCCGCCGGCGCTGCCACGGACGAGACGATTACCGAGCTGGCCGGCCTGCTGTCCCAGGGCGACCTGGTTGTCGATGGCGGCAACACCAAGTTCACCGACGACGTGACGCACGCAAAGGAGCTGGCCGCCAAAGGGATCGGGTTCGTCGACTGCGGAGTCAGCGGCGGCATCTGGGGACTGGACAACGGCTACGGCCTGATGTGTGGCGGCGACGCCGAGCATGTCGCGATGGTGATGCCGATCTTTGACGCTCTGCGCCCCAAGGGCCCACGCGACGAGGGGTTCGTTCACTCGGGTGATGTCGGCGCCGGGCACTACGTCAAGATGGTGCACAACGGCATCGAGTACGGCCTGATGCAGGCGTATGCCGAGGGCTTCGAGCTGCTCCTGGCCAAGGACACCGTCAAGGATGTGCCGGGCAGCTTCAAGGCGTGGACCCGTGGCACCGTCGTGCGGTCCTGGCTGCTGGACCTGATGGTTGATGCGCTCGAGGAGGACCCCGACCTCGGTCAGATCCGGGGCTTTGTGAACGACTCCGGCGAGGGTCGCTGGACCGTGCAGGAGGGCATCGAACACGCCGTGCCGATGCCGGTGATCGCGGCCTCACTGTTCGCTCGATTCGCCTCGCGCCAGGAGGACTCCCCCCAGATGAGGGCCGTTGCGGCCCTCCGCAACCAGTTCGGCGGACACGCGGTGACCAAGGCCGGCGAGGCCGGGGTGCTGACCGATCACTGACCGGCAGATGTCGCCATCGTGCACCTGAGCAGTCTGAGTGTCGTCGACTTCCGCAGCTATGCCAGCGCCGAGCTTCCGTTGACGCCGGGGGTCACCACCTTGATCGGGCTCAACGGACAGGGCAAGACCAACCTGGTCGAGGCGGCCGGCTATCTGGCCACCCTCGGGTCGCATCGCGTGGCAGCCGACACCCCGCTGGTTCGGTTCGGTGCCCAACAGGCCATCATTCGCGGCGCTGTGGTCCGGGACGGGCGCGAGACGCTGATCGAGATCGAGATCAACAGCAGCCGAGGTGGCAGCAGAAACAGGGCTCGGCTCAACCGCTCACCGGTCCCCCGACCCCGCGAGGTACTGGGGAACCTGCGCACCGTGTTGTTCGCGCCCGAGGACATGGCGCTCGTCAAGGGTGACCCATCCGAGCGACGCCGTTTCCTGGACGAGCTGCTCGTGGCCCGTCAGCCGCGTTGGGCCGGTGTCCGGGCCGACTACGACAAGGTGCTCAAGCAACGCAACGCCCTGCTGAAGTCCGCGGCGCCAGTCCTGAGGCGTGGCGCCCGGCGTACCCACAAGTTATCCACACCCTCACCCACATCTTTGTCCACAGTGTCTGTGGACAAAGATGTGGACGCCACCGACAACGCCCTGCACACTCTGGACGTGTGGAACGGCCAGCTTGCCCGGGTCGGCGCACAGCTGCTGTATGCGCGGCTGCGCCTCACCCGTGACCTCGGCCCCTATCTCACCGGTGCGTATGACCAGGTCAGCGACACCGCAGCCGATGCGCGCATTGCCTACAAGTCCTCGCTGCGTGAGGAGATGTCAGCGGCCATCACTGCCGGCGCCGTTCCCGAGATGGATGAGCTGCACGACGAGCTGCTGGCCTCACTCGAGGCCGTGCGGGTCACCGAGATTGAACGCGGCATCTCGCTGGTCGGTCCCCATCGTGACGACCTGGTGCTCACTCTCGGTCCGCTGCCTGCCAAGGGCTACGCCAGCCACGGCGAGTCCTGGTCGCTTGCGCTGGGACTACGGCTCGCGGCATACCAGCTCCTGCGGCACGACCTGGGCGAGGACCCGGTCCTGATCCTGGACGACGTCTTTGCCGAGCTCGACTCCGGTCGTCGCGAGCGGCTGGCCACCCTGATCGCCGACTGTGAGCAGGTGCTGATCACCGCGGCCGTGCCCGATGACGTGCCCTCCGTGCTGGCCGACTCCGGGACGACGTACCGCGTGACCATGGGTCAGGTCACCCGTGCCGACTGACCACAGACGTGCTGGGAGCGTCGAGGGCCGGGCCGCCGACGAGGTTGTGCCCGTTCTCGATGGAGACGTGCCCGAGGCTGACAGCGACGAGCCGGAGCAGTTGGCGATCGACGAGGCCGAACGATCCGCGCGTGACGAGCCGGCACCGGCGTTGATCGGCGAGCCGGATACGGATACGGCTGACACCGCGGCTGCATCGGCGCTGGCCCGAGCGCGTAAAGCCGCACGAGCCAAGGGTTTTCGCCCGGGTAGCAGGCCGATGCGCAAACGCCGGCCCCTGGGCGAGCAGGACCACAACCTGGCCGGCTCTGGTCGTGACCCGTCGCTGCTCGGTGACCAGATGGATCGGCTCCTGGTCGACCGCGGCTGGAAGGTGGACGTGGCGGTCGGCGCGGTGATGGGTCGATGGGCCACCATCGTGGGCACAGACGTCGCCGGCCACTGCACCCCTGTGACGTTCGGCGACGGCGTACTGACCGTGCGAGCGGACTCCACGGCATGGGCAACACAGCTGCGGCTGATGTCCTCCTCGATACTCGGGCGGCTCGAGGCAGAGGTCGGCAAGGACACCGTCATCGAGCTTCGGGTGCAGGGTCCGAGCGCACCGTCATGGACCCGAGGCCTGAGAAAGGCGACCGGGCCGGGGCCGCGGGACACCTACGGCTGAAAGACGACGCACGCTCCCCGCCGAGGCCATGTGCAGGCGCCGAAGGGCCTGCTGGCGTGGGGGGAGTACGAACTACGGGGTTCTTTACCGGAAAATGGCGTTATCGGGCCTCCTGAGGCACGTCTTGTCAGTGCCGACAGGTAGACTCAAGAACGATTCGGCGGCCCGCGAGACGAGGTGCCGGGAGTGCTCACACGTGGACCGACGTGGAGGCCTTTCGGGATCACACGGCGTCTGGTGTGGCCGCTTCCCGTGCCCGACTCCGACCTATCCACAACGATGGGCTGACCGAGCCGCGCGCGGACCGCTAGACCACCGCATTGAGAGCCAAAGGAGCACCGTGTCCCAGGTCAGCCCCGAGAACCTGCCCGACGCCGAGAATTCAGCCACCAAGAACGGGCATCTGGCACCAAGACCTGACGGACCGGCATACGACGCAAGCGCCATTACCGTGCTCGAAGGACTCGAGGCGGTCCGCAAGCGCCCAAGCATGTACATCGGCTCCACCGGTGAGCGCGGCCTGCACCACCTGGTCTGGGAGGTTGTGGACAACTCCGTCGATGAGGCGCTGGCCGGCCACGCCGACCACATCGAGATCACCCTGCAGCCCGACGGGGGGGTCAGGGTGGTGGACAACGGTCGTGGCATCCCTACCGGAATCATGGAGGGTGAGGGCAAACCGGCCGTCGAGGTCGTCCTGACCCAGCTGCACGCCGGTGGCAAGTTCGGCGGCGGCGGCTACACCGTCTCCGGCGGCCTCCATGGCGTCGGTATCTCCGTGGTCAACGCCCTCTCAGACAAGGTCAACATCGAGGTGCGCCAGCGTGGCAGCGTGTTCCGACAGACCTTCCTCAAGGGTGTGCCCGCAGCCGACCTGTCCCGGGACGAGGACAGTGAGGCGACCGGCACCACGGTCACCTTCTGGGCCAGCGCCGACATCTTCGACAGCACGACCTATGAGTACGAGACGCTGCGCGCCCGTTTCCAGCAGATGGCGTTCCTGAACAAGGGACTGACCATCACCCTGACCGATGAGCGTCCGAGGGCCGTCGAGGCTATCGAGGCGGCCGTGGCGGCCGAGGACGCTGAGGCTGTCGAGGTGCTCGAGCAGGATGGGGCGGAGGTCAAACCCGTCAAGGCGCGGATGGTCTCCTACCGCTACGACGACGGCCTGGTCGACTACGTCAAGCACCTGGTCGGCTCCAAACGGTCCGAGCCGGTGCATCCCGAGGTCATCTCCTTCGAGCTGGAGGACACGGTGCGAAAGATGTCCCTCGAGGTCGCGATGCAGTGGACCAGCGCCTACTCCGAGTCGGTTCACACCTATGCCAACACGATCAACACCCACGAGGGCGGCACCCACGAAGAAGGCTTCCGGGCGGCCATGACCAAGCTGGTCAACGACTTCGCCCGCGGTCAGAAGCTACTCAAGGAGAAAGAGGAGAACCTCACCGGCGACGACATCCGTGAGGGCCTGACCGCTGTTGTCTCGGTCAAGCTCGCCGAGCCGCAGTTCGAGGGCCAGACCAAGACCAAGCTGGGCAACTCCGAGGTCAAGGGCTTTGTGCAGCGGGCCATGACCGACCAGTTCGGACACTGGCTCAGCGCCCACCCGACCGAGGGACGCGACATCGTCCGCAAGTCGGTCCAGGCGTCCGCGGCCCGGATGGCGGCCCGCAAGGCGCGAGAGGCCACTCGCCGCAAGGGCCTGCTCGAGTCCGGTGGTCTTCCAGGCAAGCTGCGGGACTGCCAGAGCAACGACCCTTCGATCAGTGAGGTCTTCATCGTCGAGGGCGACTCGGCAGGCGGTTCCGCTGTTCGTGGTCGCAACCCGCACAACCAGGCGATCCTGCCGATCCGCGGCAAGATCCTCAACGTCGAGAAGGCCCGCATCGACAAGGTGCTGGCCAACAACGAGGTCCAGGCCCTCATCTCGGGATTCGGCACCGGTATCGGCGAGGACTTCGACCTTGCCAAGGCGCGCTATCACAAGATCGTGCTGATGGCGGACGCCGATGTTGACGGTCTGCATATCCGGACGCTGCTGCTCACCCTTCTGTTCCGTTTCATGCGCCCGCTGATCGAGGCCGGCTACGTCTACCTCGCTCAGCCGCCGCTGTTCCGGCTCAAGTGGAGCAACCACCCCCACCAGTACGCGTACTCCGACCGTGAACGCGACGCGTTCGTGCTGGCCGGGCAGGGGCAGGGGTGGCGGCTCCCCAAGGACGCCGGCATCCAGCGCTACAAGGGTCTGGGCGAGATGGACTACCAGGAGCTGTGGGAGACCACGATGGATCCCGACCACCGCATCCTGCTCCAGGTCACCCTCGACGACGCTGCTGCCGCCGACGAGATCTTCGCGATCCTGATGGGAGAGGACGTCGAGAGTCGCCGCAGCTTCATCCAGCGCAACGCCCGCGACGTTCGCTTCCTCGACATCTAGCCTCACCCGCGGCGCAGGTTTGCGCCATACAGACTGAATTGCACTGAGAGATAAGGGAACTGGACTGTGACTGAGCAGCCGCCGATCATTGAGACCGACCGCGTCGAACCCGTCGACATCAACCTTGAGATGCAGCGCAGCTACATCGACTACGCCATGACGGTCATCGTCAGCCGCGCGCTGCCCGATGTGCGCGACGGCATGAAGCCGGTGCACCGCCGGGTCGTCTACGCGATGTATGACGGGGGCTACCGTCCCGACCGCGGCTACAACAAGTGCTCGCGCGTCGTTGGCGAGGTCATGGGCCAGTACCACCCCCACGGCGACTCCTCGATCTATGACGCGTTGGTGCGCCTGGTGCAGGACTGGTCGCTGCGCTACCCGCTGGTTGACGGTCAGGGCAACTTCGGCTCCCCTGGGGACGACCCGGCTGCTGCGCCCCGATACACCGAGTGCCGGATGGCGGCCCTCGCCATGGAGATGGTCCGTGACATCGACCAGGACACGGTCGACTTCAGGGACAACTACGACGGTAAGACCCAGGAGCCGACGGTCCTGCCGAGCCGGTTCCCGAACCTGCTGGTCAACGGTTCTGCCGGCATCGCTGTCGGCATGGCCACGCAGATCCCGCCACACAACCTGCGTGAGGTCGCGGCCGGGGTGCAGTGGCACCTCGACCACCCCGAGGCCCCCCGCGAAGAGCTGCTCGCCTACGTCATGACCCAGATCCAGGGCCCAGACTTCCCCACCGGTGCGCTCATCCTCGGTCGACGGGGCATCGAGGACGCCTACCGCACCGGGCGCGGCTCGATCATCATGCGTGCCGTGGTCGAGGTCGAAGAGATCCAGAACCGCATCTGCCTGGTCGTCACCGAACTGCCGTACCAGGTCAACCCTGACAGCCTCGCGCAGAAGATTGCGGAGCTGGTCAAGGACGGCCGGCTCGCCGGGATCGCCGACATCCGCGACGAGACGTCGGGGCGCACCGGCCAGCGACTGGTGATCGTGCTCAAGCGCGACGCCGTGGCCAAAGTCGTGCTCAACAACCTGTACAAGCACACCCAGCTACAGACCACCTTCGGTGCCAACATGCTCGCCCTGGTCGACGGCGTGCCCCGCACACTGCCGCTCAGTGCGTTCATCCGGCACTGGGTCGACCATCAGATGGACGTCATCCAGCGCCGCACCGCGTTCCGTCTGCGCAAGGCGGAGGAGGAAGCCCACATCCTGCGCGGGCTGCTCAAGGCCCTGGATGCCCTCGATCGGGTCATTGCCCTTATCCGTGCCTCGGCCACGGTCGAGGTCGCACGGGACGGGCTGATCGGGCTGCTCGAGATCGACGAGCTGCAGGCGATGGCGATCCTCAACATGCAGCTGCGTCGCCTGGCCGCTCTTGAGCGTCAGAAGCTGATCGACCGGCACGACGAGCTGCAGGCCATGATCGACGAGTTCAACGCCATCCTGGCCTCACCAGAGCGTCAGCGCACGATCGTCAGCGAGGAGCTCGCCGAGATTGTCGCAAAGTACGGCGACGAGCGCCGGACAAAGATCGTGCCGTTCGACGGTGACATGTCGATGGAGGATCTCATTCCGGAGGAGGACGTGGTCGTCACGATCACCCGGGGTGGCTATGCCAAGCGCACCAAGGTCGATCTTTACCGCTCGCAGCATCGTGGCGGCAAGGGAGTGAAGGGGGCGAACCTGCGCGGTGACGACATCGTGGAGCACTTCTTCATCACGACCACCCACCAGTGGCTGTTGTTCTTCACCAACCTCGGTCGGGTCTACCGGGCCAAGGCGTATGAGCTTCCTGAGGCCAGTCGTGACGCCAAGGGTCAGCACGTCGCCAACCTAATGGCGTTCCAGCCCGGTGAGCAGATTGCCCAGGTCCTGGCCTTACGTGACTACGTCACAGACCCCTATCTGGTGCTCGCCACCCGCAACGGCCTGGTCAAGAAGACCCGGCTGTCGGAGTACGACTCCAACCGCTCCGGCGGCCTGATCGCGGTCAACCTTCGCGACGGGGACGAGCTGGTTGGCGTCGGTGTGGCCTCGCCCACCGATGACCTGTTGCTCGTGTCGGTCAAGGGCCAGTCGGTGCGGTTCACCGCCAATGACGACACCTTGCGCCCGATGGGTCGTTCCACCAGTGGCGTGACCGGCATGAGATTCAGGAACGGCGACAAGCTGTTGTCGATGAGCGTGATCGTGGACGGTTCAGACCCTGATGTGTTCGTCGTGTTCGAGAACGGTTTAGCCAAGCGCACCCTGGCATCGGAGTACACCGCCAAGGGTCGCGGCATCCTCGGCGTGAGGGTTGCCCAGCTCTCAGATAGGGGTGGCGATCTGGTTGGAGGCCTCACGGTGGATGAGGAGGATGAGGTTCTGGTCGTCATGGAGAAGGGCAAGATCGTCCGCTCTCGCGTCGACGAGGTGCGCCGGACTGGTCGCAACACGATGGGCGTTCAGTTCGCCACCCCCGACAATGGCGACTCGATCGTTGCGGTGGCACGCAACGCCGACCGAGGCATCGAGGTTGAGCCCAACGACGACGACTCTGCGTCTGACGTGGGACCCGACGCATCGCTGACCAACGAGGCCGACGTCCCCGCCGAGACCACCGGCGGGAGCCAGACTTCAGCGCGGGCAGGTACCGTAGCGTCGGAAGAAGATGAGGACGATACCGCAGGAGGCAGCGAGTGAGCACGGCTGGCGAAACTGGCACTCCGTTACGAAGTGAGTCACACCGTCCCGATCCGATGTCCCCTGCGGCCGTGAACCCAGGAGCCAACCGCCGTCCGGCTCCCCGTCGGGTCAAGCTCACCGTGTCGCGGGTGGACCCGTGGTCGGTCATGAAGATGTCGTTCCTGCTGTCGGTCGCAGTCGGCATCGCCGGGGTCGTCATGGTGGCGGTGTTGTGGACGATCCTCTCCGGCATGGGCGTTTTCGCCGACATCAACCGCACGGTCGAAGAGGTCCTGAGCAGCAACAACGGTTCTAAGTTCGACCTCATGGACTACATCGGTCTGGGTCGCGTGGTCTCACTTTCCATCGTCATCGGCGTCATCGACGTCATCCTGATGACAGCGCTCGCGACCCTGGGTGCCTTCCTGTACAACGTCTGCTCGAGTCTGGTTGGCGGGCTGCAGCTCACGCTGACCGACGACTGAAGGAGCCGTTTGGACCCGGACGCCGCGGGTGGGGTAGCCTCGTGCGTCGCGTGCCTGTGACCCGACCGGGGCTGGCGCGCTACAGATGGCGTGCGGGCCTATAGCTCAGACGGTTAGAGCGCTTCCCTGATAAGGAAGAGGTCAGAGGTTCAAGTCCTCTTAGGCCCACCACCATCGCCGTTGGGCGTCTTGACGCCCGACGAACCGCGAGAAAGAGTACGAGGTATGAAAAAGATCCTGGTGTTGATTGCCACTGCCGCCGGCGTCCTGGCCATTCGCAAGAAGTTCAAGGACCAGGAGTCCGAACAAGACCTGTGGGCTGAGGCCACGGACGACGTCTAGGCGGTTCGGGCACGAGAGCACGACAAGAGAACCTCAGCAGCACTTC
This sequence comes from Actinomycetales bacterium, assembly GCA_038236365.1. GTDB lineage: Bacteria > Actinomycetota > Actinomycetes > Actinomycetales > Dermatophilaceae > UBA4719. The sequence goes on along the minus strand of JBBRZV010000027.1, from coordinate 3,306 downwards.
CCCTCGGGGACATAGCTCAATTGGTAGAGCGCCTGCTTTGCAAGCAGGAGGTCCGGGGTTCGATTCCCCGTGTCTCCACCCAGGTCAGAGGCCCTTTCAGCTCGTCGGGGAGGCCAACCGAGAGCGCGCTTCGGTCACGCGTCGCTGAGCGATCGTGAACCAGATGCGCCTGTCACCGTCCCGCAGGGGGGGTTCCGGTACTTGGTGGCGCGGGCAGGCGACTGCCTTGTCTCATACCTCGGGGTGGTGTGTTGTCGCGCTGAGGTCAGTTGTCGCGGTGGTCTTCGACCCAGGTCGCGGCTTGGAGCAGTTGCAGGGTGACCGCGCGCGCCCGCTGCGGTGTCAGGTTCGGCCCATAGTCCGCATCGAGCCAACCGACCACCCCATGTTCGCGGTCCGTGCAGATGCCGACTTGGGTTCAGCTCTTGCCCGATACGCCTTCGACTGTTGGCCAGGGCGGGCCGTCGTGTTCGATTGGCTTGTCGCCACCGAGGTGGTTGGTCGCGCACCAGTTCGGGCAGGTAACGATGACGGTCATACTGTCGTCTCTTTGGTACCGACCATCTTTGCCGCCCGACAGAGGGCGGCCTCGGTTGCCATGTCGGCCATGCTTCGCAGCTGTTGCTGGGCGGCCATCTGCAAGGCGAAGAGCTCAGTCTGGATGTCGTGGGTCAGCTCGTCGAGCCAAGCGTCAAGCTGGGTTGCCGCGAGGCGCAGTTCGGCGTCGGAGGGCGCATGATCACCGAATGGCAAGGTGATTCGCTCGAGCTCATCGATCAGCTGAGGGGCCAGCTGCTCAAGGTGGCTGATCGAGGCGTGGTGGATCTCGGCTGAGGGAGGGCGGCCGGTTACGTGCAACCCTCTGGCCATGTCCCGCGGACCTGTTGCCAGCTGACGTTGGGTCAGGTCCGCCGTATGCGGCCGGACGAGCAGCTTCAGCCAATCCTCCCGAATTTCATGACTAAGCAGATCACCATCCCGGTCCCCCGCCGGCTGGTCGCGCGGCACCGCATCGGGGATCTCGGCTTGAGAGGGGTCGTGGGCCGGCCACGGCATCAGCGTGTCGTCGTACTCCCAAACCTGCACCGGTGTGCCAGCCCACCCCCGGCCAGGGCGGACCAGGCGAGCGTGCTCAGGAGATAGGACGAGCAACAGGTCGCAGCCCTGGCGCCTGGCCAACCCCAAGGCCAGCACATCGCCAACGCTGGCCGCTGGCTCCGTAGCGGCAACAACGGCCACGAGCAGTTCGCCGGCGTCCGTGTACCAGCGGACGAACTCATTGATGGCGGTGCCGGGCTGGTAGGCAGTCAAAGGGCGGTCGGTGACCGCTGCGGCGGCAAGGACGTCGGCACGGCCCGCGAAAGCGGCACGATCTCGCTTCGCGTCCCTGCGCTTGCTAAGACTGACCACAGGAGGCAAAGAAGTTGGGTTCATTGTTCCTTCTGGGCCGGTGGATCCGCTGGCAGCGCCCGATCGGCATAACTGCCCCGTCACCAAGTTGGCATTACCCCGGCCAGATCGGAGGCCGGGGCGTCTTCAGCACAGCAGCAACGTGGTCACCGGTGTAGGGCCGAACGTCCCGTCTGCGCCGTGTGAAGACTGTGCTTGCACGGCTGTATCGACCGAATGCGACCGCTTTCGCATCTTATGAGAAGGCACTTGTCATGTGACTGAGATCAAATTTTGCTGCCTTGGTCTGTCGCCCGACCGTCTTCGCAGGGGATCCTCAACTGCTCCAGGTCGGTAGATCGAATTGGGATTGCTGCCGGATTGGAGGGGTGGGCATTGGTCACCGCGACATCACGGTGGTTGGCACTGAGGTCCAGAACGCATCGACCTCGTCTTGCTTGGCGTGGAAAGCCCAGACTTCCTGTACTCGACCCCGTTCCACCAGAACTACCTCATAGCTTGTCGAGTCCAAAGTCACGCCGTTGTGTTTACCCGTTGTGCGATGGACGGCCACCACATGCCCCTTGCTGACGTCGACGTGCACCAGTTCGGTGCGCAGCGTGCCGTGCGACAGCGGCCCCAGGAGCGCGAGAAACTCATCTCGGATCTTCGGCCACCCAACGCGGTCTCCGGAGTAGATATTGCTACCCGGCTCATGCCACACGGCGTCGTGGGCGAAGCACTGTTCCAGCTGGTCAATGTCGCCTGCCGCTAGCGCGGCGTAGGCACGGCGAACCACGTCGACATCTGGTGTCGGGATCCGGGTCATGCCGCCTCCAATTTCATCTCTTGGGTTTAGGGCCGAAACGAAAGTCTGGACCAGGGATGCCTGCGCGGTCAGCCGATCCGGGAAAGAAACAAGAACCGGGTGCCTCGGGACGGCAAGATCCCGGGCTGGTGCGGACCCACCCGAGCGGCCTACCAACGATCCGGGGCGGACTCCACTCGTTCAGGCGGATCCGCGTCAGGGCGATGGCACTCACGCCTCTGGCACCCCGCCCGTCACATGGGGGAGCAGCAGCGGCGCTCAGGCGGGCGTCTAGCGGAGCGCAAACCGGCCGCGGGCGAGCCTGATTGGGAACCAACAGCCGGCCGGCCACAGGTGACTAGGGCAGCGCGGGCCCTGGCCTGGGTCCTTCAAGGCGAGGATCTCTTTGACGGCCCTGACCCCCGGCCGCCAGGGACAACACGCGGGCGCGGGCCCTTCGGCGTTTGAGGCTGCGTCGCTCATCGTCGGATAGTCCGCCCCAGACTCCCGTGTCGGCACCGGACTCGATGGCCCATCTCAGACAGGTGTCAACGACCTCGCAGCGGCGGCAGATGGCCTTTGCCTCTTCGATCTGGACAAACGCAGGTCCGGCGTTGCCGATCGGGAAGAACAGTTCGGGGTCCTCGCCCAGGCACGTCGCGCGGTTTCGCCACGTCATCGTGGACCAGGGTTCTTGGATTGCGTTCGGGAAATCTGCGTCACATCAGTCAGCTCAGACGCTTGGATCTGCAAGGCAGGGCTCACAGACCAACGGTGGTTGCTGTCTTTCTTCATCTTCTCCTCATTCATCAGGCAGCCTGGCAAGTCGACGCATTCACACACACCAAGCAACAAGGGTCGCGTGGGCACACCCGTCGCCACTAGGGACTTAAGCCCCGCTTTGACCCCGGGACTGCTCCCTGGCCTTGGCAGGTCCGGCCCATACTCATACCGGCCGAGCCCGAAGGCCAGAACTCCCGACATGGTGAGTTAAATCATGCAGTGTCGGGGTGGCCTTTGATGCTGTAGGCGAGGGTCAGGTCGGTGCCGGGGTAGTGGGTCGCGGTGGCGGTGAGCTCGACACAAAGCGCGGCGAGGGCGTTGCTGCG
>JBBRZV010000026.1:0-39457 GCA_038236365.1 Actinomycetales bacterium | reverse complement strand
CGTCGCCGGATGAAGTCGAGCTGGCTCAAGCGTGGCGCCAGCCCGGCCGAGCTGGGCTGGATCGAGGACATCCTGGATCCCGACGTGCTCACGATCGGTTTCGCCCGCCGGGTACCGACGTACAAGCGGCTCACTCTCATGCTGAGCGACCCAGCGCGGCTGAAAGCGATCTTGCTCGATCCCGTGCGCCCGGTGCAGCTCGTGATAGCGGGCAAGGCCCACCCTGCCGACGAGACCGGCAAGAAGCTCATCCAGCAGCTGGTCAAGTTCGCGGACGACCCTGCGGTGCGTCACCGGATCGCCTTTCTGCCGAACTACGACATCGCCATGGCCAAGTACCTGTACCCCGGCTGCGACGTGTGGCTGAACAACCCGCTGCGCCCGTTCGAGGCGTGCGGCACCTCCGGCATGAAGTCCGCGCTCAACGGCGGGCTCAACCTCTCCATCCTCGACGGCTGGTGGGACGAGTGGTACGACGGCGAGAACGGGTGGGCCATCCCGACCGCTGACGGCGTCGAGGACCCGGACCGCCGAGACGACCTCGAGGCGGCGGCGCTCTATGACCTCATCGAGACCTCGGTTGCACCACGCTTCTACGACGTCGACACCGACGGCCTTCCACAGCGTTGGCTGTCGATGATCAAGCACACCCTGACGACGCTCGGACCCAAGGTGCTGGCTTCCCGACAGGTTCGGGACTACACCATCGACCTCTACGGTCCGGCTGCCCGCGCCGGCTGGGCCATGGACGGACCCAACTGGGCAGGGGCACGGGACCTCGCGGCATACAAGGCCAGGGTTCGAGCCGGTTGGCCCGGAGTGCGGGTGGATCACGTTGAGTCCTCAGGTGTCTCGGACTCGCCCCAGGTCGGAGACACACTTCATGTGCGGGCGTTCGTATCTCTGGGTGAGCTCGGTCCCGAGGAGGTCGAGGTGCAGGTCGTGCACGGTCGTGCCTCGGAGTCCGACGACCTTCGTGACATCGAGACGGCGCCCCTGGACTTCGCCGAGACCTATGAGGCCGGTCGGCACCGCTTCTCGGGCGATCTCGTGCTCACCCGCACCGGCGTGTTCGGCTACACCGTCAGGGTCCTGCCCAAGCACGCCGGGATCGCAAACCCGACCGAGATGGGTCTGGTCGCCAACGCCTGACCCCAGTGGTCACCGGACAACGCTGTAGACGCGGATCGAAGCCGCGGTCAGAGTGACCGGTCCCGCCACCATGCCTGACGGCGCTCGCGGGCGATCCCAGGCGCTGTCCCACAGCAAAAGGTATGTCGTCCTGTCCCCCCGCGCCGGCAGCGTCACCTCTGCGCTCTGGGCGCCGCCATGGAAGACGATGAGCAGCGACTCTCCGCCAACGTGGGTGCCGTCGAGAAACATCGTCAGCGTTCGGGTGTGGGGGTCCTGCCACGTGTCGTTGCCCATCGGCTGGCCATCCGTCGCGAACCAACGCAGGTCGGCCAAGCCATCCTGGTGCGCAGGGCGCCCGGTGAAGAACGACCGCTGCCCCAGAACGGGATGGGTCACCCGGAGCCCTGACAGGAAGCGTGTCGTCGCTAACAGGTTGATCTGCCACGGTTCGAGATCCCAGTCGACCCAGGAGAGCTCGTTGTCCTGGCAGTAGGCGTTGTTGTTGCCCTGTTGGGTGCGTCCGAGCTCGTCGCCTGCGTTGATCATCGGCACACCGGCTGCCAGGAGCTCCGTAGCGAGCAGGTTGCGGATGGAGCGTCGCCGCGCACCCAGCAGCAGAGCGTCCCCGCCAGGCCCTTCGACCCCGTGGTTCCACGAGTGGTTCTCATCCATGCCGTCACGGTTGTGCTCGCCGTTGGCTTCGTTGTGCTTGCGCGAGTACATGGTGGTGTCGGCCAGCGTGAACCCGTCGTGGGCGGCGATGTAGTTGACCGACGCGATCGGGCCCCGGTCGCGCGTCCCGAAGAGGTCCCCCGAGCCAGCCAGGCGCGTCGCCAGCTCTTGAACACCGTGACCTGGCTCATGGTGGGCCGAACGCTCGACGTCCGACAACCAGAAGGTCCGTACCGAGTCCCGGAAGCGGTCGTTCCACTCGGCGAAGGGCGGCGGGAAGTGGCCGGTGCGCCAGCCGTGCACCCCAAGGTCCCAGGGTTCGGCGATCAGCTTGACCCGTGAGAGGACCGGATCGGTCCGCAAGGCCACCAGGAACGCCTGGTCGGGGTGGTATGCGTCGTCGCGACCACGTCCGAGGGCCACTGCCAGGTCGAAGCGGAAGCCGTCGATATGGCACTGCTCGACCCAGTAGCGCAGCGAGTCCAGAGCCATCCGGATGGTCAGTGGGTGGCGCAGGTCGAGAGTGTTGCCGCATCCCGTGACGTCGATGTCACGTCCGCGCTCGTCGAGTCGGTAGTAGGCGCGGTTGTCCAGCCCACGCCAGGAGAGCGTCGCTCCGCCGCGCCCCTGCTCGCAGGTGTGGTTGTAGACCACGTCGAGGATGACCTCGATGCCGGAGCCATGGAGAAGCTTGACCATGCCCTTGAGCTCGTCGAGCTGTCCCTGGGGATCGATGGACGTGGCGTAAGCGGCCTGGGGTGATGAGAAGCCCAGGGTGTTGTAGCCCCAGTGGTTGACCAGCCCGCGTTGCACCACCTCGGGCTCGTGGATGAACGCATGGATCGGCAGGAGCTCGACAGTCGTCACGCCCAGGGCCTGCAGGTGCGCGATGGTCGCGGGGTGTGCCATGGCGCCATACGTCCCTCGCAGGGCCTCCGGGATCTCGGGGTGGCGTTTGGTGAGGTTGCGGACGTGGGTCTCGTAGATGACGGTCTCGACCCAGGGGACCCTGGGTGGGGCGTCGTCACCCCAGTCGAAGTGATCGTTGACGACAACCGCTCTCGGCACGTATGCCGCGCTGTCGCGCTCGTCCCTGACGTCGGGGTCGCCCTTCAGATGGGCGTCGACAACATGGCCGAACACCTCCGGTCGCCAGGTCACCTGGCCCTCGATGGCCCGGGCGTATGGATCCAGGAGCAGCTTTGCGGAGTTGTACCGCAGGCCCTGCTCGGGCTGCCACGGGCCATGCGCTCGAACGGCATACCGCTGTCCCGCCCGGAGCCCGGGAACCGAGCCGAACCACGTCCCATGGGCGCGCTCCGGCAGAGAGACCCTGCGCTCACTGGCTCCGGTTGCATCGTCCGCCTCGAAGAGGCAGATCTCGACAGCCTCCGCGTGGCCCGCGTAGATGGCGAAGTCCACGCCATCGTTGGTCAGGGTCGCCCCGGACGGGGGAGGGAGATCACGAGAAGGGCGCATGGCCCCAAGCGTAGGCAGTCGATAACGTTGGGCACATGACCGATGCGACGTCCTTGCCGAACTTTCCACCGCCCCCGGAGGAGCACCCGCTTCGTGGGCGGGTGCTCGACGCCCTGATCGACGAAGGCTTCGAGCCCAACATCGACGACGACGGCGATGTAGCCTTCTCGACGCAGGACCAGCAGTTGTTCGTGCGCTGCATGGAAGGCGACTTCACCATCATGCGGGTCTTCGGTCAGTGGCAGATCGGCGATGAGGTCCCGCAGGACACGCTCACCCAGCTCTTGGCGTGCAACGAGCTGACCCTCAGCCTCAACGTGGTCAAGACCGGCATCGCGAACGAGACCCTCGTGGTGACTGGTGAGCACGTCGTCGGGGCGGACACGGACATCAAGGGGCTGCTCATGGTGACGACTCAGCTGGTGCTGTCCGCAGTGCACATGTGGCACGAGACGATCATGGGCAGGACCCACGACCACGGCACGGGAGGCGAGCAGGCATGAGCGACTTCGTCAGGCTCGAGGTTGAGGGCGGCATCGGCACCATCTGCCTGGATCGACCCCCCATGAACGCGCTGAACGTCGAGATCCAGGATGCGTTGCACCTCCTCGCCGTTGAGGCGGCCGAACGCCGCGATATCGCTGCGGTCATCGTCTACGGCGGTGAGAAGGTCTTCGCTGCCGGCGCGGACATCAAGGAGATGCAGACCATGTCGTATACCGACATGGTTGACCGCTCGGCGGCGCTGCAGGCCGCTTTCACTGCGGTTGCCCGGATTCCCAAGCCCACTGTCGCAGCCGTGACCGGCTACGCGCTCGGCGGTGGCTGCGAGCTGGCGCTGACCTGTGACTTTCGGGTCGCGGCCGACAATGCCAAGTTCGGCCAGCCTGAGGTTCTGCTCGGCGTCATTCCGGGCGCTGGTGGCACCCAACGACTTTCGCGGTTGGTCGGTGCATCCAGGGCCAAGGACATCATCTTCACGGGGCGCTTCGTCTCGGCGGAGGAGGCCCTGCGGATCGGCCTGGTGGACGAGGTTGTCGCGCCCGAGGACGTCTACGCGGCAGCGCGTCGGCGGGTCGAGTGCTACGTGGGCGGTCCGGCATACGCCATCCGAGCGGCCAAGGAGGCCATCGACCGGGGCCTTGAGGTCGACCTCGAGACCGGTATGGAGATCGAGCGGATGCAGTTCGCCGGCCTGTTCGCGACCCGTGACCGCACGATCGGTATGGCCTCCTTCGTGGAACACGGCCCGGGCAAAGCGGAGTTCGAAGGCCGCTAGCCCCCGATCGGTCTACAGTCGGGCCAGGTGTCGGGCATCGCGGTCGAAACGCGCTCGCCCTGCGGCCCGGGCTGTAAGGATGTGCCTGAGTCTGAACTCATACCCCAACGGAAGAGGACGAGCCAGCGATGAACATCGTCGTCTGTATCAAGTACGTGCCGGATGCCCAGTCGGACCGGACGTTCAACCAGTCTGACAACACCACCGATCGCGTGGGGGTGGACGGTCTGCTCTCAGAGCTTGACGAGTACGCGGTCGAGTCAGGCCTCAAGCTGGTGGAGGCGGCCGCAGGGGAAGGCGCCGAGGAAAGCATGGTCACGGTGCTGACGGTCGGCCCGGATGCCGCTGCCGATGCTGTCAAGAAGGCCCTGCAGATGGGTGCCCACGCGGGGGTCCACGTCAACGACGAGGCGATCCACGGGTCCGACGCGATCGCGACCTCGCTGATCCTGGCCGAGGCCATCAAGAAGATCGGGAACCCGGACCTGATCCTGACCGGCATGTCGTCCACGGACGGCGCGATGGGCGTGGTTCCAGCGATGCTCGCCGAGCGTCTTGGCATGCCGCAGGTGACCCTGGCCTCTGAGCTGAGCGTCGAGGGCGGCGCCGTGACCATTCGCCGCGACGGTGACGTGGCCTCCGAGACGATCGTTGCCTCGTTGCCGGCCCTGGTCTCGGTCACTGACCAGATCAACGAGCCGCGCTACCCGTCCTTCAAGGGCATCATGGCGGCGAAGAAGAAGCCGGTCGAGAAGTGGTCGCTGGCCGATCTCGGCCTCGACGCCGGCTCGGTGGGCCTGGATGCAGCCTGGACCAAGGTCGAGTCCTTCGCACAGCGCCCGCCGCGCGCACAGGGCCAGGTCGTCACCGATGAAGGTGACGGCGGCACCAAGCTCGCAGCGTTCCTGTCCGCGCAGAAGTTCGTCTGAACCGACCAGATCAACGAAGGGGTAGCGCACATGGCTGAAGTTCTCGTCCTGGTCGACCACGTCGACGGCACCGTCCGCAAGACCACCTCCGAGCTGCTGACGATGGCCCGGCGCCTCGGCGAGCCGTCCGCAGTTTTCATCGGTGGGGGGTTCGATGCCGCCAAGGAGACCCTCGCGCGGTTCGGCGCCGAGAAGGTCTACCGGGTGGAGTCCGCCGATGTCACGGACTATCTCGTGGCGCCCAAGGCCGAGGTGCTCGAGCAGCTCGTCGCCTCAGCTGCGCCCGCAGCGGTCCTGATCTCCTCGTCCCCCGAGGGTAAGGAGATCGCGGCCCGGCTTGCGATCAAGATCGGCTCAGGTCTGATCACCGACGCGGTCGACGTGCAGCCCGGTGAGTCTGGTGCGGTGCGCACCACCCAGTCCGTATTCGCGGGTGGCTTCACTGTGCAGGCCATGGTCACCAAGGGCACGCCCATCATTACGGTCAAGCCGAACTCCGCTGCGCCGGAGGAGGTCCCGGGTGCTGCCACCGACGAGGTCGTTGAGGTGTCGATCTCAGAGAGCGCCAAGGGGGCCAGGATCACTGACCGTCAGCCCAGAGCCTCCACCGGCCGTCCTGAGCTGACCGAGGCTGCCATCGTCGTCTCGGGAGGGCGGGGCACCGGCGGCGACTTCTCCAAGGTCGAGGAGTTCGCCGACTCCCTGGGTGCCGCTGTCGGAGCCTCGCGCGCTGCCGTCGACGCGGGATGGTACCCGCACACCAACCAGGTGGGACAGACCGGCAAGCAGGTCTCCCCCCAGCTGTATGTCGCGGCGGGTATCTCGGGCGCCATCCAGCACCGAGCCGGCATGCAGACGTCCAAGACGATCATCGCGGTCAACAAGGACGAGGAGGCACCGATCTTCGAGCTGGTTGACTTCGGGGTCGTCGGCGACCTGTTCACCGTCCTGCCGCAGGCGACCGAGGCGATCAAGGCTTCCAAGGGCTGAGAGCGGAAGGGGACAGGTTCGATCGCCACGTAGACTCTGTGGGTGCGCGACTCCTTCGTCTATCTCGACCATGCGGCGACCACGCCGATGCTTCCTGCGGCCATCGAGGCGATGACGGCCCAGATGGCAGTCATCGGCAACGCATCCTCCCTGCACACCTCGGGGCGCCTCGGACGTCGGGTCGTCGAGGAGTCCCGTGAGACCGTTGCGCAGGCCCTGGGCGCCCGGCCTTCCGAGGTGCTCTTCACCTCCGGGGGCACGGAGTCCGACAACCTGGCCATCAAGGGCACTTTCTGGGCCCGTCGTGACGCGGATCCTCGGCGCGTACGGCTGCTGGTCAGCACGGTTGAGCATCACGCGGTCCTGGACTGTGTCGACTTCCTTCAGGCACACGAGGGCGCCAAGGTCACCTGGCTCGAGGTGGACCACCTCGGTCGGGTGCACCCCGAGACGGTGCGCATGGCCATCGAGTCAGATCCCGAGTCGGTCGCGCTGGTCACCGTGATGTGGGCAAACAACGAGGTCGGCACCGTGCAGCCGATTGCCGAGATCGCTGCCGTGGCGCACGAGTTCGACATCCCCGTGCACAGCGACGCCGTTCAGGCCGCTGGCCAGGTCGAGGTCAACTTCGCTCGAAGCGGGCTCGACCTGATGAGCGTCACCGGCCACAAGGTAGGTGGTCCGCAGGGCGTCGGCGCATTGCTGGCTCGAAGGGATGCCACGCTCGTGCCACTGACGCACGGTGGTGGGCAGGAGCGCCAGGTTCGGAGTGGGACCCTGGATGTTCCGGCGATCCGCGGGTTTGCGGTGGCCATTCGTCAGGCCACAGCCGACCTGGCTGTTGAGAGCAAACGGCTGGTTACCTTGCGTGACAGGCTTATTCGCGCAGCCCAGGATGCCGGCTTCGGAGTGCGGGTGAGCGGCGACTGGGAGCCTGGCGACGGCATTGGACGTCTGCCGGGCAATGCCCACCTGCTCGTTCCCGGCTGTGACGGTGACTCCCTGCTCTATCTGCTGGACGCCGCCGGCGTCGAGTGCTCCACCGGCTCCGCGTGTCAGGCCGGCGTTCCGCAGCCCAGCCATGTCCTGCTGGCGATGGGTATGCCGGAGCAGCAGGCCCGCGGTGCGCTGCGGCTCACGCTTGGTCACGCGTCCACCGACGCTGACGTCGACGCCTTCCTCGCGGCCCTGCCGGGGGCGGTCGAGCGGGCGCAAAGGGCACAGGTGGCCACGAGCCCGAAGACGACAAGTAGACAGAAAACGAGCTGATGCACGTCGTTGCCGCGATGAGCGGCGGCGTCGACTCGGCGGTGGCCGCGGCTCGCATGCTTGAGGCCGGGCATGAGGTCGTCGGCGTCCATCTCGCGCTGAGCCAGAACGCGGCCACCTTGCGCGAGAGCGCGCGCGGTTGCTGCACCATCGAGGACGCCGGGGACGCCAGACGCGTGGCCGACATGCTCGGAATCCCGTTCTATGTCTGGGACATGGCGGCACGGTTCAAGACCGATGTGGTCGAGGACTTCATCTCTGAGTACGCGGCAGGTCGGACCCCCAACCCGTGTCTGCGCTGCAACGAGAAGATCAAGTTCGCTGCGCTGCTGGACAAGGCGCTGGCGCTGGGATTCGACGCGGTGGCGACCGGACACTACGCCCAGATCGTCGAAACTGCCTCTGGCGCAAGGGAGCTGCACCGCGCCGTCGACATGCTGAAGGACCAGTCCTATGTCCTGGGCGTGCTCGACGAGGACCAGCTGGCGAGGTCCTTCTTCCCCCTGGGTGACACGACCAAGCCCCAGATCCGGGCGGAGGCCGCCGCGCACGGGTTCTTCGTTGCCGCCAAGCCCGACAGCCACGATGTGTGTTTCATCCCCGACGGCGATACCCGCAGGTGGCTGACCGATCGCCTCGGTGAGCAGCCTGGCAGGATCGTCGACGCCGACGGCACCACGCTCGGGGCACACGCGGGCGCCTACGCGTTCACGGTCGGGCAGCGCCGCGGCCTCCGTCTTGGGCAGCCCGCGGCCGGTGGCGAACCCCGTTACGTCGTCGAGGTGCAGCCCAGCACCAACACCGTCGTGGTCGGAACAGCAGAGCTCCTCGGTGTCGATGTGCTCACCGGCGACCATGCCAGGTGGTGCGGCCCGGTGCCAGAGGGCGTGATGTCCGTGGGCGCACAGGTTCGCGCCCACGGTGCCGAGATTCCCGCGACGGCCTGGGCCGGGGGAGACCGGGTCGAGGTCCACCTCGAGCGTCGTATCCGCGGCGTCGCACCCGGGCAGTCCGTGGTCTTGTATGACGGCACCCGAGTGGTGGGGTCCGCCACGATCGCCAAGGCATCGACGGGCAGCACCTCTGCGGCCGGTTAGGCTCTCGACGTGAGTAGAGCCAGCGGGATCGGGTCGTGGCCCGGCGCCGACGTGCGCCAGGCGTTGTCCGCCGTTCGCGAGCTGCTCAGCGAGGACGGACTTCCTTATCTGCCAGAGCTTCCCGCGCGAGGGCCCGGAGCCGACATCATCGGGCGGGGGGCCGGTCTGCTCGCCGAGCTGGCGGTCGACCTGCAGCCGATGGGGTGGCGTTTTGTTGACCGCCCAGGCCGCGACGCCCATCGGACCTCGGCCCTCATGCGCCAGGACCTCGATGAGCTGGCTGAGGCCTTCGACGGCTACCACGGTGACCTGAAGGTGCAGATCGCCGGTCCCTGGACCCTTGCCTCCTCGATCTGGCTGCATCGCGGAGAACGCTCGGTCGTCGATGTGGGTGCCACCCGCGACCTGATCGCCTCACTGGCTGAAGGCCTTCGCGTCCACCTTGACGAGCTCGCCGCGCTCGTCCCCGGGGCGACCTTCGTGGTCCAGATCGACGAACCCGGTCTGCCGTCGGTCCTGTCAGGAGAGCTACCCACCGCCTCCGGCTTCGGCCGGATCCGGGCGATCGACCCCACCGTCGCTGCCGAGGGGCTGCGCGACGTCATCGAGGCGGCCGGCGACCGGCATACGGTCGTGCACTGCTGTGCATCCGAAGTGCCGCTGCCGCTGCTGAGGGACACCGGCGTCAAGGCCGTCTCCCTGGACGTCGCGCTCTTGGGACCGAAGAGCTGGGAGTCCGTGGCCGCCACCGTCGAGTCCGGCCTGGACCTGTGGGCGGGAGTGGTTCCCACGGACGCCACTGACGCCAAGGTCACCGAGGTCATAGACCCGCTGGTCGCGGCATGGCGCAGCGTGGGTCTGCCCCTTTCGGACCTCACCCGGGTTACCCTCACGCCGGCCTGCGGCCTGGCCGGACTCACACCGGAGGGGGCCCGCAGCGTTCAACGACTGGCCGTCGACGCGGCCCGGGCACTGACCGAGACCGCAGGGAGCTGACCATCACATGACGGCCACCACGAGAGGCAGTGCTGTCAGCACCGACGCCATGAAGGTCACCCGCGTTCCCTGGCAGGTCAAGTTCACCGCACTGGCCTTCATCTGGGGATCGAGCTTCCTGCTGATGAAGATTGGTCTGAGATCTCTGGCGCCGGTTCAGATCTCCGGTCTGCGCATTCTCAGTGGCGCGACCGTTCTGGTGCTCCTGCTGACCGTATCGCGGGGTCGGCTGCCGCGGGACCGGCGTACGTGGGGGCACCTGATGGTGACAGGCTTCTTCCTGGGAGCCCTGCCTTTCACCTTGTTCGCGTTGGGCGAGGAGAGGGTCAGCTCGGCGCTCGCCGGCATCGGCAACTCGATCACCCCGATCGCCACAGTGCTGTTCAGCCTGCTGCTCCTTCGAAACGACCCCATCGGAGCGCGCAAGCTCGTCGGAGTACTGATCGGCTTCCTCGGAGTCCTGGTGATCCTGCAACCGTGGCAGTCGCAGGGGCGGCCGGACCTCCAGGGCTTCGGCATCACGCTGGTGGCCGGCGCGTCATATGGCCTGGGCTGGACCTACACGAAGCGCTTCCTGGGCAAGGCGGACTTCGGCGGACTCACCCTGCCTACCGCGCAGATGCTGACCTCCGCGGGGCAGATGCTGGTGGCCCTGACGATCTGGTGGATCACGCAACGGGCTCGCCTGAACCTGGCCGCTCCGTGGTCCTTGCCCGCGAACACCGTTGGTGGCTCACCTTTCTGGCCAGTCATGGCAGTTCTCACACTTGGTGTCCTTGGCACCGGCATCGCCATGTCCTTCCAGTACGACGTCGTGCGCGCCGCCGCCCCTACGGTCGGGGCCTCGGTCACCTACCTGATCCCCGTGGTCTCCGTGGCGCTGGGAGTCCTGTTGCTGGGCGAACGGCTCCAGTGGCCTCAGTTCGCCGGCGCGGCGGTCGTCCTGGGTGCCGCGGTGCTGATCGGGCGTTCGAAACGCCGCTGAGCTGTCGCGGGGGTGCGGCAAGATGAGGCTGTGACCGAGCTCCCGACAGATGTTCCCGATGACGTTCGCCACGAGTGGACAGAGCTTGCCGACCAGGTGCGTGGTCACCAGTTCAGCTACCACGTCAAGGATGCGCCGACTATCAGCGACGGTGAGTACGACGCGCTGGTCCGTCGGCTGACCGCGCTCGAGGACCAGTACGCCGAGCTGCGCACCCCCGACAGTCCCACCCAGCAGGTCGGCGCCTCGTTCTCGACGGACTTTGCCGCGGTCGAGCACCTGGAACGGATGCTCAGCCTGGACAACGCGTTCAGCCCCCAGGAGCTGGCGGCATGGGCCGGCCGCGTCGAGCGTGACGTGGCGGCCGAGGGCGACGGCACGGCATACCACTTCTTGTGCGAGCTCAAGATCGACGGACTGGCGATCAACCTGCTCTACGAACGTGGTCGGCTGGTTCGTGCTGCGACCCGCGGTGACGGCCGCACCGGTGAGGACGTCACCAACAACGTGCGCACGATCGAGGGCATCCCCCATCAGCTGACCGGCTCCGGCCACCCGCAGAGCATCGAGATCAGGGGTGAGGTGTTCTTTCCGGTCGCGGCGTTCGCCGAGCTGAATGCGAGCCTGGTGGAGGCGGGGAAGGCCCCGTTCGCCAACCCTCGCAACGCCGCCGCAGGGTCGTTGCGGCAGAAGGATCCCAGGGTCACCGCTACCCGCCCGCTGCGGATGCTCGTTCACGGGATCGGTGCCCGCGACGGCTTCGCGATGGACCGCCAGAGCCAGTCGTATGACGTGCTGCGCGGCTGGGGGCTGCCGGTCTCCACTCACTACCGGGTGCTCGATGACCTCGCGGCTGTCCAGACCTATATAGATCACCACGGAGCGCAGAGGCACTGGGTCGAGCACGAGCTCGACGGCATCGTCATCAAGATCGACGAGATCGCGGTCCAGCGTCGTCTTGGGTCGACCTCGAGGGCCCCGCGATGGGCGATCGCCTACAAGTACCCGCCCGAGGAGGTCACCACCAAGCTCCTGGACATCCGGGTCAACGTCGGTCGCACGGGACGGGTGACGCCGTTCGGGGTGATGAAGCCGATCAAGGTCGCCGGGTCCACGGTCGAGATGGCAACGCTGCACAACGCGTCCGAGGTTGCTCGCAAGGGCGTGTTGATCGGTGACACCATCGTCCTGCGCAAGGCCGGTGACGTGATCCCCGAGATCGTCGGCCCCGTCGTCGACCTGCGAGACGGGTCCGAGGTCGCCTTCGAGATGCCGACACATTGCCCCGAATGTGGCACCGAGCTGGCGACGGAGAAGGACGGGGACAAGGACATCCGCTGCCCCAACGCCCGCTACTGTCCGGCCCAGCTGCGCGAGCGGTTGTCGGCGCTGGCCGGCCGGGGAGCTTTCGACATCGAGGCCCTGGGCTGGGAAGGTGCCACGGCCCTGCTCGAGGCTGACTTCCTCAAGGATGAGGGCGATCTGTTTGATCTCGCACCCGAACCCGAACCCGGCGGCAGCAAGAAGAGGGCAGAGGCGCTGCTGATCACGGTGCCGCTCTTCACCCGCGCAGCCAAGAAGACCGATCCGCCGGACTCCGTCGTGGACGGTCGGGTGATCTCGGCAAACGGCGACAGACTGATCGAGAACCTGAAGGAGGCCAAGGGCCAACAGCTGTGGCGGGTGCTCGTGGCACTCTCGATCCGGCATGTGGGCCCCACCGCTGCGCGGGCGCTGGCCGGGCATTTCGGGTCGATGGACGCGATCCGCAACGCATCCCTTGACGAGCTCTCGGGCGTGGAGGGCGTCGGACCGGTGATTGCCGAATCGATCCAGCAGTGGTTCACCGAAGAGCCGGCCGACGATGAGACCACGCATTGGCACCTGGTGATTCTCGACAAGTGGAAGGAAGCCGGGGTGCGGATGGCCGATGAGGTCGATGAGTCGAGCCCCAGGACCCTGGCCGGACTGACCGTCGTCGTGACCGGATCTCTTGAGGGTTTCTCCCGCGACGAGGCCAAGGAAGCCATCCTGTCCCGTGGCGGAAAGGCAGCTGGCACCGTGTCGAAGAAGACTGACTACGTCGTGGTGGGGGAGAACGCCGGCTCGAAGGCCGAAAAGGCTCAGCAGCTCGGTGTGAAGATCCTGGACGAGGGCGGTTTCGTCCGGCTGCTCGCCGACGGAGTGCCCACGGCTGACCCCGTGGAGGCGACGACGCCATGAGCATCGACAGGGAACGCGACGAGCTCGGTCGCCCTCGCAATGCCCGGCCGCGTGATCCTCTTGGGCGGCCCCTTCCGCGCGGAGAGGTCGGAGTCGCCGGCGTGCCTGGCGAGCTTGTCCTCGCGCCTGACGAGAGCCTGCGCGAAGCTCAACGGCTGCTGGACGAAGGCCGTCCGTTCCATGCCCATGAGGTCCTCGAGGCCACGTGGAAGGCAGCTCCCGCCGACGAGCGCGACCTTTGGCAAGGGCTCGCGCAGCTTGCCGTCGGTCTGACCCATGCGCTGCGCGGGAACAATATCGGGGCCACGACCCTGCTCCGGCGTGGCGCCAACCGGATCTCTGGCTATGCAGAGCTCAGGCCATACGGCATCGATGTCACGGGACTGCACAGCTGGGCGCAAAGACTGGCCCTGAGGCTGGAGGACGCGTCCGATGACCTGGTGCCGCCCACCGTTCCCAGGCTTCTTGGCGCCCAAGGCTCCTCTCCAGCAGCCCATTAGACTCTGAAACATGTCAGCAATCTCCCGCGACGATGTTGCCCACCTCGCAATGCTCGCGCGCATCGACCTCAGTAACGCCGAGCTCGACAAGTTGTCCGGCGAGCTCGCCGTCATCCTTGAGTCCGTCGCGCGAGTGAGCGAGGTTGCGGCCGATGATGTTCCCCCGATGTCGCACCCTCTGCCGCTGACGAACGTGACCCGGCCTGACGTCGTGCGACCCAGCCTGACTGCCGAAGAGGTGCTGGCCGCTGCGCCTGCCACCGACCAGCAGCGTTTCTCCGTCCCCCGGATCCTGGACGAGGACTAACGCCTCCAGGTTGTCCCTCCTTTCGAGTCCTCAACACCCGAGCAAAGGTTTACCTGTGACTTCCGACATCATCCGCGCGAGCGCCGCTGAGCTCGCGGATCGCCTGTCCCGCAAGGAGATCAGCGCGGTCGAGGCCACTCAGGCCCATCTCGACCGCATCGCTGACGTCGACGGCTCGGTCCATGCGTTTCTCCACGTCGACGCCGAGGGCGCGCTCGCGACGGCTCGCGACATCGACCGCCGTCGGGCCGCAGGTGAGGACCTTCATGTTCTGGCCGGGGTGCCGATCGCGGTGAAGGACATCGTCACCACCAAGGGTCTGCCCACGACGGCCGGCTCCCGGATCCTCGCGGGCTGGATCCCACCGTATGACGCCACCATCGTGACCAAGCTCAAGGCCGCCGGCATGCCGATCCTGGGCAAGACCAACATGGACGAGTTCGCGATGGGCTCCTCCACCGAGCACTCGGCCTGGGGCCCTTCGCACAACCCGTGGGATCTCGAGCGGATCCCGGGCGGTTCGGGTGGTGGCTCCGCTGCGGCGGTCGCGTCCTTCCAGGCGCCGCTGGCGATCGGCACGGACACCGGCGGGTCGATCCGCCAGCCAGCCGCGGTGACCGGCACAGTGGGGACCAAGCCCACTTACGGCGGTGTCTCGCGGTATGGGCTCATCGCTCTCGCCAGCAGCCTTGACCAGGCCGGTCCCGTGACCCGATCCGTGCTCGACGCCGCGTTGCTGCACTCGGTCATCGGCGGTTATGACCGGATGGACTCCACCTCCATCGACGCGCCGGTGCCACCGGTCATCGAGGCGGCGCGTCGAGCCGACGTCAAAGGCGTGCGGATCGGCGTGGTCAAGGAGCTCGGTGGTGAGGGCTACCAGGAGGGAGTCCGCACCCGCTTCCAGGAGTCTGTACAGCTGCTCGTCGACGCGGGCGCTGAGGTCGTCGAGGTGTCCTGCCCCAGCTTCGAGTACGCGCTGTCCGCCTACTATCTGATCCTGCCGGCTGAGGCGTCCTCCAACCTGGCCAAGTTCGACGCCATGCGCTACGGCCTGCGCGTCCGGCCCGAAGGTGTGGACGACCCCAGTGCCGAACAGGTCATGGCGGCCTCGCGAGACGCCGGCTTCGGCGACGAGGTCAAGCGCCGGATCATCCTTGGCACCTATGCGCTGTCCAGCGGCTACTACGACGCGTACTACGGCTCCGCGCAGAAGGTCCGCACGCTGATCTCGCGTGACTTCGCCTCGGCGTTCGAGAAGGCCGATGTCCTGATGTCTCCAACGACGCCAACAACCGCTTTCAAGATCGGCGAGAAGGTCCACGACCCGCTTGCCATGTACCTCAACGATATTGCCACGATCCCGGCCAACCTGGCCGGAGTCCCTGGCATGTCCTTGCCGAGCGGACTGGCCGACGAGGACGGACTGCCGACCGGCGTTCAGATCCTGGCACCGGCAACCAAGGACGAGCGCCTGTATGGCGTCGGTGCAGCCCTCGAGGCGGCGCTCGTCGCGCGCTGGGGCGGACCGTTGCTCGCCAAAGCACCTGAGCTGGCGACCACTCGTAGCAGCCGGGAGGTGCGCGCGTGAGCACCGTGACCAGCGCCAATGCCGCAGAACCTGTCGTCGACTATGCCGAGGCCGTTCAGACGTATGACCCGGTGATGGGCCTCGAGGTCCACGTCGAGCTCAACACCGCGACCAAGATGTTCTGTGGTTGCGCGACTGGCTTTGGTGCAGAACCGAATACGCAGGTCTGCCCAGTGTGTCTAGGGCTGCCCGGGGCCCTGCCCGTCGTCAACGCCGTCGGGGTCGACTCGGCCATCCGCATCGGTCTGGCGCTGAACTGCGAGATCGCGACGTGGTGCCGGTTTGCTCGCAAGAACTACTTCTACCCGGACATGCCGAAGAACTTCCAGACCTCGCAGTACGACGAACCGATCGCCTTCAACGGCTATCTCGACGTCGAGCTTGAGGACGGGTCAAACTTCCGGGTCAACATCGAGCGCGCCCACATGGAGGAGGACACTGGCAAGTCGTTGCACATCGGCGGTGCCACAGGACGCATCCACGGCGCGGACCACAGCCTGGTCGACTACAACAGGGCCGGCATCCCGCTGGTCGAGATCGTGACCAAACCCGTTGTGGGCGCGGGCGATCGGGCCCCCCAGGTGGCGAGGGCCTACGTCTCCGCGCTGCGTGACCTCCTCAAGGCGCTGGGTGTCAGCGATGTCAGGATGGAGCAGGGGTCCTTGCGCTGTGATGCGAACCTCTCTCTGCGGCCCAAGGCAACTGAAGGACAGGACCAGAATGACGTCCCTCTTGGCACGCGCACCGAGACCAAGAACGTCAACTCCCTTCGGTCGGTCGAGCGGGCCATACGTTACGAGATCACCCGTCACGCCGCGGTACTGAGCAGTGGTGCCTCCATCGTGCAGGAGACCAGGCACTGGCAGGAGGACACCGGTGTCACCACATCGGGTCGCGTGAAGTCGGATGCCGACGACTACCGTTACTTCCCCGAGCCCGACCTGCTGCCTGTTGCTCCCACACGAGAGCGCGTCGAAGAGCTGCGGGCCACACTCCCAGAGCCGCCGGCCGAACGTCGTCGTCGGCTTCAGAGCGACTGGGGTTACAGCGACCTCGAGATGCGCGACGTCATGAACGCTGGTGCGGTCGAGCTGATCGAGGAGTCCGTCGACGCTGGTGCGACGCCCGCGGGCGCTCGCAAGTGGTGGATGGGCGAGCTGGCTCGTCGCGCGAGCGTCGAGGGTCGTGATCTGGGCGACTTCGGCGTGACTCCGGCTCACGTCGCCCAGCTCGACGGGCTGGTGGTGTCAGGTCGTCTCAACGACTCGATGGCCCGCCAGGTGCTCGAAGGTGTCCTTTCCGGTGAAGGCTCGCCGGAGACGGTCGCCGACGCGAACGGGCTGCGACTGGTCGATGACGAAGGCGCGCTCTCGGCGGCTGTCGATACGGTGATCGAGGCGAACCCCGTGGTTGCGGACAAGGTTCGCGACGGCAAGGTCGCGGCTGCCGGCGCATTGATCGGGCAGGTCATGAAGGAGATGAAGGGGCAGGCAGACGCGGCCAAGGTTCGCGAGCTCATCCTCACCAAGCTCGGCGGCTCCTGACCTTGTATCCGTCGGGCCGAGGAGCGGCTCTTGCCCCTGCTCGCAGGCTCCCTTGACGGGGCTGCGAGCCACTCCTCCACCCTCCTTGTTCCCACGTCCTCTTCTGCTGTCGTGCGAGCCACCCTTGGGCCCTCCTGAGCTTCTAACGAATCGGTAGTCGGAGGGCGAGGATCTGGTCATCTCCCGGGCGAGGGGTGCCGCGGAAGGTGTTGCTGGTGACCAGCCAGAGCCGTCCGTCCGGCGCCGACACGACGGTGCGCAGGCGTCCGTACCTGCCCTGGAGGAGGCGTTGCGGGGTGCCGACTTTTCCCCTGGTGTCCAAGGGGATGCGCCACAAGGACTCGCCACGCAGGGCCGCCATGTAGATGGCAGCGTCCTTGCCGATGGTGATCCCGCTCGGTGAGGCGTCGGCGGTGGGCCACTGCTCGATCGGGTCGACGAAGCCGCTTTGACGGGCAATCCCCTCGACGTTCGGCCAGCCGTAGTTGCGTCCGGGTTCGATCAGGTTCAGCTCGTCCCAGGTGTTCTGGCCGAACTCGCTCGCATACATGGTTCCGGCCCGGCTCCACGCCATCCCCTGGACGTTGCGATGGCCGAGGGACCAGATACGGGAGCCGGGGAAGGGATTTCCGGGTGCTGGTGAGCCCTCGGCGGTGACCCGCAGGATCTTGCCGTTGAGGGTGGCCTTGTCCTGCGCGGGGGCGCCCAGGCCGGCGTCACCGGTGGCGATGTAGAGGTAGCCATCGGGGCCGAATGAGAGCCGGCCACCGTCGTGGTTTGGGGCCTTGGTGATGCCTTCAACGATGATCCGACCCGGCGCCAGCGTGGTGCCGTCGAAGGTCATCCGCATGACACGGTTGTCGTCGCGCGCGGTGAAGTAGACGAAGACCATGTGGTCTGTTGCGAAGGTGGGCGACACGGCGATACCGAGCAGCCCTCCCTCCCCGTCGGGTTCGACTCCGGGTACGTGACCCACGGAGAGGGTCTTGGCTCCCTCTGCCACGAGCAGCACCTCTCCCCGGTCACGCAACGTGACCAGGGCGCTGCTGTTTGGCAGAAAGGCCAGACCCCATGGCACTGGGAGCCCGGTCGCGATGGTCTCAACCGGCTTGGGGGTCGGCTGAGGTGCGGACGAAGGCGGGCCGGAGGGGTGTGCGTCAGACGTAAGGGATGCCGGCGGGAACATAACCTGGTCCCCGCCAGTGCTACAGCCCGCCAGGGCAACCGCGATCAACAGCGTCGGCCCTGCCCATCTGCTCATCCCACATTCTCACCCGTTACGGTTTCGCCATGACTGTGATCTCGTTGCCGGACCGCACGTGGATCGACCTCGTCGGGTCGGTGGCTGGTGTGGAGATCGTGGAGTGGGACCTGTCGGGGGTGGCGCCGCGCCGAGACGAGATCGCTTTCGTGGTGCCGCCATATCTCGGTTCTCCGCCGTGGCAGCAGCTCGGCACGCTGCCTGATCTGCGCGTCGTCCAGCTGCTGAGCGCGGGCTACGACGACGTGCTGGCGGCGCTGCCGACGGGCGTGCTGCTCGCCAACGCAGCGGGTGTCCACGATGCCTCAACAGCAGAGCTCGCAGTCACGCTCACGCTGAGCTCGCTGCGCGGCATACCGGAGTTTGTTGCAGCGCAGGCGCATTCGCAGTGGTTGCCCAACGAAACCAGGCAGTCCCTCGCGGACAAGAAGGTGCTCATCATCGGGTACGGCGGCATCGGAGCCGCGATCGCACGTCGCCTCAGTGGGTTCGATGTGTCGCTGACGGCTGTGGCATCGCGTTCCCGGGCCGGTGATGACCTCGTGCCCTCGGTGCATGGGGTGGACGAGCTCGCCTCCCTTCTTCCCGAACACGACGTGGTCATCTTGATCGTGCCTCTCACGGACGCGACCGAGCGTCTGGTCGACCGCGACTTCCTCGCTTCGATGCCCGACGGCTCGCTGCTGGTCAACGTCTCGCGCGGAAAGGTGGTGGACACGAATGCTCTGGTCGAGGCCACGCGGTCCGGGCGGATCCGCGCAGCGCTCGACGTCACGGATCCCGAGCCACTGCCCCCCGAGCATCCTCTGTGGCAGATACCGGGGGTCCTCATCAGCCCGCACGTGGGCGGAGCCTCGAGCGCCTTTGCGCCGCGGGCTGTGGCGATGCTGAGGGAACAGATTGCGGCGTTTGCGGGGGAGCGTCCGTTGCGCAACCTGGTCAACGCGGGCTGACCCATTGCGTGGGTCGTTGGTCCGCTGCAGGATCAGGTCATGACCCAAACACTTGTCGCCATCGGCACGCGCAAGGGGCTCTGGCTGGCCAAGAGCGATGACCGGAGCACGTGGACGCTGGATGGTCCGCACTTCCTGATGCGCGAGGTCCCCAGCATCAGCATCGACACTCGCGGCGATCAACCACGAATGATCGTCGGGTTCCGCTCCGAGCACTGGGGACCGACGCTCCAGCGCAGCGACGACCTCGGCACCTCGTGGGATGAGACCCCGGAGGTTGCGCTCCAGTTCCCCGAGGACACCGGCGCCGCGGTTGAGCGTGTCTGGCAGATCACCCCGGACGTACATGACGACGACGTGGTGTGGGCCAGCACCCAACCTCAGGCGCTCTGGCGCAGCGAGGACCGGGGCGAGACGTTCTCTTTGGTCCGGGGCCTCTGGGAGCACCCGCACCGCCCCGAGTGGGGCGCAGGATTCGGCGGCGCTGCCATCCACACAATCCTGCCCGACCCCGCCGACTCCAAGTCGATGCTCGTCGCGATGAGCACCGGCGGCGTCTACCGGACCGCTGACGGTGGAGACACGTGGACGGCTAACAACAAGGGGATCAAGGCGCCATACCAGCCAGACCCATGGCCCGAGTTCGGCCAGTGCGTGCACAAGGTCGCTCGTGACAGCGTCAACCCCGCCCGCCTCTACGCGCAAAACCACCATGGTGTCTATCGCTCGGACGACAACGGAGCGACGTGGGCCTCTATCGAGGAAGGGCTACCCACCGACTTCGGCTTCACCGTCCTGACGCATCCGACCAAGGCTGACACGGTGTGGCTGATTCCGGTCGCCTCCGACGACGAACGGATCCCGCCCGGCGGTCAGCTGCAGGTCCAGCGATCGTCGGACGCAGGCGCATCCTGGGTCACGTGCTCGCAGGGGCTGCCGGCTCCGTCATACACCTGCGTGCTGCGGGACGCGGCCGCCGCGGATACCCATGAGCGGGCCGGGATCTACTTCGGGACCCGCAACGGTGAGGTCTACGCCTCCGCCGACGAGGGCGACAGCTTTGCGCTGATCGCCGAGCAGCTGCCTGACGTGCTGTGTGTTCGGGCGGCCGTGCTCACGTGAGCGACGGTGTCCGGATCATTCTCCCAGGAGTCCTCAGGGAGCTGACGGACGGAGAGAGCGAGCTGCTCGTTCCTGTTGGGGGCGAGTCGACCGTGCTGCGGACCGTGCTGGATGCGGCCGTCGTCACCAGACCCCGGCTTGGTGCCCGGATACGCGACGAGACGGGCGCACTGCGTCGCCACGTCAACGTGTTCATCGACGGTCAGGACGCACGCCCGGCTGGTGGGCTGGATGCCGTGGTCGGTCCCGAGGCAGTCGTCCACATCCTTCCGTCTGTGGCGGGGGGATGACCTTGCATGCCGACGACTGAGCGCACCTTGTTGCTGCTGCGTCACGCCAAGGCCCAGCACGGAGAGGGCATGCCGGACCACGACCGCGAGCTCGCACCGCGAGGCCGGGACGACTCCCGCGCGGTCGGTCGGTGGTTGAGCGATCCATCGCGCGCTCTGGCCCCGGATCTCGTCATCTGCTCGACTTCCGAACGCACCCGACAGACGCTCGTGGGCCTCTGGGCCGGCGGTCTATCTCCCAGTGAGGTGCTGTTCGACGAACGCGTCTATGACGCCGGCGCCAACGGGTTGCTGGACGTGCTTCTGGAGGTCCCGGACTCGGTCATGACCGTCCTGATGATCGGTCATGCCCCCGGAATACCGATGCTGGCAAAGGCGCTCGCGCTGAACGGAGCCGGGTCGACCGACGCTCTCGAGCGTTTGTCAAAGGGTTTCCCCACCTCCGCCCTGGCGATCCTTTGGCTCGAGGGTGGCTGGGCTGCGTTGTCCGCGGGGACCGCCCACCTACGTGAGTACGTCGTCCCTCGAGGCTGAGCCCGGCAGGGGGACTGTCCGCAGGTCGAGATCGAAGTCTCAGCCTGTGGAAGGGGTCATAGAATCCGGTCATGACACAGAGTCCAACCCCCTCGTCCGGCCAGCCCGACATCAAGCCGCGCAGCCGCGACGTCACCGACGGGCTCGAGAAGGCGGCGGCACGCGGCATGCTCCGTGCCGTCGGCATGGGCGATGACGACTGGGTCAAGCCGCAGATCGGGGTCGCCAGCTCATGGAACGAGATCACCCCGTGCAACCTGTCGCTGGATCGGCTCGCCAAGGCGGTCAAGGACGGTGTACACGCCGCCGGCGGCTACCCGCTCGAGTTCGGGACCATCAGCGTCAGCGATGGCATCTCGATGGGGCACGAGGGCATGCACTTCTCGCTGGTCAGCCGCGAGATCATCGCCGACTCGGTCGAGACCGTTATGCAGGCCGAGCGTCTTGACGGCTCCGTTCTGCTGGCCGGCTGCGACAAGTCGCTTCCGGGGATGCTCATGGCGGCCGCGCGCCTCGACCTTGCGAGTGTCTTCCTGTATGCCGGGTCGATTCTTCCGGGCATCGCCAAGATGAGCGACGGGTCGGAGCGGACGGTCACCATCATCGATGCTTTTGAGGCCGTCGGAGCCTGCGCCGCAGGTCGAATGAGCCGTGCCGATGTGGACGCCATCGAGCGCGCGATCTGCCCCGGTGAGGGCGCGTGCGGCGGCATGTATACCGCCAACACCATGGCCTGCGTGGCGGAAGCAATCGGGATGTCGCTGCCGGGCAGTGCTGCTCCGCCGGCCACCGACCGTCGCCGTGACGGGTTCGCCCGCAAGTCCGGCGAGGCCGTCGTTGGGCTGTTGCGTCGGGGCATCACTGCTCGCCAGATCATGACCAAGGAGGCGTTCGAGAACGCCATCGCCGTCGTCATGGCCTTCGGTGGGTCGACCAACGCCGTCCTGCACCTGCTGGCCATCGCCCACGAAGCCGAGGTCGAGCTGTCTCTCGAGGACTTCACACGCGTCGGCGCCAAGGTTCCGCACCTGGCCGACGTCAAGCCGTTCGGCCGTTTCGTCATGACCGACATCGACCGCGTGGGGGGTGTCCCCGTCGTGATGAAGGCTCTCCTGGATGCCGGGCTGCTGCACGGTGACTGCCTGACGGTGACGGGCCGCACGGTGGCTGAGAACCTCGCCGACGTTCGCCCTCCCGACCCTGATGGTCAGGTCCTGCGGGCTCTCTCCGAGCCCATCCACAAGACCGGTGGCCTCACCATGCTGCGCGGTTCTCTGGCGCCCGAGGGTGCCGTGGTCAAGTCGGCTGGCTTTGACGCGAACGTATTCGAAGGCAGCGCCAGGGTCTTCGACGGCGAGCGCGCAGCGATGGATGCCGTGGCCAATGGCTCCTTGAAGGCCGGGGACGTGCTGGTCATCCGATTCGAAGGACCCAAGGGCGGTCCGGGAATGCGCGAGATGCTGGCGGTCACCGGCGCGATCAAGGGCGCTGGTCTCGGCAAGGACGTGCTGCTCCTGACCGATGGTCGGTTCTCAGGTGGCACAACTGGGCTGTGCGTCGGTCACGTGGCCCCCGAGGCTGAGGACGGCGGCCCGATCGCCTTCGTGCGGGACGGCGACCGGATCCGCCTCGACGTTGCGGCCGGAACCCTCGATTTCGATGTGACGCCAGAGGTGCTGGCTGAGCGCGCTGTCGGGTTCACCCCGCCCGCCCCCAAGTACTCGCGAGGCGTCCTGGCCAAGTACCGCAAGCTTGTCGGCAGTGCGGCGCATGGTGCCGTCTGCGGTTAGAGAATGTCCATGTGGCGGACAACACGTCCGAATGATGAGACCCTACGCACAATCGGTTGACACTGCACCGCCGCGACCTGCACGGTTGGCGCGTGGCCCGAATTCTCGTACTTCCCTAGCGCGCAGACTCCCATCCGAGTCAGCGCGCTGCCCCTCATGTCCGTATCCGGACCGGGGGGTTTTTTTGTGCAGACGGTTCGTCAACACGGACCGGTTCGGACCACGAAACGGCACAAGACGCTAGCTCTTGAAAGCGGTGACGAAAGTGACTGACGTCAAGGCCCCCGGGCCAGACTCGACTCCAGGCGCAACCGGGCAGCAGAGTCCCTCGCCTGCGGACCTCGCGGGCTCGACCCGCGCAGGTAGCGTCACCGTCAGCGAGCCTGCCCCCCCGGTCACCGGTGCCCAGAGCCTGGTCATGGCGCTGGAGGCGTTGGGGGTCGACACCGTATTCGGGATCCCCGGCGGCGCGATCCTGCCGGCATACGATCCGCTGCTGGATTCCACCAAGGTGCGCCACATCCTCGTGCGCCACGAGCAGGGGGCCGGACACGCGGCGGAGGGCTACGCCTCGGCCAGCGGCAAAGTGGGAGTCTGCATGGCCACGAGCGGTCCGGGTGCGACCAACCTCGTCACGCCGATCGCAGACGCCTACATGGACTCGGTCCCCATCGTCGCGATCACCGGTCAGGTCACGTCCAGGTCCATCGGGACCGATGCCTTCCAGGAGGCTGATATTCGCGGCATCACCATGCCGATCACCAAGCACAACTATCTGATCACGGACGCAGACGCCATCCCGCGTGCGATAGCCGAGGCCTTTCATATCGCCGGGACTGGTCGCCCTGGCCCGGTCCTGGTGGACATCAGCAAGGACGCGCTGATGGCCATGACCACCTTCGTCTGGCCCCCGAAGCTTGATCTGCCCGGCTACCGCCCCGTGGCCAAGCCGCACGGCAAACAGATCCGCGAAGCTGCCCGGCTCATCGGTGAGGCTCGTCGTCCAGTGCTGTACGTCGGTGGTGGGGCCATCCGGTCTGGTGCCAGCGAGGTGTTGCGAGAGCTCGTCGACCTGACCCAGATACCCGTGGTCACCACGTTGATGGCCCGCGGCGCAGTGCCGGACAGTCACCCGCTCCACCTCGGCATGCCTGGTATGCACGGTTCCGTGGCTGCCGTCACGGCACTGCAGAAGTCCGACCTGTTGATCGCACTGGGCGCCCGTTTCGACGACAGGGTGACTGGTCAGCTTTCGACCTTTGCCCCTGATGCCAAGGTGATCCATGCAGACATCGACCCTGCGGAGATCTCCAAGAACCGCGTTGCCGACGTGCCGATCGTGGGGGACTGCAAGGACGTGATCAGCGACCTCGTCGCGGCGTTGGACGGCGGACCCGATGCTGCCCAGCCGGGCGACTACGAGCTGTGGCGCGCGCAGGTTGCCGAGTGGAAGGCCACCTTCCCGCTGGGCTACTCCGCACCCGAGGACGGGGCGCTATCCCCGCAGTACGTCATCGAGCGCATCGGCGCGATCAGTGGACCGGGCTCGGTCTTCGTCGCCGGCGTCGGCCAGCACCAGATGTGGGCGGCCCAGTTCATCCAGTACGAACGGCCGCACAGCTGGATCAACTCAGGCGGCCTGGGCACCATGGGCTTCGCGGTGCCAGCGGCGATGGGGGCCAAG
The DNA here is from genome assembly GCA_038236365.1 of Actinomycetales bacterium. GTDB lineage: Bacteria > Actinomycetota > Actinomycetes > Actinomycetales > Dermatophilaceae > UBA4719. Next base: position 14,828 of record JBBRZV010000026.1, on the reverse strand, counting down.
GTTGCCCAGCCGGAGCGGACCGTCTGGGCGATAGACGGTGACGGGTGTTTCCAGATGACCAACCAGGAGCTGGCGACCTGCGTCATCAACAAGATCCCGATCAAGGTCGCGATCATCAACAACTCGAGCCTGGGCATGGTCCGCCAGTGGCAGACGCTCTTCTACAACGAGCGCTACTCCAACACCGACCTGCACACCAGCCACGAACAGATCCGGGTTCCCGACTTCGTCAAGCTGGCCGAGGCCTACGGCTGTGTCGGGCTGCGCTGCGACTCGCCCGTCGACGTCGACTCGACGATCAAGAAGGCGATGGAGATCAACGACCTCCCTGTCGTGGTGGACTTCGTCGTTCACCGCGACGCGATGGTGTGGCCGATGGTTCCCTCCGGAGTGAGCAACGACCAGATCCAGACTGCACGCGGGCTGACGCCGGTGTGGGACCGCGAGGATTAGGCGCCGTGAGCATCGAAGCGAAGCGAGGAGCGGAGCGGGGTCTTATCGTCGCCGGAGAACTCAGAGGATTAGGCGCCGTGAGCATCGAAGCGAAGCGAGGAGCGGAGCGGGGTCTCATCCTCGCCATCGGGAACAGTGGACTCAGAGGATCATCGTCATGAACAAGCACACGCTGTCAGTTCTGGTGGAGAACAAGCCGGGGGTTCTGGCCCGCATAGCCGGGCTGTTCTCGCGGCGAGGGTTCAACATCGACTCGTTGGCGGTCGGCCCGACCGAGCACCCTGAGGTGTCTCGGATGACGGTCGTCGTCGACGTCGAGGACCTCCCGCTGGAACAGGTCACCAAGCAGCTCAACAAGCTGGTCGAGGTGCTCAAGGTCGTCGAGCTCGACCACAACGCCTCAGTTCAGCGCGAGATCCTCCTGGTCAAGGTCCGCGCCGACATGCAGACCCGCTCGCACATTCTGGAGACCGCGGCTCTCTTCCGGGCCAAGGTGGTCGACGTCGCCACCGACGCCGTGACCATCGAGGCCACCGGTAGCAGCGACAAGCTGGACGCGCTGCTGCGGATACTCGAGCCGTTCGGGATCAGAGAGCTCGTGCAGTCCGGCAGGGTCGCAATCAGCCGGGGCTCCCGATCCATCACCGACCGCTCGCTGAGGTCAGCCTGAGCCCGCGATGACACACGAACCATCATTCACGCAAACCCATCACATACCTGAAGGAGCCCGCCGTGGCTGAAATGTTCTACGACGACGATGCAGACCTGTCCGTGATCCAGGGGCGCAAGGTCGCCGTGATCGGTTATGGAAGCCAGGGCCATGCCCATGCGCTGAACCTGCGTGACTCCGGAGTCGACGTCCGTGTCGGCCTGGCCGAGGGCAGCAAGTCCAGGGCCAAGGCGGAGGCGGAAGGCCTGAAGGTCGTCTCGGTGGCAGAGGCCGTGCGCGAGGCCGACGTCATCATGATCCTGACTCCCGACCAGGCTCAGCGCTCCGTCTACGCCGAGTCGATCGCCCCGAACCTCAAGGAGGGTGCCGCGCTGTTCTTCGCCCATGGGTTCAACATCCGCTTCGGCTACATCCAGGCTCCGGCAGGTGTCGACGTCGCCATGGTGGCACCCAAGGGGCCAGGTCACCTCGTGCGCCGCGAGTACGTCGACGGTCGAGGGGTCCCTGTACTCGTGGCCGTGGAGAAGGACGAGTCCGGCACCGCCTGGGAGCTGGCCAAGTCCTACGCCCGGGCGATCGGCGGCCTGCGCGCCGGCGGGATCAGGACGACCTTCACCGAGGAGACCGAGACCGACCTCTTCGGCGAGCAGGCGGTTCTGTGCGGTGGCGCCTCGCAGCTGGTGATGTATGGCTTCGAGACCCTCGTCGAGGCAGGCTACCAGCCCGAGGTGGCGTACTTCGAGTGCCTGCACGAGCTCAAGCTGATCGTCGACCTGATGGTCGAGGGTGGCATCGCCAAGCAGCGATGGTCAGTCTCGGACACCGCTGAGTACGGCGACTACGTCTCGGGTCCCCGCGTCATCGACGAGCGGGTCAAGGAGAACATGAGGTCTGTGCTTGCCGACATCAAGAGCGGTGCGTTCGCCAAACGCTTCATCGCCGACCAGGACGCGGGCGCTCCGGAGTTCAAGGCCCTGCGCGAGAAGGGCGCGGCCCACCCGATCGAGGCGACCGGACGCGAGCTCCGGGGCCTGATGAGCTGGATCAAGCCGACCGACACGGACTACGTCGAGGGCTCCGCCGCGCGCTGACCCACGGCCACTGAGCCCGGGGTGTGTGCGCGTCCCACATCGCGGGCCGGTGCGGGCCTCTCGGCCGCGAGCCCTAAACTGGCGGCGGGCACACCGCGGTGCCGAGGAATCTGCTCTCCACCGGCCAACCGCACACCTGGACTGGCCGGACCCTCCAGCTGTGAAGGACAGGTCCATTGACCAAGCCCGTTGTCTTGATTGCCGAAGTGCTCTCGCCCGCGACCATTGACGCGCTCGGGCCCGATTTCGAGGTCCGCCACTGCGATGGGGCCAACCGTGAAGAGCTGTTGGCGGCCCTTTCTGACGTCGACGCCGTGCTGATCCGCTCTGCGACCAAGATGGACCAGGAGGCGCTCGCCGCCGCCAAGAGGCTCAAGGTCGTCGCACGGGCCGGTGTTGGCCTGGACAACGTCGATGTCAAGGCGGCAACCATCGCCGGGATCATGGTCGTGAACGCACCGACATCCAACATCACCTCCGCCGCCGAGCTGGCCATCGGACTGTTGCTGGCCACCGCCCGCAACATCGCCCCAGCCAACCAGTCGCTCAAGGGCGGCCAGTGGAAGCGCAGTCAGTACGGCGGCGTCGAGCTGCTCGGCAAGACCACCGGGATCGTCGGGCTCGGCCGGATCGGCGCCCTGATGGCCGAGCGGCTCGCGGGCTTCGGCATGAGGCTCCTCGCCTACGACCCCTACCTGAGCGCGGCCCGCGCTGGCCAGCTGGGAGTGCAGCTGGTCTCGCTCGAGGAGCTGCTGGCCGAGAGCGACTTCATCACCGTCCACCTGCCCAAGACGCCAGAGACCATGGGTCTGATCGGCGAAGAGGCGCTCAAGCTGGTCAAGCCGTCTGTGCGCATCATCAACGCGGCCCGTGGCGGCATCGTCGACGAGCAGGCGCTCGCCAACGCGCTGAAGGAAGGCCGGGTCGCCGGAGCCGGTATCGACGTCTGGTCCAAGGAGCCGTGCACGGAGTCCCCGCTCTTCGAGTTCGAGTCGGTTGTCGTCACCCCGCACCTCGGCGCATCGACCGATGAGGCCCAGGAGAAGGCAGGTGTCGCCGTTGCCAAGTCGGTGCGACTGGCCCTGGGGGGCGAGCTGGTCCCCGACGCCGTCAACGTCGCTGGAGGTGTCATCGCCGAGGAGGTTCGCCCCGGGATCGCGCTCGTGGAGAAGCTCGGGCGCATCTACACGGCACTCGCGGGGTCGGTGCCGGCGCAGCTCGACATCGACGTACGCGGCGAGATCACCCAGTTCGACGTCTCCGTCTGGAAGCTGGCCGCTCTCAAGGGCTTGTTCCAGGACGTGGTCGAGGAGCAGGTGTCCTATGTCAACGCCCCCCTGCTCGCGCAGGAGCGAGGCTGCGAAGTTCGCCTCCTGACTGACCCGAACAGTGAGGACTTCCGCAACGTCACCGTGCTGCGCGGGACCCTCGCCGACGGTAGCGTCATCAGCGTCGCCGGCACCCTCACCGGTCCGCGGATGATCGAGAAGGTCGTGGGCGTCAACGGATACGACCTCGAGGTCCCCATCTCTGGGCACATGGCCTTCTTCACGTATGCCGACCGGCCGGGTGTGGTGGGCAATGTCGGCCGGGTGCTCGGCGAGGCAGGGATCAACATCGGAGGCATGCAGGTGGCACGCGATGCCGCCGGTGGCGAGGCCCTCGGGGTGATCACCGTCGACTCGCAGATCCCGGCAACGGTGCTGAGCGAGATCTCGGCGGAGATCGGCGCGCACACCGTCAGGGTGGTCGACCTCGACGACTGAACCCAGCTTCTGAAGCTGGACGAGGCTTCACCCCGTCTCAATTAGTGAGAACCCGTCCCAGATGCTAGGACGCCCGGCGTAACCTTGAGGAAGAGGCCGCGGCTCACCATCACCTGCCACGGCCAGGCCATCGGAGCCAGCGACTCGCCGCGGAGACCCCGCATGCGCTGCTTAGCGGCCGGGGGAGAGACTCGAAGGCTGCAAAACGCCTCGATATCCGCGTGTGACAGCCCAATTGGGGTGAGGACGTGATCAAGATGAGCGAAGCAGAGCTGGCTACCCGCCGCGCGCTGCAGGAGTCCATGGACCTGCGCGACCAGGGCCACTCGGACGACTGAGTCGTTCGGCACAGGACCAACGGCGTCGGATCACATCCGGCGCCGTTCGTCGTCATGTGAGACGGAGGGTCCAGGATGCAAGACTCCTCCTACTCTGGTGAACATGGTTGAGACTCTGGAACGAGATTCGCTGGATATCGCCGTCATCGGAGGCGATGGCATCGGCCCCGAGGTGGTGGCAGAGGGCCTCAAGGTCCTATCAGCGGTCACGTCGGGGAGCGGACTCAAGGTCAACTCCACGGGGTACGACCTGGGCGCCCGCCGTTGGCACGCCACGGGTGAGACGCTTCCGGACTCGGCTCTCGAAGAGATTCGCGGGCACGACGCAATCCTGCTTGGCGCCGTGGGTGATCCCGGCGTCCCCAGCGGTGTCCTCGAGCGAGGCCTCCTGCTCAAGCTGCGCTTCGCCTTCGACCAGTACGTGAACCTTCGCCCCGTGAGGCTCTATCCGGGGGTGCTGAGCCCACTGGCGGTTGAACGGGTGGCCCCGAGCGGCATCGACTTCGTCGTCGTGCGCGAGGGCACCGAAGGCCCGTATGTCGGCAATGGTGGCGCGCTGCGAGTAGGCACGCCGGCCGAGATTGCCACCGAGGTCAGCATCAACACCAGGTACGGCGTGGAGCGGGTCGTGCGCGATGCGTTCGCTCGAGCGAGGGCTAGGCAACGTAAGCATCTGACCCTGGTCCACAAGCACAACGTCCTCGTGAACGCCGGTGACCTCTGGCGCCGGACCGTGGACGAGGTTGGTGCCGAGTTCCCCGACGTGGCAACGGCATACCAGCACGTGGACGCGGCCACGATCTTCATGGTCACCGACCCCGGACGCTTTGACGTGATCGTCACGGACAACCTCTTCGGCGACATCGTGACCGACATCGCAGCCGCGATCGCCGGCGGCATAGGCCTGGCCGCCAGCGGCAACATCAACCCTGAGGGCACTGCTCCCAGCATGTTTGAGCCGGTCCATGGCTCGGCCCCCGATATCGCAGGTCAGGGCAAGGCCGACCCGACTGCGGCGATCCTGTCCGTCGCCATGCTGCTGGACCACCTCGGACGCCCCCAGGATGCGCAGCGGGTCGAGCAGGCCGTGGCTTCCGACCTGCTCACGCGGGGGAGCGGGCTCCGCTCGACCTCGCAGGTCGGCGATGCCATCGCGGCACTACTTGGCTGATCCCGGTAACCTTCGGGGTGCAGACACCGCGCGCACGTCCTGGAGGACCCATGTCAACGTCAGCACTGTCGTTCACCGTCGAGCTGCGTTCTGACCCGTTGCCGGACGACCAGCGCGAGGCCGTTCTGGCCGACCCGGGTTTTGGCAAGACCTTCACCGACCACATGGTGCTGGCCACGTGGACAGCTGGCCGCGGCTGGCATGACGCCAAGGTCACGGCCTACGGGCCGTTGTCCCTCTACCCCTCGGCCGCGGTGCTGCACTACGCCCAGGAGATCTTCGAGGGGATGAAGGCCTACCGGCACGCTGACGGCTCGGTCTGGGGCTTCCGTCCAGAGGCCAATGCGGCTCGATTCGCTCGTAGCGCAGAGCGACTGGCCCTTCCGCAGCTGTCCACAACCGATTTCATCGAGTCGGTCAGAGTCCTCGTGGCGACCGACGAGAAGTGGGTTCCGGCTGGTGACGGCGGTGAGGCCACCCTGTACCTGCGACCGTTCATGTTCGCCTCCGAGGCTTTCCTGGGGGTGCGTCCTGCGGCCGAGGTGACCTACGCCGTGATCGCCTCGCCCGCGGGTCCCTACTTCGCCGGTGGACTCAAGCCCGTGTCCATCTGGCTGTCCACCAGCTACACCCGAGCCGCCCCTGGCGGGACCGGCGCGGCCAAGACTGGTGGCAACTACGCGGCCAGCCTCGCGGCGCAGGTCGAGGCCACGACCAACGGCTGCGACCAGGTGGCCTTCCTGGACGCGGTTGACCGCAAGTGGGTTGAGGAGCTCGGCGGGATGAACCTGTTCTTCGTCTACCGCGACGGCACCATCGCGACCCCGGCGCTGACCGGCACCATCCTCGAGGGTGTCACGCGCTCTTCGATCCTGGAGCTGGCCGAAGACCTCGACCTCAAGGTGGACGAGCGTCGTATCTCGGTTGACGAGTGGCGCGACGGGGCCTCCAGCGGAGAGATCAGCGAGGTATTCGCCTGCGGGACAGCGGCGGTCGTGACTCCGGTCGGGCGGTTGGCCTGGCAGGGAGGCGATGTGACCATCGGCGATCACGGGGTCGACGGAGGCGTTGGGCCGGTGACCCGCTCGATCCGTGAGGCGCTGCTCGACGTGCAGTACGGCCGTGCAGCTGACGCTCGCGGCTGGCTGACCCGCCTGGCCTGAGAGCTAATGGCTGACCACATTCTGACGTGACCACAACGTGAGACGGGTAGCCAAATGGTGGATGACCATGCCACGCTGCTGACGTGAGCAACTCACGGACGGCTGTGGCTACCGCCACCATCATTATCGAATAGCGCGACGGGGTTTTTCCCGCCGCGCAGACCTCCCACACCCTGGGGGGTCTTTTTCGTTCCCGGGCCACACCCCGCCCGGGCGATGCGCACGGTGGGACGATCGTGACCGACCAAGGAGATCACAGCGATGCACGACACCTTTCTCAGACAGGGCTGACGATGAGCGACCTCCACGTTTACGACACCACGCTGCGTGATGGTGCGCAGCAAGAGGGCCTGAACCTCTCGGTCGAGGACAAGCTGGCCATCGCCATGCACCTTGACGAGCTCGGTGTCGGTTTCATCGAAGGTGGATGGCCCGGTGCCAACCCCAAGGACACCGAGTTCTTTGCTCGTGCCCTGCGGGAGCTCACCTTTCGCAATGCCACGCTCGTCGCGTTCGGCGCCACGCGGCGGGCGGGCACTGTGGCAGCCGATGACCCGCAGGTCCGGGCGCTCATCGACTCGGATGCTTCGGTGGTGACGATTGTGGCCAAGGCGCACCCCCGCCATGTCGAGTCCGCTCTGCACACAACACTGCCGGAGAACCTCGCGATGATCCGCGACACGGTCTCGTTCCTTCGTGCCGAGGGTCGCCGCGTGTTCCTGGACGCAGAGCACTTCTTCGATGGTTACCTGGCCGACCGGGCATACGCGGTAGAAGTCCTGCGGGTCGCCGCTGAGGCAGGGGCCGAGGTCGTGGCCCTGTGCGACACGAACGGCGGCATGCTGCCTCCACAGATCGCCGATGTCGTCGCGGATGTGATCGACGCGAGCAGGGCCCGGCTGGGCATCCACTGCCACAACGACACCGGCTGTGCGGTGGCCAACTCCCTTGCCGCGGTGGCCGCCGGTGTCACACACGTCCAAGGCACGATCAACGGGTATGGCGAGCGCACCGGTAACGCGGACCTGCTCACCGTGGTCAGCAACCTTCAGATCAAGCAGGGACTCGAGCTGCTGCCCGACAGCCGCCTGCGGGAGGCGACCCGCATTGCTCACGCGATCAGCGAGGTCACCAACGTGCCTCCGTACAGCCGACAGCCCTACGTCGGCGCAAGTGCGTTCGCCCACAAGGCAGGTCTGCACGCCAGCGCCATCAAGGTCGACCCCGACCTGTACCAGCACACCGACCCCACAACGGTGGGCAATGACATGCGAATGCTCGTCTCGGACATGGCAGGGCGGGCCAGTATCGAGCTCAAGGGGCGCGAGCTCGGCTACGACCTGAGCGAACAGCCGGAGCTCCTGGGTCGCGTCGTTGCCCGGGTCAAGGAGCTCGAGCTCGCGGGCTACACCTTCGACGCTGCGGATGCCTCGTTCGAGCTGCTCCTGCACGCTGAGGTCGCCGGGGAGCCCCTTCGCTACTTCGGGGTCGAGTCGTGGCGAGTCATCACGGACTCCGTCGGCAAGGGGCAGGCCATGTCGGAGGCCACGGTCAAGCTCACCGCAGGGGGTGGTCGTGTGGTGGCCACCGGAGAGGGCAACGGTCCGGTCAACGCACTGGACCATGCTCTGCGACAAGCGCTCGCCGACGTTTACCCCGAGCTGGACAAGCTCGAGCTCATCGACTTCCGGGTGCGTATCCTTGATGCCGCCCATGGCACCGACGCAGTGACGAGGGTGCTCATCGAGACCTCGGACGGGTCCACCTCCTGGGAGACCGTGGGGGTGGCGCCGAACATCGTCGAGGCCAGCTGGATCGCCCTCGTCGACGGGATCACTTACGGCCTGCGACGCCAGTCGGTGCCTGTGCGTTAAGCCGTCCCAGGGGGATTGTCACGAGCTGAACGGCCACCGCAACGGATGCGGGCGTGCAAGATGGGCTCTATGAGTGACGAGAATCGCGTGTCTGCTGGATCTGGCAAGGGGTACGGGATCGGCAGACGCGTGGGGACCGCGGAGCGTCAGGATGCGATCGCGCGTCTTGATGGTCACTGGCAGGCTGGACGACTCGACCCAGGTGAGCATGAGCTCCGGGTCACGAGAGCCAAGGCAGCGGTGACACAGGCTGATCTCGATGCCCTTTTCTTCGATCTGCCCAGGGGTGCTCGCGGTTTCCTGGAGAGCGGGCGCGAGACGATCATGGCGTTGACCCCGTTCGCGGCGCTTGTGCTGTTCTTCACCACAGGCCAGTGGTTGTGGTTCGTGATGATCCCCGTCATGGGGATCCTGCTGTACGGCCCAGAAGGTCGAAGGAAAGCCGGTCGTCGCCGTTCCAGAGGTTCGAGGCGCGGTCGTTAGTCGTGCAGGCAGGAGGCTGATGGACGAGGCTGGTAGCGCAGCTAGGGCGCCAGCAGGACGTCGCAGGCGTCGATGAGCCTGTGCCGCAGCACCTGCGCTTGGGTCGTGAACTCACGTTGCGCAGCGACATACGTCACCTTGCCCTCGGCCGTCTCTATCTCCACCGGCTCGTAGCCGAGCGCTCTCAGGTCGTAGGGCGCCGCACGCATGTCCAGCTCCCGGATGGCGCGGGCAAGGTCGAAGCAGTCCAGGGTCAGTGAGCTCGGTATCGCGGGCGAGAGCTTGTAGGCCCATTTGTAGAGGTCCATATTGGCGTGCAGGCAGCCGGGTTGCTCCAACGCGGTTTGCGAGTCACGGGTTGGCACAAGGGTGTTTAGCGGTCGAGCGGGAGCAGTGAAGAACCGGTACGCGTCGAAATGCGAGCACGAGATCTGATGGGACTCGACGACCTCGTCGGTTCGCGCAGACCCAAGCCGCAGGGGCCAGTCGAAGTGGCGGACGTGGTCCGCGCTCTGACGGTAGACCATCGCCCACTCGTGCAGGCCGAAGCATCCCAGGTGTGCCGGCCGTCCAGCCGTCGCTCTCAGGAGCTTCTGGACGTAGCGCACCATGTCTGAGCGAGCCGCGAGAAAGGCCCCGAGGTCCATGCGGGCGGCGCCATCGGCATACCGGTAGAACTTCCAGTCGAGGCGCTCAGTGGCACCTTCGAGAACGACCTCGGGGCCTGGGTTCCAGCGTCGCAGCTGAGCCGGTGCGTGCTGGTAGTACGTGAAGAGGAAGTCCTCGACAGGGTGCCTGCGATCGTGCGCCCGCCGGCTCAGGTGAGCGGCAGTGAGGGCGTCGACCCGAGCGTGATGCACGGACTCGAGTGGTCGCCATTGCTGCTCGGTCAGACGGTGCGCCATGGTCGACAAGGGTAGTCAAGAAGCCCGGTGTCGAGGGCCGGATAGGGTCGGTTCCGTGCGCATCGCGAGATATACGACAGGCGAGGACCCGACCTATGGCATCGTCGAGGGGGATCCCGACGCCAGGTGGATCGCCGAGATTCAGGGCGACCCGCTCTACCAGCCGGTCGTCTTCACCGGCAACCGCCTCCGGCTGGATGAGGTTCGGCTACTTGCGCCTATCATCCCTCGCAGCAAGGTCGTTGGCATCGGCAAGAACTACGCCGCTCATGCCGCAGAGATGGGCGGCGAGGCGCCCGACGAGCCGTTGATGTTCCTGATCCCCAACACCGCGGTCGTGGGTCCTGGGGACCCTGTCGTGATGCCGAGGCAGAGCGCCGAGGTGCACTACGAGGGCGAGCTCGCGGTCGTCATCAGCCGACTGTGCAAGGACGTGCCCGTCAATCGCGTCCAGGACGTGATCTTCGGCTACACCTGCGCCAACGACGTGACGGCACGCGACCTGCAGAGGTCCGACGGACAGTGGTCCCGAGCCAAGGGATTCGACACCTTCTGCCCGCTCGGACCCTGGATCGAGACGGACCTTGATCCCAGTGACCTCTCGATCGTCACCCGCCGCGATGGCGAGGTGGTTCAGGACGGCAGGACCGTTGACATGATTCACGATGTGCCGGCTATCGTGGCCTACATCTCCCAGGCGTTCACCCTGTTGCCCGGCGATGTCATCCTCACCGGGACCCCTGCCGGGGTCGGGCCCGTCGTGTCAGGCCAGCGCGTGGAGGTCGAGATAGAGGGCATCGGCATCCTCGAGAACCCGTTCATCCGTCGCGGCTGACCGCCCGGTCCTGGTCGTTCCGACCGCCCCTAGAATCGGGTCATCATGACTGCAGCCTCTTCTTCTCGTCCGGTTCGCCTGCGCGTTGCTCCCTCGCCCACAGGTGACCCGCACGTCGGCACGGCATACATCTCGCTCTTCGACCTGGCTTTTGTCCGCCAGCAAGGTGGCCAGTTCGTCCTGCGCATCGAGGACACGGACCAGGCCCGCTTCCGTCAGGACAGTGAGGCGCAGATCTTCGACACGCTGCACTGGCTTGGGCTGAACTGGGACGAGGGCCCTGACATCGGGGGACCGTTCGCGCCCTACCGCCAGTCGGAGCGCCTTGACCGCTACACGCCGTATGTCGACCGGTTGCTGGAGAGCGGGCACGCCTACCACTGCTGGTGTTCCACCGATCGGCTGTCGGAGATGCGCGAGGCGCAGCAGAAGGCCAAGAAGCCGACAGGGTACGACCGCCTGTGCTACGGCAAGACCCGCGAAGAGCGCGCCGCCCTTCCGGGCTTCTCGGAGATCCCGGTTGTGCGCATGCTCATCCCGTCCGACTTCGACACCCACTTCTCGGACCTGATCCGCGGCGAGCTCAATGCACCGCGCCCCGACGACCAGGTCATCGTCAAGGCGGACGGCTTTCCGACCTACCATCTGGCAGTGGTCGTTGACGACTACGAGATGGGAATCACGCATGTCGTGCGCGGCGAGGAGTGGATCAGCTCCACCCCCAAGCACATCCTGCTCTACAGATGGCTCGGGCTCGAGCTCCCTGAGTTCGCCCACATGCCGCTGCTGCGCAACCCCGACAAGTCCAAGATCAGCAAGCGCAAGAATCCGGCGGCCAGGTTGACGTGGTTCCGCGAGCAAGGCTATCTGCCTGAGGCGCTGGTGAACTTCCTTGCCCTGCTTGCCTATCCACCCCAAGAGGATGGGCGCGAGGTCTTCACGTTCGACGAGTTCGTCGCCGACTTCGACTGGGGCAAGGTCAACCCGGTCGGCCCGATCTTCGACCTGGACAAGCTCGGCTGGCTCAACGGCCATTACATCCGGGCGCTGGGCTGCGACGAGCTGGCAGCCCGGATCGTCGACCACCTCATCCTGACCGGCGTGCTGGGCGCCGAACCACCCGCAGCCCAGGTCGAGCTGATCAGGGCTGCGACGCCACTGGTTCAGGAGCGCATGCAGCTCCTGTCGGAGTCCGAAGGAATGCTTGCGTTCCTTCTGGTGGGCGACGGCGACCTCGAAATCCAGGATGACGCCCGGGCTCAGCTGAAGGCCGATGCTGCCAGGGTTGTCGACACGGCGATCCCGGTGCTTGAGGCGTTGCCGAAGTGGGTGGCCGCCGACATAGAGGCGGCCCTTCGTGCGGCGCTGGTGGACGGTCTGGGCATCAAGCCCAGGGTCGCCTTCACGCCATTACGTGTCGGCGTGACCGGTCGGCGGATCTCGCCGCCCCTGTTCGAGTCGATGGAGATCCTGGGCCGGGACTCCAGCCTCGTTCGTCTGCGGGCCCTTCGCGCCTCCCTCTGACTGCGACGAGGAGGGAGACCACAGCGCTCCTTCTTGATGTCGACGACACCTTGATCGACACGAGCGGCGGTGGTGGCCGCTGGGGCAGATGCGGTGGCATGTCCTGCCCCTCGTGGAGGCTGCGGCCACGACGGGGATCTCGGTGGGTCTGCTCACCAACGCTGCGTCGCACCACACGCAAGAGAAGCTTGAGATCACCGGGCTCCAAGGTTTGTTCGGCGTCGTGGTCACCAGAGTCACGCTGGGTTTTGGTAAGCCGGACCCCAGAGCGTTCCACCATGCCTGCGAGCTGCTCAGGGACGCAGCCTGCCCAGGCGATGTTCGTCGGTGGCCACATCGAGATTGACGCGATCGCCGCCCATGACGCTGGCCTGTTTGCCGTCTGGTTGCAGCGCGACCCCGTCGACGGCGCTGATGCGCGGCTGGCCCACGCACGCGGCATACCGGTGGTGTCGTCTCTCAAGGACATGGCGGCGTTGCTGGAGGCGGACTGATGAGGTGTGCGGACGGCGATTTGGGGACCTGGCGAAGGGGCCGGTAAGGTTCATCCTCGGGTCACCGTCCGGACGCCGTAAGGCGCCTGAAGGTGATACCCCCATGGGGTATGGTGTAATTGGCAGCACGACTGATTCTGGTTCAGTTAGTCTAGGTTCGAGTCCTTGTACCCCAGCGTTGATCGCTCGAGCATGGCTGTCGGGCGCGATTCGGAGAAAAGCCACCGCAACGGTATGGTTTTCTCCGCTGCCGAGGAGCGATGAGCGACTCGGGAGCACCAGCTAGGGCCCCGTTGTGTAGCGGCCTAGCACGCCGCCCTCTCAAGGCGGTAGCACGGGTTCGAATCCCGTCGGGGCTACAACCCCAAACTCCTTTGTTTCCAGGGGGTTTGGTATTTTCTCAGCCCGCCGATATCGGGATGATGTCGGCTCAGGTACACAACGGGTACACAACAGCGCGAGCCCGCGGCGTCCAGACGGTCGGCGACCTCGTCGAGCTGGTCCGGGAACAGGTACCCATACAGGTCGAGTGTCATGGTGGCGGACTTGTGCCTGAGCATTTGCTGCACGACCTTGACATTCGCGCCCGACGCGATCGCCAGTGACGCCGCGGTGTGGCGTGGTGCGTGTGGCTGCAGGCTTGTGAGGCCTAGCGACGCGGCCGTCTCGGTCAGGACTGTGCGCTGGAACCCCTGTGCCCGCAGCGCGCCGCCCTTCACGGCCGTGAATACCAGCTCGTCGGGCTCGCGGCCGGCGACGTGCGCGGCCAGGTCCTCGACCAGGAAGCAGGGGTCGGCACCTCTCGGCGCTCGTGCGGGAGTGATCATCCATGGCGTGGTGGATATACGCCATGGATGGCTTGGTTCCCTTCTTGACCCGGATCCCCGCGCCCCGGCCCGGGACGCGGTGACCACCACCCTCGGGGATCCGTCCGAGGGTCGCTCTTCAGGTCCGCGGCCCAGAGACGCCCCAGCGGTATGCCGAGCTGCGGGCGGCCGTCGACGCGCATGCCCGGTGCTGGACCTCTTCGCCAGCCCCACCAGGGTGCGCACGGTCCTCACCGTCGGCTGACTCCCGAAAGAGGCTGCCATCCTTGACCGGCCCGGCAAGAACGGGCCTGAGAGGAAGACATCAGCGACCGGAACTGGGGCTTGCCGCCCGAGCTGTGCGCGCCGGTGGCGGGCCAGATCCTACCGCCGGCGCGCGCGGCACTTCCGCCCGGCGGAGGTCGCTGTCAATCCAACGGACGGGTCCGGACGCCACGAGCTCTACTTGATGTGCGATGACATCGAGGCCACCGTCGCGGAACTCTGGGCCAGGGGCGTCTCGTTCGAGGGCGGCATCAGCAACGAAGAATGGGTTCTGCTGAGTACAGTGCCCTCCTCGGCGGTGGGCCCTTGGGCATCTCCCGGGCGCGGCTTCTCCTGGCCAACGAGGCCAGCGCGTAGTCAGCGAGGAGCACCGTGCCCACCAACGATGAGAGCAGCCATGGGGCACCTTACGACGGAGGTAGCAGTCCGCCGGTGCGTAGTCGGCCAGGACAGGTCGACCAAGAAGGGCCGCGAGCCGTTCAGGCAGTCGGTGTCTCGGCGGCGCCGCCTGACGAGACCCGGACGGTGATCTTCCCGGCCGTATGCCCCTGTTTGCTGAGGCGGAAGGCATCAGCTGCGTCGACGAGATCGAACGTGCGCGCGACGGCGACCGTCAGCTCGCCCCGGTCCGCCATCTCTGAGAGCAGGGTGAGATCCGCACGGTCGGGGCGCACCCACATCCACTGGCCGCCGGCCTCAAGGACAGCGGGGTCGGCGACGGAGGCGTGCCGCCCGTGCTCGCGGAGCACTGCCGTCGTCACGTCGACGACGCCGCCAACGAAGTCAGCGACGACGTCCACGCCGTCCGGGGCGAGCGCACGCACGCGGTCGGTGAGGCCCTCGCCGTACGTGACGGGCTCCGCGCCGAGCGCACGCAGGTAGTCGTGGTTGGCGGCGGAGGCGGTCGCGATGATGCGCGCGCCGAGGTTCCTGGCGATCTGCACCGCGAGGGAGCCAACGCCGCCAGCGG
>JBBRZV010000025.1:0-40844 GCA_038236365.1 Actinomycetales bacterium | reverse complement strand
TCGCCGAGCTCGAGTCGGGCGCTGTGCGGCCCGAGACGGTCGGGCAGGACGCCTGATGCAGGGTTCTTCGCGCGCAGCGTTCGCGGCAGGGCATGACGCCTTCGTCGCGGCACTGGGCTCCGGAGCCGAGGGGTCAGCGCTAGCCGAGGACCTCTTCGGGGTCACCGGCGCTCTTGACTCGAGCGCATCGCTACGGCGCGCGCTGGTCGACCCCTCTCGGGACGGGACGGCCAAAGGTGGTCTGGTCGAAGCGCTCTTCGGTCCCAAGATCAGCGCGACGGCGACCGGTCTGTTGAAGACGTTGGTCGATCAGCGCTGGTCCGACGACCAGGATCTCGGTGACGCTACCGAGAGCTTGGCTGTGGAAGCGGTCGTTGCAGCGGCTGAGCAGGGTGGCCGGCTCGACGCCCTCGAGGATGACCTTTTCCGTTTCGAACGGGTTGTCGCGGCAGACACGGACCTGCGAAATGCGCTGTCGGCTCAAGGCGGGGACGAGAGCGTCAAGGCTGCTCTTGTCGAGGCCCTGCTGGAAGGTAAGGCATCGACCGAGACCATCCGGCTGGCTCGTCAGGCTGCTGTCGCCCCACGGGGACGGCGCTTCGGGCGAGTCCTGGAGAGCTATCTCACGATTGCCGCCAGGCGCCGCGAGCAGCTGACCGCCACGGTCACGGTTGCGGTGGCCTTGGATGACACCCAGAGGCGCCGGCTCGCCCAGGCTCTGACCGGGATCTACAACCGGCCCGTGCAGATCAACGTCGTGCTCGACGCAGCAGTGGTCGGGGGCATCCGGGTGCAGGTCGGCGACGAAGTTGTCGACGGCACGATCCTGCGCCGGGTCCAGGAAGCAGAAAGGGCGATGCTCAGATAAATCTGGCCGCCGCCACGCAACAGCAACACCGCACCATGCACGACCACAATTGAACCAACACAAAGACACCAACAAGGCTTCGGCCCGAAGAGAGTTCGGGCCGCATACCAGGAGAGAGACACTGATGGCGGAGCTCACGATCCGTCCGGAGGAGATCCGGGACGCACTGGACAACTTTGTTCAGTCTTACGAGCCCGGCGCGGCTTCGCGCGAAGAGGTCGGCCGAGTGATCGACGCCGGTGACGGCATCGCGCACGTCGAAGGTCTTCCTTCGGCGATGACCAACGAGCTGCTGCAGTTCGCGGACGACACGCTGGGGATTGCCCTTAACCTCGAGGCTCACCAGATCGGCGTCGTCGTGCTGGGTGACTTCTCCGGTATCGAGGAGGGTCAGGAGGTCAAGCGCACGGGCGAGGTCCTCTCGGTCCCGGTCGGTGACAACTTCCTTGGCCGCGTGGTCAACCCGCTCGGTCATCCGATCGACGGCCTGGGCGAGATCGTGGCCGAGGGCCGTCGTGCGCTCGAGCTGCAGGCTCCCGGCGTGATGGACCGCAAGTCCGTGGACGAGCCGCTCCAGACCGGCATCAAGGCGATCGACTCGATGATCCCCATCGGGCGTGGCCAGCGTGAGCTGATCATCGGTGACCGCCAGACCGGCAAGACCACGGTTGCGGTCGACACGATCATCAACCAGAAGGCCAACTGGGCGTCCGACGACCCGGCACAGCAGGTCCGCTGCATCTACGTCGGCATCGGCCAGAAGGGGTCGACCATCGCAGCCGTGCGAGGCGTCCTCGAGGAGGCCGGCGCGCTGGAGTACACCACGATCGTCGCGGCTCCTGCCTCTGACGCCGCTGGGTTCAAGTACCTCGCCGCCTACACCGGCTCGGCCCTCGGCCAGCACTGGATGTACGCCGGCAAGCACGTCCTCATAGTCTTCGACGACCTGTCCAAGCAGGCCGAGGCCTACCGCGCCGTGTCACTGCTGCTGCGTCGTCCACCGGGCCGAGAGGCCTACCCCGGTGACGTCTTCTACCTGCACAGCCGTCTGCTCGAGCGTTGCGCCAAGCTCTCGGACGAGCTGGGTGGCGGCTCGATGACCGGTCTGCCGATAATCGAGACCAAGGCGGGTGATGTCTCGGCCTACATCCCGACCAACGTCATCTCGATCACCGACGGTCAGATCTACCTGCAGTCCGACCTCTTCAACGCCAACGTGCGTCCCGCCATCGACGTGGGTGTCTCCGTCTCCAGGGTCGGTGGCGCCGCGCAGATCAAGGCGATGAAGCAGGTTGCGGGCCGGCTCAAGATCGACCTTGCGCAGTTCCGCGCCATGGAGGCGTTCGCGATGTTTGCCTCCGACCTTGACCCCGCCTCGCGTGCCCAGCTGGCCAAGGGGGCCCGCCTCATCGAGCTTCTCAAGCAGAAGCAGGCCTCACCCATGGCCGTTGAGGAGCAGGTCGTCGTGATCTGGGCCGGAACCACCGGTCAGCTCGACGACATCGCTGTTGCCGACATCAAGTCCTTCGAGTCGCAGTTCCTCGATCACCTGCGCCGCGAGAAGCCGGGTCTGTTGTCGGCCATCCGCGAGACCAAGAAGTTTGAGGACGACACCGAGAAAGGGCTCATCGACGCGATCGACGGGTTCAAGGAGCAGTTCCTCGCCGGTGGCAAGGACAGCGTGCCGGTCGGTCACGAGGCTGAGGCAGGTGCCCTGCCCGAGGACGAGGTCGAGCAGGTCCAGATCGTCAAACACAAGCGATGACTTGTATGTCGGGTGGTCACCCCTGACCACCCGGCGCCGCTCGCTGCACGGTGAGCACACGTCATACCGAATCGAACTTTCACAGAGAGGCGGGAACATATGGGAGCGCAGATGCGGGTCTACCGCCAGCGCATCCGGTCCGTCCAGGCGACCAAGAAGATCACGCGGGCGATGGAGCTCATCGCGGCCTCGCGGGTCGTCAAGGCTCGTCAGCGGGTTGCCGAGTCCACGCCGTACGCCAGGGCGCTCACCCGAGCCGTGTCCGCGGTGGCGACGTTCTCCAACGAGGACCACCCACTGACCACGGAGCATCCCGAGGTGCGCCGGGCGGCGATGGTGGTCATCACCAGCGACAGAGGTCTGGCCGGTGCCTACTCCTCGGCGGTGCTCAAGGAGAGCGAGAAGCTCGCCGAGCTGCTGCGCGGAGACGGCAAGGAAGTGATCCCCTACCTGGTGGGTCGCAAGGCGGTGGGCTTCTACAAGTTCCGTCGTCGCGAGTTCGCCCAGGAGTGGTCAGGTTTCTCGGACAACCCGAAGTTCGAGATTGCCCGCGAGATCGGCCAGCGGATCACCGACGACTTCATCAAGGACTACGAGGACGGTGGTGTCGACGAGGTCCACGTGGTGTTCACGCGGTTCATCAGCATGGTCACCCAGGATCCCGACGTCATCCGGCTGCTGCCGCTCGAGGTCGTTGAGGGTGACGAAACCCCGGACGATGACGAGGTGCTGCCGCTGTACGAGTTCGAGCCCAGCGCCGACCAGGTGCTGGACGCACTGCTTCCCAAGTACGTCCAGTCGCGCCTGTTCAACGCGTTGTTGCAGTCGGCGGCTTCCGAGCTTGCTGCCCGTCAGCGAGCGATGAAGTCCGCCACGGACAACGCCGAGGAGCTCATCCGCAAGTACACCCGGCTGGCCAACCAGTCGCGCCAGGCCGAGATCACCCAAGAGATCAGCGAAATCGTGGGCGGCGTCGAAGCCCTCGCGTCCGCCAAGTAAGAAGGTAGAGAGATCTAATGACTGCCGTAATCCCTGAGACTGCTGCGGGCACCAACCCTGCTGGAGGCGGAGTGGGTCGTGTCTCCCGCATCATCGGCCCGGTCATCGACGTGGAGTTCCCCGCCGACGCCATGCCCGCGATGTACAACCTGCTCACCGTCGAGGTCGAGCTGTCGGGCGAGACCAAGAGCCTGAACCTTGAGGTCGCCCAGTACATCGGCGACAACATGGTCCGCGCCATCTCGCTCCAGCCCACCGACGGTGTGGTCCGCGGCGCCCCGGTAAAGGACTCCGGCGGCCCCATCACGGTGCCCGTCGGTGACGTCACGCTGGGCCACGTCTTCAACACGACCGGCGAGTGCCTCAACCTCAAGGGTGACGAGAAGCTCGAGATCACGGAGCGCTGGGGCATCCACCGCCCGGCGCCGGACTTCGACCAGCTCGAGTCCAAGACGGTGATGTTCGAGACGGGCATCAAGGTCATCGACCTGCTCACGCCGTACGTGCAGGGTGGAAAGATCGGCTTGTTCGGTGGCGCCGGTGTCGGCAAGACGGTGCTCATCCAGGAGATGATCGCCCGTGTCGCCAAGGACCATGGTGGGGTGTCGGTGTTCGCCGGTGTCGGTGAGCGCACCCGTGAGGGCAACGACCTGATCGTCGAGATGGACGAGGCCGGCGTTCTCGGCCAGACCGCCCTCGTGTTCGGCCAGATGGATGAGCCGCCGGGCACGCGCCTTCGTGTCGCTCTCTCGGCCCTGACCATGGCTGAGTACTTCCGTGATGTTCAGAAGCAGGACGTGCTGCTGTTCATCGACAACATCTTCCGCTACACCCAGGCCGGTTCCGAGGTATCCACACTGCTCGGCCGGATGCCATCTGCTGTCGGGTACCAGCCGAACCTCGCCGACGAGATGGGTGTGCTGCAGGAGCGGATCACCTCGACCCGCGGTCACTCGATCACCTCGATGCAGGCGATCTACGTGCCTGCTGACGACTACACCGACCCGGCACCGGCCACCACCTTCGCCCACCTCGACGCCACGACCGAGCTTTCCCGCGACATCGCCTCGCTCGGCATCTACCCGGCCGTGGACCCGCTGACCTCGACCTCGCGAATCCTGGACCCGCGGTACATCTCCCAGGACCACTACGACACCGCGGTGCGCGTGATCGGGATCCTGCAGCGCAACAAGGAGCTGCAGGACATCATCGCGATTCTCGGCATCGACGAGCTCTCCGAGGAGGACAAGATCCTCGTCAACCGGGCCCGCCGGATCCAGCGCTTCCTGTCACAGAACACCTACGTGGCCAAGCAGTTCACCGGCCTCGAGGGCTCGACGGTTTCACTGGCCGACTCGATCGAGGGCTTCACCAAGATCGCTGACGGTGACCTCGATGACGTCGCTGAGCAGGCCTTCTACATGTGCGGTGGCCTCGATGACGTCGAGCGTCAGTGGTCGGAGATCCAGAAGAACCTCTGATCCTGAGTCTGCTCAGCCCCACAGCAAGGACAGGCCGGTTGCCGAAAGGTGACCGGCTCTGTCACGTCCGGGTCGTCTGCGGTCATGTGTCCGAAGACGTCCCAGTGCGAAGCGGTATGCCGGGTCGTCTGCCGTCATGTGTCCGAAGACGTTCCGATCATTAAGTTGGACCACATCGCGGAGTCTGACTTGACCACTCTGCCCATGGACCTCGCCGCCGAGATGGGTCAGGTCATGGTCGCCCTGGGTGCCGGGATCGAGGCCTTGCCGAGCGTGCAGCGTGTCCACGTCAGCAAGTGGGGGACGGGGGAGCTCACGTCCACATCTTCTTCCTGGCCCGGCCGACCCGGATGCCCCAGCAACGCGGCACGATGCTGGCGGTCTGGGACGACTACCTGCCGCCGATTCCGGGCGACGTCCGCGCCGCCAACGCTCGCGCCGTCATACAGGATCTGGTGCGGACGTATGGCGGACGCGCTCTTGGCAGCGCAGCCTGACCACGAGCAGGCTTGCCTGACTCACGTCCTTACCTGATGGTCTGGGCAGGTAGCGTCGCCCGTTAGACTCCCGGTACACGTAAGCGAGCGGAGGATCCCGTTGAGTCAGTTGCAGGTTGAGCTTGTCGCCGCAGATCGCAAGGTCTGGGAAGGCGAGGCCAAGCAGGTCAGCGCACGTACTGTCGAGGGCGAGATGGGGATCCTGCCCGGCCACACGCCGTTGCTGGGGATCCTGGTCAGCGGCGAGGTTCGGATCGAGTCAACGTCGGGGCAGACGCACACGGCCACGATCGACAGCGGCTTCCTCTCGATCGAACACGACCGGGTCACCATCGTTGCCGAGGCCGTCGACGCCTCCCAAATCCGCGCCTGACCGGAGGTGAGGGGAATGCTGCTCACCAGCGAGATGCTGGTAGGTGGGGCCCTGTTCATCGTCGTAGCCGTTCTAGGCGCTGTCTTCACCCGGCGGCGGGTGATTGCCCGAGGCGAGCCTCTGATGATCTGCGCGCTGCGAGAGCCGGGCGATCGCCGGTGGCGGTTCGGGTTGGCTCGCTATGGCACGACCGGACTCGAGTGGTTCACGCTCCTTGGGCTTTCCCTGCGGCCGGCCCGGGAGTGGGACCGGGGGCTTCTCAATATCAGGGCCAGCCGGCCCCTCGAGCCAGGCGAACGACCCGAGATCCTCATACCCGGGGCCACGAGGGTTGACTGTCGTTATCCTCAGGGTCGTTTTGAGATCGCCCTGGCCCGCGGTCCGTATGCCGGCCTGCGGTCGTGGCTCGAAGCCTCGCCACCCGGTCGCGGCGTCAACGTCGCCTAGGGGCCCTCCCAGGTGGAGCGGGTCTGGGCACTCACCTTCGTTGCCGGAATGTTTCACCGCTACTTCGTTTTCGGCTTGGATCGGTGAAACAAACCAGCAACGGGCTGCCGTCGCCTAAGGTTCTTCGGGCTCCGGTGCATGGTCGGGCTTCGGCACCCGTCCGCCGCCCGGTTGCCAGAGCACGTCCCCGCCGATTGCGAGGTTGGCCACACGCCCGAGGATGAACAGCAGGTCAGAGAGCCGGTTGAGGTACTTGGCGGTCAGCGGGTTGACCCCACCCACCCCTTTGTCGCTGCCTTCGGGAGCTGGCTGGTCGCCATACGTCTCAAGGGCCGTCCATGCGGAGCGCTCCGCACGACGGGCCACGGTGCGGGCCACATGCAGGTAGGCCGATCCCGGAGTCCCTCCGGGGAGGATGAACGAGCGCAGCTTCTCCAGCTCGTCGTTGAAGCGGTCGCAGTCTGCCTCGAGCTCGTCGACCCAGACGTCCTGGACCCGCAAGGGTGGGTACTCATAGCTCGCCGCCAACGGCGTGCACAGGTCGGCACCGACGTCGAAGAGGTCGTTCTGGATCCGGAACAGGACCGCACCGACATCCTCGCGCAGGGCGCCGCAGGTAGCCGCCACACCGATGCAGGAGTTGGCCTCGTCGGTATCCGCATAGGCCACCAGGCGCGGGTCGGTCTTGCTCGTGCGACTGAAGTCCCCCAGGGCCGTGGTTCCGTCGTCGCCGGTGCGGGTGTAGATGCGTGTCAGGTTGACCATAGACACGATCGTCTCAGATCGGCCCCCGATAGGCTCACCCGGTAATGGAGCGGTTTCGTGTGGTCGGCGGCACCAGCCTGCGTGGTGAGGTGGCGGTCGTCGGTGCCAAGAACAGTGCGCTGAAGCTGATGGCGGGCGCGCTTTTGGCGGTTGGCACGACCCGGCTGACCAACGTGCCGGCGATCCTCGACGTGATGACCATGGCCGAGCTGCTGCGTCGGCTCGGGTGCACGGTCGACTACGACGCTGCCGCCGGGGTCGTCTCGATCGATGTCCCCGACCGGATCGGCCACCGCGCAGACTACGACCTCGTGCGGGCGCTACGCGCCTCGATCTGTGTGCTGGGGCCCCTGGTGGCCCGGTGCGGCCAGGCACATGTGGCAGTCCCCGGCGGCGACGCGATCGGGTCCCGCGGTCTGGACATGCACGCCTCGGGCCTGGGGACGCTGGGCGCCTTCGTCCATGTGACCCACGGCTACCTCATCGCCGAGGCGCCGAACGGCCTCCATGGCGGAGAAATCCACCTGGACTTTCCCAGCGTTGGCGCCACCGAGAACATCCTGATGGCAGCGGTGCTGGCGACGGGGGTGACCCGTGTCACGAACGCCGCGCGCGAGCCCGAGATCGTCGACATCGCGCGCTTCCTGTCCACGATGGGCGCCCGGATCGAAGGTGCGGGGACATCGGTCATCACGGTCGAGGGCGTCACGGCCCTGACCCCGGCGTCCCACGAGGTGGTGGCAGACCGGATCGCGGCGGGCACGTGGGCTTTCGCCGCGGCCACAACAGGTGGCGACGTCGAGGTGGTTGGTGGTGTGCCAGGGCATCTGGGCGCCACACTTGACCGGTTGACCGAGGCAGGTACAGAGATCTCCGCGACAGATCGTGGGTTCCGGGTGACCGGGACCGATCGCCGCTCCGCCTTTGACGTGGCGACACTGCCCTATCCGGGTTTTCCCACTGACCTCCAGCCCTTTGCCCTGACGTACAACGCGGTCGCCCAGGGAAGCGCCATGATCACCGAGAACCTCTTCGAGGCCCGCTTCCGCACGGTTCAGGAGCTTGCGCGGCTGGGTGCTGACGCCCACGTCGATGGGCATCACGTCATGCTGCATGGCGTCAAGCGTCTCTCAGGTGCACCCGTCGAGGCCAGCGACATCCGGGCGGGCGCGGCTCTGGTCATCGCCGGGCTGGTGGCCGACGGCATCACGACGGTCAGCCGGGCCCACCACATCGACCGCGGTTACGCGGGTTTTGCCGAGGCGCTGCGCGGGCTCGGGGCTGACGTCACCCGCGAACCGGACGAGGCGCCATACGGGTGACGTCCAGCGGTACCTTCATCGGTATGTCACAGCCAGATACGAACCGTCCCCACCGGGACCCTGTGTGGGTCATGCGCACGTATGCCGGCCACTCCAGTGCGGCCGCAAGCAACCAGCTCTTCCGGCGCAACCTGGACAAGGGACAGACCGGCCTCTCGGTCGCCTTCGACCTCCCGACGCAGACCGGGTATGACCCGGACCACGTGCTGGCCAGCGGTGAGGTCGGCAAGGTCGGCGTGCCGATCTCGCACATTGGCGACATGCGGTCGCTCTTTGCGGACATTCCGCTGTCGCGGATGAACACCTCGA
The DNA here is from genome assembly GCA_038236365.1 of Actinomycetales bacterium. GTDB lineage: Bacteria > Actinomycetota > Actinomycetes > Actinomycetales > Dermatophilaceae > UBA4719. The sequence continues at coordinate 32,018 of JBBRZV010000025.1, read as the reverse complement.
TGACCATCAACGCCACCGCGATGTGGCTGCTGGCGATGTACGAGGTCGTTGCCGAGGAGCAGGCAGCGCTCGCGGGGGAGGATCCGGCCGTAGTGGTCAATGCGCTCACGGGGACCACGCAGAACGACATCATCAAGGAGTACCTCTCCCGGGGGACCTATGTCTTCGCGCCGGAGCCCTCCCTGCGCTTGATCACGGACATGGTGGCCTACACGGTCGCTCAGATACCCAACTGGAACCCCACCAACATCTGCAGCTACCACCTCCAGGAGGCCGGCGCGACCCCGGTGCAGGAGATCGCCTACGCCATGTGCACAGCCATCGCTGTGCTGGACGCCGTCCGCGACGCCGGACAGGTCCCGCCGGAGCGCTTCGGTGAGGTCGTCAAGCGGATCTCCTTCTTCGTCAACGCCGGCGTGCGCTTCGTCGAGGAGATGTGCAAGATGCGCGCGTTCGTGCAGCTCTGGGACGAGCTCACGCAGGAGCGGTATGGCGTGACGGACCCGTCCCAGCGGCGCTTCCGTTACGGCGTCCAGGTCAACTCGTTGGGGCTGACCGAGGCTCAGCCGGAGAACAACATCCAGCGAATTGTGTTGGAGATGCTCGCAGTGACGCTGTCCAAGGATGCCCGGGCCAGGGCCGTGCAGCTGCCTGCGTGGAACGAGGCGCTTGGGCTGCCGAGACCCTGGGACCAGCAGTGGTCGCTCCGCCTGCAACAAGTGCTGGCCTTCGAGTCAGACCTGCTCGAGTACGACGACCTGTTCGCCGGATCCCGCGTTGTCGAGGTCAAGGTGGCCGAGCTCCTTGCTGGAGCCAGGGCCGAGATCGACCGGGTGCAGGAGATGGGTGGGGCGGTGGCGGCGGTTGAGTCGGGCTACATGAAATCTGCCCTGGTGGCCTCGCATTCGCTACGGCGTCAACGTATCGAGGCTGGCGAGGACATCGTGGTGGGCGTCAACAAGTTCGAGACGACCGAGCCGAACCCGCTCACCGCCGACCTTGATGCTTCTATCCAGACCGTGGATCACGACGTCGAGGCCAAGGCTGCCGCGGCTGTTGTCGCATGGCGCCGGGACCGCGACTCCACCGAATCGGGCCGCGCAGCTGCACAGTCGGCGCTCACGCGACTGGTCAATGACGCGAAGTCCGGGGTCAACCTGATGCCTGCCTCCCTGGAGGCTGCCCGCGCTCGCGTCACCACCGGCGAGTGGGCTCAGGCGCTGCGCGACGTCTTCGGTGAGTACCGTGCTCCCACAGGGGTTTCCGGCTCCGTAGGGGTTGCCATCGCTGATGTTGGCGGCGACCTGTCGCAGGTGCGCGAACGTGTCCGCGCCACGGGGGAAGAGCTCGGGACCCGACTGCGCCTGCTGGTCGGCAAACCAGGCCTGGACGGACACAGCAACGGCGCCGAGCAGGTCGCCGTCCGAGCCCGGGATGCTGGTTTCGAGGTCATCTACCAGGGCATCAGGCTCACCCCTGAGCAGATCGTCGCCGCGGCCGTCGCCGAGGACGTTCACTGTGTGGGTCTCTCGATCCTCTCGGGCTCCCACATGGAGCTTGTTCCCCGGGTGATGGATGGCCTCAGGGCTGCCGGCGCAGGCGACCTACCGGTGATTGTCGGCGGCATCATCCCCGAGAGCGACGCAGAGGCGTTGCGGCAGCTGGGGGTGGCGGCAGTCTTCACGCCCAAGGACTTCGGCCTGACCCAGATCATGGGCGGCATCGTTGACGTGATCCGTGCCTCCCGTGGTCTCAACGGCCAAACCTAGGGACGGTGCGGGTTGTCAACGGCCAAACCTAGGGACGGTGCGAGTTGTCAACGGACTCAATCGGTGCTCAGAAGAGGCGTGAGCCCACATCGTCGATGCCCTTGAGCGCGTCGTAGTCCAGCGTCACGCACCGGATGCCCCGGTCGGCGGCAAGGGTCCGTGCCTGCGGCTTGATCTCCTGGGCGGCAAATACTCCTGCAACCGGCGCCAGATGGGAGTCACGGTTCATCAGCTCGAGGTAGCGAGTGAGCTGTTCGACGCCGTCGATGTCTCCTCGTCGCTTGATCTCGACCGCAACTGATGCTCCGGAGGCGTCCTTGCACAGGATGTCGACTGGCCCGATGGCGGTCATGTACTCCCGGCGGACCAGCGTGTATCCGTTGCCCAACGTGCCGATGTGCTCGGCAAGCAGCCGCTGCAGATGAGCCTCGACGCCATCCTTGACCAGGCCGGGGTCAACTCCGAGCTCATGGGCCGTGTCGTGCAGCACCTCGTACAGGCGCACCCGAAGGCGGTCATCGGACTTCGCGTGCTGGACCACCCAGACCGACTCGACGCCATCTGTCACCTCGTCATCCTCGGGTGCGACCTCGGCCATGGCGCACGGAGGCGACATCCAGTTCAGGGGCTTGTAGGAACCGCCGTCGCTGTGGACGAGCACTGACCCATCAGCCTTGACGAGCAGCAGCCGGGTCGCCAACGGGAGATGGGCCTGGAGTCTGCCCTCGTAGTCCACGCTGCACCGCGCTATGACAATTCGCACGGGCGGCAGCCTACCGAGGCGGTGGGGCCGCTCACATGAACCGGGTCACTCTGGCAGACTCGTCCTCATGTCTCGTGACTTCGCAACAGTTGGCGTGATCGGACTCGGCACCATGGGTGCGGGCATCGTGGAGGTGTTCGCCCGCAACGGCCTTGACGTCGTAGCGGTCGAGGCCTCCCCTGAGGCGCTCGAGAAGGGCAAGGGTGTGTTGCGGCACTCGACCAGCCGTGCCCTCTCTCGCGGCAAGCTCACCGAGCAGCAGCAGACCGAGCTTCACGAGAGGGTGCGCTTCACCTCCGACCTCGGGGACCTTGCAGAGTGCGACCTCGTGGTCGAGGCCGTGCCCGAGCATCTTGACCTCAAGCGCGAGATCTTCGCAAAGCTGGACCTGATCGTGAAACCGGACGCGATCCTGGCCACGAACACCTCTAGCCTGTCGGTCACTGAGATCTCGGTGGCCACTCAGAACCCGCGCCGCTTCGTCGGCATGCACTTCTTCAACCCGGCGCCTGTGCTGAAGTTCGTCGAGGTCATCAAGACAGTGGTGACCGAGGATGACGTCGTCGAGGACGTCAAGGCACTCGCCGAAAGAATTGGCAAGTTGCCCGTCGTCATCGGCGACCGTGCCGGCTTCATCGCCAACGCGTTGTTGTTCGGCTACCTCAACCATGCCGTGGAGATGTTCGAGAGCCGTTATGCCACACGCGAGGACATCGACGCGGCCATGCAGCTCGGCTGCGGTCTGCCGATGGGACCGCTGGCCCTCGTGGACCTGATCGGCCTCGACACGGCCTACGAGATCCTTGACACGATGTACAAGCAGGGGCGCGACCGGCTGCATGCGCCGAGCCCCATCCTCAAGCAGATGGTCACTGGCGGGCTCAAGGGCCGCAAGACCGGCCGGGGCTTCTACACCTACGACGAGGCCGGCAGCTCCACGGTCGTGGCAGACCACCTCACACCCGTCGAGGGGGCTCACCAGGGTGACTTGCGAGTGGTCAGAACCGTTGGTGTCGTCGGCTCCGGCACGATGGCGACCGGAATCGTCGAGGTGTTCGCCAAGGCCGGGTATGCCGTGACGTACGTTGCGCGGTCCGAGGCCAAGGTTGAGGCGGTCAAAGCCGCCATCGCCAAGAGCCTGGAGAAGGCAGTTCAGCGCGGCAAGCTCACGGCGGACGACCGTGACGCGGCGGCCGGACGTCTGCACGGCACCACGGCGCTGGAGGACCTGGCCCACGTCGACCTGGTGGTTGAGGCCGTGGTGGAGGATCTCAAGGTCAAGCAGGCGCTCTTCGAGAACCTCGACGAGATCTGCAAGGAGGGTGCGATCCTGGCCACGACCACCTCCTCGCTCCCCGTGATCGCCTGCGCCACCGTGACCAGGCGCCCGCAGGACGTCGTGGGCATGCATTTCTTCAACCCCGCCCAGATCATGAAGCTCGTCGAGGTCGTCCACACCATCTCGACAGCGGATGACGTCGTTGCCACGGCCCAGGACCTGTGCCGGGCGATCGGCAAGCACCCTGTGGCCTGTGGCGACCGTTCGGGCTTCATCGTCAATGCCCTCCTCTTTCCCTACCTCAACGACGCGGTCAAGATGCTCCAGGCGCACTATGCGAGCGCCGATGACATCGACACCGCCATGAAGACCGGCTGTGGCTACCCGATGGGTCCCTTCGAGCTCCTCGACGCGGTTGGCCTCGACGTCTCGCTGGCCATCCAGCGGGAGCTCTACCTCGAGTTCCGGGAGCCGGGGTTCAGTCCGGCACCGCTGCTCGAGCACCTCGTCACCGCCCGCTACCTCGGCCGCAAGGTGGGGCGCGGGTTCCGGACCTACGCCTGAGAACTCGACGGTCGCAAGGAGAGAGCCGGGTGGCTGCCCGAAGGGCATGAGGAAGTTCCGCATGCGAATTGTCCGTTTGTGCCACACGAACGTGTACGGTAAGGGCGCCTGCGGCCTCTGCACCTGGCCACCTTTCGAAGGGATCGATCATGAGGTTGTCCATTCTTGTGCTGAAGACGAGGCGAGCTAGCTTGGCCGTCGCTTCGGTGGCAGCCGTGGGTCTTCTGGTCGCAATCCCTCTCAGCGCCCAGGCAGCCCAACCACCAGTGGGGTTGGAGACCGCGGCGTCGTATGCCGTGTTGGCCGGAAGCACCGTCACCAACACCGGCAGCTCGACTATTTCTGGAAGCCTGGGGGTCAGCCCCGGCTCTGCCGTCGTCGGCTTCCCACCGGGCAGTGTCATCAACGGAACCCAGAACGTCGCTAATGCCGCGGCGCTACAGGCCCACGCTGACCTGACCATCGCGTATGGCGATGCTGCTGGGCGGACCCCAGTCACGGCAGTTCCTGTCGAGCTCGCCGGTCGCACGCTGAAGCCGGGCGTCTACTCAGGAGCAACACTCGGTCTCACAGGGGTGCTCACGCTCGACGCGGGCGGCGATTCCAGCGCAGTCTTCATCTTCACGTCTGCCTCCACTCTCATCACTGGATCGACCAGCCGTGTAAACCTCATCAACGGCGCCTCGTCTTGCAATGTCTTCTGGCAGGTGACCAGCTCCGCGACGATCGGGGCCAACTCCACCTTCCGCGGGACCGTCATGGCGCTAACTGACATCAGTCTTAACGCGGGCGCGACGATCGACGGTCGAATGCTGGCCCGAAACGGCGGGGTCACGATGATCAACAACACGATCACGAGTCTGCCGTGCGTGACCTCGGCCATCACGTCGCCAACCCCCACGACCACCGCCACGCCGACGGTAGCTCCAACCACCGCGAGCCCTCAGGTCACGGCGGTCCCGGCCGGCTCAGTCGCCTCCGGTGACGGCAGTACGAGCGGCGGGAATGACACCCAGGCACTGTTGGCCGGTGGGCTCCTCTTCGCTGGTGTCGGCGCGGCCACTGCGTTTGCCATCCGCCGTCGTCGTCTGAACAGCTGATCAGACCGGCAAGCTTGCGGCACCACTGGCGCAGTCGCGACCCACGTTGACCTCCTCGAGGGGGATGGCGAGGGCCGCGACTCTGCTCGTTGTGGCCGCGTTGGCGATCGCTGGCTGCTCAGCTGAGGGGGCTCCTGCAGCGTCAAGGCAGTCCGTATCGCCTCCGAGCCCCGCGGGATCGCCGTCGTCTCCGGTCACCCAGGCGACCCACCTGGCGAAGTCCGTACCGGTTCGGCTGCAGATTCCCGCGATCAAGGTTGACTCCAAGCTGATGAAGCTCGGGTTGAAGGCCGACAGGACAATGGAGGTCCCACCAAGCGGATTCCCCGCTGGTTGGTACACGGGTGCGCCCACCCCTGGTGAGCTGGGTCCGGCGATCATTGCGGGCCACGTCGACTGGAAGGGGCCGGGGGTCTTCTTCGACCTGTACAAGCTCAAGCCCGGTGACCTGGTCAGGATCACGCGGCAAGACGGCAGTACGCCGGTATTCCGCGTGACCGGCGTCAAGGAGTACCCAAAGAAGGAGTTCCCAACCAAAGCGGTGTACGGAAACATCGAGCACCCCGGGCTTCGGTTGATCACCTGCGGCGGGACGTTCAACCCACGGACCGGCCATTACGAGGACAACATCGTCGTCTTCGCCGATCTCGTGGCATCCGCGTAGTAGCCTCCGGGCACGCCCGCACCAGCCGCGCTGGTGCTCGACCAGCCCTTGTCCTGCGACAATTGGTGCATGCCTCGATCCCATCGCAGACGCCCTGAGGGGACCGCCCTCGACCTGAACCGGGCCATCGGTGGGGTCGAACGGCGAGAGGCCCACAGCGACGGCGAATGGTTTGTCCGCAGGGTCACCGGCGTCGACTCGACCAAGTCCTACCGGTGCCCGGGCTGCCAGCAAGAGGTGCCGCCCGGCATACCTCACGTCGTTGCCTGGCCGGCAGACGGCATGGGCGGCCTGGGCGACCGACGGCATTGGCATACTCCGTGCTGGACCGCTCGTGGTCGGCGCAAGCCTCGGGGTTCGTTTCGATGACTGGGTTGACTGCATGAGTGTCGTTGGTACGCATCTGATTAGGGCCAACACCATTCTCCCGGCACGGCGTCGCGACATTGAGCTCCACACATCTGACGGCCTGCGGCTGGTGGGAGAGCTGGCACTACCCCTGGAACGGGCCCCGGTCGCCACTCTGGTGACCTTCCACCCATTGCCCACCCACGGCGGCTTCATGGACAGTCACCTTCTGAAGAAGGCGTCCTACCGTCTTCCGGCGCTGGCCGACATCGCCGTCCTGCGGTTCAACACCCGAGGCACCACCTCGCCGAGGGGCACCTCGGAGGGCAGCTTCGACCAGGGAAGCGCAGAAAGACTCGACGTCGCCGCGGCAATTGAGTACGCGCAGCTCGCTCAGGACCCCCCGCTCGTGCGCCGGTGGCTGCTCGGGTGGTCCTTCGGCAGCGATCTGGCACTGATGTACGGCGACAGCCCATCGGTGGAGGGTGCCATCCTGCTCAGTCCGGCGCTGCGGTTCAGCCGCCCGGAGCACCTTCGGGGATGGGCGGAGTCAGGCAGGCCCTTGGTGGCTCTGGTGCCCGAGCTTGACGACTACCTTCGACCTGCCGAGGCGGTTGAGCGGTTCCGCGAGGTTCCCAAGGCCCGGGTCGTCGGAGTTGAGGGCGCCAAACACCTCTGGGTGGGGGAGAAGTACGTGCGCCGGGCCCTGGACGAGATCGTGGCCACCGTGCGGCCGGGCTCAAGCCCGTTGCCGACGACCTGGGAGGGATCCCTCAGCGAAGAGGCTGCCGGAGGAACGGTCTGAGCTGCTACGTCAGATGCTGGCGAGGCACCAGCACCTCTTCATAGAGGAGCAACAGGCCGGCTGCCACGGGGATCGCCAGAAGGGCGCCGAGGACCCCGAGCAGAGCGCCCCCGACCAGGGCGGCGACCACCGTGATGGCGCCGGGCACAGCGATCGTTCGTTGCATGATCCTGGGGGCCAGGACGTAGTTCTCCAGCTGCTGGTACACCACGTAGTAGATCAAGACGATCGCTGCCTTCTTCGGATCGTCGAAGAAGGCGACCGTCGCGACGACGGCCGCTCCGAGCGAGGCGCCGATCATGGGGAGCAGACCCAGGAACCCCACCGCGACAGCCAGCACGGCCGCATAGCGGATCCCCACGATCGACATCATGATGTAGCTGCAGATCGCATTGATCGTCGCCACCGCCACCAGTCCGATGGCATATCCGCCGACACGACGCATGATCTCCTCGGAGAGCGAGGTGAAGCGCACCCGCCGTGAGGCTGGCACCATGCCGTATGCCGCGTGCTTCACCCTGGGCAGGGATGAGAGGAAATAGAGCGTCAGCACCAGAACGGTGAGGAACGAGAAGAAACCTGCGGCCAGAGCCTTGCCGGCACCCAGCACCCCTCCGAAGACCCCGCTCATGAAGTTGCCGTCGGCGATGAGCTTCTGGAACTCGGCCTGGAACCTCTGGATGACGTGGTACTGGCTGTCGAAGTCCCGGATGAACCGGTTGTTCAGGAGGTTGTCGAGGTACTTCGGGGCGTTGTCGGCGAGCAGGCCTCCCTGGTCAGCCACTGGCGGCACCACGACGAATCCCAGCGCCGTGAAGACGCCAACCAGGCCGATGAAGACGATCGTCACCGATAACGGTCGTCTCAGCCCGCGCCGAGACAACGCCTCAACCAGTGGATTGAGGGCCAAGGTGAGGAAGAACGACACGATCAGCAGGGTGATGACCTGCGACAACTGGCCCAGCGCCTTGTAGAGGCCGTAGGCAACGAGGACGCCGAGTGCGCCGACAAAGCCGACATAGAACGGGGACTGGCGGTTGAGTGGTCGCCCCGCGGTGCCGTAGAGGGGACGCCCGCCGGACCCCGGAGTGTCTGGTCCGATCGGCAGGGTACTCGCCAGGAGGTCGGGTTCGGGCGTGCCGTCAGTCTCGACGTCGTGGTCCTGAGTGTTCTGGTTGCTCAGCCGCAGGCCCTCCCGCTGTCGCCGACGGAACTCTGACCACCTCTCGAGCATCGGTTGCGTCCCCCCGCTCAGGCTTCGCGAAAGCGGTTGATCGCGGGTAGGAAAGCCTCCCGCTTCTCCTCGTCCGTAACGCCCAGACCGGTCCGCGGGGCCAGGGCCAGGACTCCGACCTTGCCCTGGTGCAGGTTGCGGTGAACGTCGTAGGCCGCCTGACCAACGTCCTCCAGGGAGTACGTCCGGCTCAGGGTCGGGTGGATGAGCCCTCGGTTGATGAGGTCGTTTGCCTCCCACGCCTCGCGGTAGTTCGCGAAGTGCGAGCCGACGATGCGCTTGAGGCTCATCCACAGATAGCGGTTGTCGTACTCGTGCATGAACCCGGAGGTCGACGCGCAGGTCACGATCGTGCCGCCCCGCCGCGTGACGAAGACGCTGGCGCCGAAGGTCTCGCGACCTGGGTGCTCGAAGACGATGTCGGGGTCTTTCCCGCCGGTCAGCTCGCGGATCTTGCTACCGAGCCTTTTCCACTCACGCGGGTCCTGGGTCTCTTCGTCCTTCCAGAAACGGTAGCCCTCGCCGGTGCCGTGGCTGCGGTCGATGACCAGCTCCGCGCCCATCCTGCGGCAGAGCTCGGCCTTGTCCGGGCTGGAGACCACACAGATCGGGGTAGCGCCGGACGCGAGCGCCATCTGCGTGGCATACGAGCCCAGCCCGCCGCTGGCGCCCCAGATCAAAACGACGTCGCCCAGCTTCATGCCCGCGCCGTTGCGCGAGACCAGCTGGCGGTATGCCGTGCTGTTCACCAGGCCCGGCGCAGCAGCCTCCTCCCACGTGAGGTGCTTGGCCTTGGGCATGAGCTGGTTGGTCTTGACCAGTGCCAGGTCGGCCAGACCACCGAAGTTGGTCTCGAAGCCCCAGATGCGCTGTTCAGGGTCGAGCATCGTGTCGTTGTGACCGTCTGCGTGCTCCAGCTCGACGGACAGGCAGTGCGCCACGACCTCGTCGCCGGGCTTCCAGGCGTTGACGCCGGGGCCGGTCCGCAGGACGACGCCACACAGGTCGGAGCCGACCACATGGTACGGCAGGTCATGCTTCTTGGTCAGTGGCGAGATCCGGCCATAGCGCTCCAGGAAGCCGAACGTCGGCACGGGCTCGAAGATCGAGGTCCACACCGTGTTGTAGTTGATGGCGCTGGCCATGACTGCCACGATCGCCTCGCCCGGGCCGAGCTCGGGGACGTCGACCTCTTCGACGTGCAGGCTCTTGCGCGGGTCCTTGTCACGGCTGGCGAGACCGGCGAACATGCCGATCTCGTCCTTGTGCACCGTGACTCCGCGGTATTTCGCGGGGATCTCAAGGGCGGCAAAGGTTTCCGGCGATCGGTCGCCGGAGAGGATCGCATCGAGAACTGCCTGCATCGTGGTACTCCTCGGGATCGGACGTACGGCTGGCTGACCCAGAACTTACCGTGCGGCTCGCCCCTATCGGGTCTCATCCGCGATCTGGACGGTCTCGGCGGGTTCGACCAGCTCGACCAGGATCCCGCCGGCGTCCTTCGGGTGGATGAAGTTGACCCTGCTGTTGGAGGTTCCACGACGAGGTGCGTCATACAGAAGGCGCAGTCCCCGTTCGCGCAATGTCCCGGAGACGGCGTCGAGATCCACGACGCGGTAGGCGACCTGCTGGACTCCGGGGCCCGAGCGATCCAGGAAAGCGGCGATCGTTGACTGGGGCGTGAGCGGCGCAAGCAGCTGGACGCATGAGCCGGACGTGCCCACGGACATCATCGCCTCACGCACTCCCTGTTCCTCATTGGTCTCCTCGTGGACCAGGACCATCCCGTACGTGTCGCGATAGAAGGCGATCGCGGCATCAAGGTCGTTCACAGCCACGCCGACATGGTCGATGGCGGTGAATAGGGCGGCAAGCTGTTCTGTCATGTCGGCCAGCCTAGACGCGTCGAACAACTGCCCGGGTCGCCCACGTGGACCCGGTTGACCAGGCGTGTGAACAGCCCCTCTTCGCAGGCGGCGGGGCGCGGCTAGAGTGAAGGCAAAGGGTAGGCCAACAGCCTGCCTGGCCCACCGAGTAGTGACCGTTGTCGTTGGAGGCACAGCCATGAGCGAACGTCCCGTGTCCGTGATCGTCGCAGGAGCCCGTACCCCGCTGGGTCGGTTCCTGGGGTCCTTGAAGGACTTCTCAGGAGCTGACCTTGGTGGCTTGGCCATCAAGGGCGCCCTGGACAAGGCAGGAGTACGCGGGGACCAGGTGGACTACGTCATCATGGGCCAGGTGCTGACTGCCGGCGCAGGTCAGATCCCAGCTCGTCAGGCAGCAGTCAAGGCCGGGATCCCGATGACTGTTCCAGCTCTGAGCATCAACAAGGTATGCCTCTCGGGCATTGACGCGATCGCCCTCGCGGACCAGCTGATCCGTGCTGGCGAGTTCGAGATTGTCGTGGCTGGCGGCCAGGAGTCGATGTCCAACGCCCCGCACCTGTTGGAGAAGAGCAGGGCCGGTTACAAGTACGGCAACGTCACGGTGCGCGACCACATGGACTGCGATGGGCTGTGGGACTCGTTCACGGACGAGGGGATGGGGCTGTTGACGGAGTCCGGCAACACCGGCGACATGGCCTTTACCCGCGAGGAGCAGGACGAGTTCTCGGCGCGAAGCCACCAGCTCGCCGCCCGCGCCTGGAAGGATGGGCTGTTCGACGACGAGGTTGTTGGCGTGTCGATCCCGCAGCGCAAGGGCGACTCGATCGAGTTCAAGACCGATGAAGGCATCCGGGCGGACACCACGACCGAGTCCCTGGCCAAGCTGCGCCCCGCGTTCAGGAAGGACGGCACCATCACGGCCGCCTCGGCATCGCAGATCTCCGATGGGGCTGCGGCGGTCGTCGTGATGAGCAAGGCCAAGGCAGAGGAGCTGGGTCTGACCTGGCTCGCCGAGATCGGTGCCCACGGCGTCGTCGCCGGCCCGGACTCCACGCTTCAGAGCCAGCCGGCGCAGGCCATCACCAAGGCGTGCGCGAAGGAGGGCATCACGCCGGCGGACCTTGACGTGGTCGAGATCAACGAGGCGTTTGCCGCGGTGGGGCTGGCGTCCACGAAGGCGCTGGGGATCGACCCCGCCAAGGTCAACGTCAACGGCGGTGCGATCGCAGTTGGACACCCGATCGGCATGTCCGGCGCCCGGATCACGCTGCACCTCGCGCTGGAGCTCCAGCGGCGGGGTGGCGGCGTGGGTGCGGCAGCGCTCTGCGGTGGCGGTGGGCAGGGGGACGCACTGATCGTCCGCGTACCCAAAGCGTGACTCCCGCGGCAGCTCTTTGCGCCAGCGCAACAATGAGCGGCCATTGATGGTCAGTCGACCCGTGGATGTCCCTGCCCTGGTTGATGCAGCCAGGGCAGGAGCTCCACGCGCGGTGGCCCGGCTGATCTCTTTGGTCGAGGACGGCCACCCGTCTCTGCGCGAGGTGATGGCGGCTCTCGCGCCGCATACCGGCCGTGCCCACATCATCGGCATTACCGGCAGCCCGGGTGTGGGCAAGTCGACGTTGACGAACGCGCTGGTCGGCGCGTTGAGGGTTCAGGGAAAGCGGGTCGGCGTCCTCGCGGTTGACCCGTCGTCTCCATTCTCAGGTGGTGCCCTCCTGGGTGACCGGATCCGGATGCAGGACCACGCACTCGACCCCGAGGTCTACATCCGCTCGATGGCCAGTCGCGGTCACCTTGGTGGTCTGTCGTGGACGACCCCCCAGGCGCTGCGGGTTCTGGACGCGGCGGGCTGTGAGGTCGTGGTGGTCGAGACCGTGGGCGTGGGCCAGAGCGAGGTCGAGGTGGCCGGTCTGGCCGATACCACCCTGGTGCTTCTCGCCCCGGGGATGGGCGACGGAATCCAGGCGGCCAAGGCCGGAATCCTGGAGATCGGTGACCTCTTCGTGGTGAACAAGGCAGATCGCGAAGGCGCCGACGCGACGGTGCGCGACATCCGCCACATGATCAGCTTGGGCGACCGCACCGAGCCCAACATCTGGCGCGCTCCGGTGCTCAAGACCGTCGCGGCCCGGGGCGAGGGAGTTGATGAGGTCATGGGCGCCATCGAGGACCACTTCGCCTGGATGGAGACCTCCGGGGCGCTGCGCGATCGGCGCGTGCGTCGCGCAGGCGACGAGATCCAGGCGATCGCCATACAGGCACTTCGCGCCCGGATTGGCGACCTGCGCCACGGACAGGGTGTGGACGAGCTCGCCGCGCAGGTCGTGGACGGGAGCTCCGACCCTTACAGGGCGGCGGAACAGGTGGTTGCCGCCCTGACCTGAGTCACGTGACTCCCTCAGGTTCCAGGCTGGCGGAACAGGTGGTTGCCGCCCTGACCTGAGTCACGTGACTCCCTCAGGTTCCAGGCTGGCGGACTGCTCGACCTCAAGCAGTGAGTCGTTGCGGCGCTCGGCCTCGAACGCGGCGTGACCGCCACGGAATCCGAAGAGTCGTTTGGTCCACAGGATGTAGGCGACGGCGAAGAGGTTGATGACCAGAGCGGTGATGCGCAGCCACGTGACCTTGGCGATGACCTCGTGGATCTCGAGGGGGATGAAGAGTGCAGTGCCCACGACAGCGACGTACTCGCCCCACCTCTTCTTGAACCACAGACCAATGGCCTCGACCATCTCGAGTGTTCCGTACGCCAGGACGCCGACCGCCACCAGCAGCAGCGTGGAGTGCTTGGCGGTGAACGCCTGCTGGATCAGGTGGACCGGGCCGGTCTCCTCGAGGTCGACCCCGAACCTGTCCGCCAGCGGTATGAGGGCTGGCAGGTAGGAGTTGAATACCTGCTTCAGTGCGTCACGGGACCCGTCGAATCGCCACACCCCGTATGCCAGGGCCAGCAGGAGGAGGCCGCGGATGCCGCGCTCAACCGCAAGGAACCGCAAGATGAACGTGTCCCGCAGGGCTTTGCCACGCAGCACGAGCGGTGCGCCATCGGCGGGCCCGGAACCTTGTGGTGCGCCGACGACGTAGGTGCCACACCTGAGGCAGCGCCACGCGTGGCCCGACGGGGTGGTCGCCTGGAGTCCCGCAGCAAGAGCCGGCTCGGTCGGAGCATAGGTGGCGTGGCCGTTAAGACCGCAGGAGCGAGAGTTCCAGTCGAAGTTCGTCAGGGGTCGCCAGGTCACTCGCCTGACTTTAGCGGGCTCAGACGGTATGCCGCGGCGCCGCGGCGAGGACGCAGTCGCCCAGTGGACTGGCGCTCTGCGGGCTGGCGAGGTGCCGGTCCAGCCAGGCGCCGAACTTGTCTGCAGAGGTTGGTCGCAGGTAGAGATAACCTTGGACGGCGTCGGCGCCGATCTTTTCCAGGAGGAGGCGCTCCTCCGCGTTTTCGACTCCTTCGGCGATGGTGTGCATCCCCATCTGGGTCGCCATCATCACGACGGCCTCGATGACAGCGCGGTCCTGGGTGTTGCTGGTGCTGCCGGTGACGAACGACTTGTCGATCTTGACGATGCTTGCGGGGAGGGACCGTAGCGTCGTGAGCGCCGAGTAGCCGGTACCGAAGTCGTCGATGGCGATCGTCACGCCGAGGGCGGCCAGGGTGTTGAGCCGGTCGATGGCCACAGGGGAGGAGATCACCACGCTTTCCGTGACCTCCAGTACGAGCTGTTGGGGGGCCAGGTCGAACTCGCGAAGGCAGCTGGTGACGATGTCGATGAAGGACTCGTCGTCCAGCTGCAGCGCGGAGATGTTGACGTGCACAGCCAAAGGGGAGCCAGGGCGTGCATCGCTCCACGTGGACGCGTCGGCGCAGGCCTGTCGCAGAACGTAGGTGCCGATGGGGCCGATGGCACCGATCCTCTCGGCGATCGGGATGAAGGAGTCGGGATGGAGCAGACCGCGCTCTGGGTGTTGCCACCGGACCAGGGCCTCCACGGCTGTGCAGCGCCCTTCCGGAATGGACAGCACAGGCTGGTAGTGAACGACGAGCTCGTTGTTGCCTGCGGCGGCGGTCAGCGCCCGCTCGAAGGCCACGTGGGAGGTGTCGTGGTCCAGCAGAGCGGGTTCGAAGACCTGGATGCGGGACTTGCCCTTCGCCTTCGCCACAGACATCGCCACGTCGGCGCTGTGGATCAGCGACTCGAGGTCGCTTTCACCGGTCGCCGTGGCGACCCCGACACTGGCACCGACATGTGTCACTCTGCCGCTGAGGAGCATCGTCTCCGCGATCGACTCAACGATCCGCAGGGCGACGTGCGTTGCCTCCTCGCTGCCGGTGTCGCGCAGCATGACGGCGAACTCGTCCCCGCCGAGGCGTGTGCACAGGTCGCCGTTGCGGGTGACCTTCATGAGTCGCGCCCCAACCTCGCGGAGGACCTCGTCTCCGGGCCCATGGCCGAAAACGTCATTGATGCCCTTGAAGTCGTCCAGGTCCACGAACAAGACAGTGGTGTTGGGGGAGGACTGGTCCTCAAGGGCATCAGAGAGCGTGGTGTTGAAGGTGGCCCTGTTCGCCAGCCCGGTGAGGCTGTCGGTCGCGGCGAGTCTGGCGACGACTTCCAGCGCAAGCTGGCGGCGATGTGCATGCCAGCCGATCATCAGCGCGAGAAGCAACATCAGCGGGACCACGCCGGTCTGGTCCCAGCCAATGACCCCGAGCTGCCAGCTGCGTTCGAGGGCGGCCCCTGAGACCAGGGTGTACCAGCTCAACGCCGCGATCAGCCGCCACCGGCCCCAGGTGCCCAGTCCGAAGACGAGCGCGCAACCGGCCCAGCCCAGCTGGTAGGGGATCGTCGGTTCTGCGGGTCGCAGGAAGATCGCGGCCACACAGCCCACCGCCCACACGCTCCACAGAACGAACAGGTGACGGCGAGCGAAGGCCATGACATGCCACGAGACGGTCTCTGGCAAGCGTTCAGCGGACTTGGCAGCGGTCGAGGGCGCGGCGTACCTCAGCTCGCGGTCGGCAAGAATCGAGAAAGCCACGCGACAACCCCGTCTTCCGCGAAGGCAGTCCGGCAGACCGCTGCGCATTCGAAAGTAGATGTCGGCCCTGAGCGCTGGCTATAGATTGTGTCAATTTTGGAACGTCTGGAGCACAAGACCGCCCGTGGGGGCGATGGGCGGGTGGGCCAAACGGACGATGACGATCTGGGAGATCATCTGCCTTAGGCTTTGGCGCATGCTGATTGCCTTCTCGGTCGCCCCTTCTGGTCTCGTTGACTCCACCGGTTCAGTGAGTGAGGCCGTCGCGGCTGCCGTCAGGATTGTGCGCGACTCGGGCCTTCCCAACCACACGGACTCGATGTTCACCACCGTCGAAGGCACCTGGGAGGAATGTATGGACGTTGTGCGCCGGGCCTGTGAGGCCGTCGGAGCGTTTGGCCCGAGGGTCAGCCTCGTCCTCAAGGCCGACATCCGCCCAGGTTTCGAGGGGGAGCTGACCGCCAAGGTCCAGCGCTTGGAGAGAGCCCTTGACCGCCAAGAGGGTTCCTGAGCTGTCGGGGCCGCGTTGGAGGCTCCGGTTTGAGATGGACGAACCCGACGGGATCGTCGTGGTGTCTACGGAGCCTGATGGCGAGATCACGGGACTGGCGTCGGCCGGACCGACACGCGACATCGATCCGCCCACCCCATGGGAGCTCTACTCGATCAATGTGCTCGCTGCGTGCCAGGGCACTGGCTTGGCAGACGAGCTCCTCGCCGCTGTCATCCGACTAAGGCCGACGACGTTGTGGGTGGTCGAGGACAACGCCCGGGCGCATGCCTTCTACGGCCGACACGGCTTCAGCGTCGAGGGCGGGACCAGGTGTCAAGAGGCGACCGGTGCCCCCGAGATCCGGATGATCAGCGTTGTTCGTGCGCAAAGCCCTTTTTCGCCCATGAGTGGGGCAAGCGGGTAACTTGTCATCATGACGAAGGATGCGCAGCCCGTTTCGATGTCCGGCGACGGTTCTCTGTCCGGCCGGTCCCGCTGGCAGCAGAGGTATGACGCCGCGCTTGCCAAGGGCCTGGTGCGTAAGGCGGACTTCACGACCCTTTCCGGCGTGCAGGTTGACCCGGTCTACGGTCCTTCAGGCTCCGACGAGGAGGTCGCTGCCGCTGTCCCGGGCTTTGAGCGCATCGGCTGGCCGGGGGAGTTCCCGTTCACCCGGGGGCTGCACGCCACCGGATATCGCGGGCGCCCCTGGACCATCCGCCAGTTCGCCGGCTTCGGCAACGCCGAGCAGACCAACGAGCGGTACAAGATGATCCTGGCTCGCGGCGGCGGCGGCCTCAGCGTGGCCTTCGACATGCCGACCCTGATGGGTCGTGACTCCGATGAGACCCTGAGCCTGGGTGAGGTCGGTCACTGTGGTGTGGCTATCGACTCAGCTGCCGACATGGAGACCCTGTTCAAGGACATACCCCTGGGCGGGGTCACCACATCGATGACGATCAGCGGTCCCGCTGTTCCTGTCTTCTGCATGTATCTCGTCGCGGCAGAGCGACAAGGCGTCGATCCAGGCGTTCTGAACGGGACGCTACAGACGGACATCTTCAAGGAGTACATCGCCCAGAAGGAATGGCTTTTCGAGCCGGAGCCCCATCTGCGTCTCATCGGGGACCTGATGGAGTACTGCTCGGTCAACATCCCGGCATACAAGCCCCTGTCGGTCTCTGGCTACCACATCCGTGAGGCGGGGTCCACGGCCGCGCAGGAGCTCGCTTTCACCATCGCCGACGGCTTTGCCTACGTCGAGCTGGGGCTGTCCCGCGGCATGGACGTCGACGTATTCGCCCCGGGCCTGTCCTTCTTCTTCGACAGCCATCTCGACTTCTTCGAGGAGATCGCCAAGTTCCGCGCCGCCCGAAGGATCTGGGCCCGGTGGATGCGCGACACGTACGGCGCCAAGACCGACAAGGCGCAGTGGCTTCGTTTCCACACCCAGACCGCGGGCGTGTCGCTCACCGCCCAACAGCCGATCAACAACGTCGTGCGCACCGCCGTACAGGCACTCGCCGCGGTCCTTGGTGGCACCAACTCGTTGCATACCAACGCTCTTGACGAGACTTTGGCGCTGCCTACTGAGCAGTCGGCCGAGGTTGCGCTGCGCACCCAGCAGGTGATCATGGAGGAGACCGGTGTCGTCAACGTCGCCGACCCCCTGGGTGGTTCCTGGTACGTCGAGGCTCTCACCGACCGGATCGAGGCTGACGCGGAGGCGATCTTCGACAAGATCCGGGCGATGGGGGAGTTCGGCAAGAAGTCGGGGGCCGACGGCAGGATTGCGCACCCGGTGGGTCCCATGACTTCG
This sequence comes from Actinomycetales bacterium, assembly GCA_038236365.1. Classification (GTDB taxonomy): domain Bacteria; phylum Actinomycetota; class Actinomycetes; order Actinomycetales; family Dermatophilaceae; genus UBA4719. The sequence goes on along the minus strand of JBBRZV010000025.1, from coordinate 14,251 downwards.
GGCATCCTGCGCGGCATCGAGGACGGCTGGTTCATGGCCGAGATCGCGGACGCGGCATTCACCTACCAGATCGCCCTGGAGAAGGGTGAGAAGAGGGTCGTCGGCGTCAACTGCCACACCGAGTCGGTCAGCAGCGAACTGGAGATCCTGCGGGTCAGTCATGAGGTCGAGCGCGAGCAGGTGGCGACCCTGGCCGTGCGCAAGGGTGCTCGCGACCAGAGCGTTGTCGATGCCGCGATCCACCGCCTGCTCGAGGTGGCAGGGACGTCGGAGAGCATGGTCCCCGCGATGCTCGATGCGGTCCGGGTTGAGGCCACGCTCGGTGAGATCTGCAACGCTCTGCGAGATGTCTGGGGCGTCTACAGGGAGCCTGCGCGATTCTGATCCGGGACCTCCGACCGCTGACCGGGTTGTCGAGAACACGACCACCATCGACAGGAGGACGAGACGTGCCAGCAATAGTGCGGCGGGTACTCGGCGTCGTCGTGGTTGTGCTGGGTGCGGCTCTGGCGATCTTTGGTGCCTGGAACGCTTTCGGTCTTGGGCCATCCGGGGAGGCGCGTTTCAGCGTCACTGCCAAGGATCCGGGCGCCCTCGTCGTCGAGCCGGATGTGCTCAACTCCGTCGAGGTTCCGGTGCGGATCACCGCAACGCGCAGCGATGGCGGCAGCGTCCAGGTGGTTGTAGCGCCGAGCGTCGACGCCCGCGCCGTCCTCGACAGGTCGGCGGTTTCGACGGTGAGCGGGGTGCACTATCCAGCCGGGACGCTGGACCTTCGCACCGCGGGAGTCGGCTCATCCCCCGGGGTCAGGACGGCGGATGTATGGCGGCTCTCGGCAAAGGGGGCAGGTTCGGCCCAGCTCGTGGTCAATCAGGGGTTCGGACCCGAGACGGCGGTGGTCGCGTCCGGGGATGCCGGCCCGCTCAGGGGCGTCACGATGACTCTGACATGGGCCGATCGTGCCTGGTTCTTCGACGCTCTCGCGGTGGCCCTGATCGGGTTGATCGTCGCCGCGTTTGCGCTCGGCGACCTGTGGCATGCACGTGCCCAGACCGGCTCCATTCACTCCGGCTCTCGAAATCGGGGGTGATCACTTGACCCGAAGAGATCGCGTCTTCGCACTGTCCATCGCGATTTCCGTATCCCTCACCGGGTGCGGGGCCGCGAACTCTGTGCTGGGAATTCATGCGCCACCGAAAGTGAACCCGTCCGCGGTGCCGCTGACCCCGGACCAGGCCAGGGCCATCCTCACCCGGGACTTCACCGCAGCCCAACAAGGCGACACCACAACTGATAAGACGCTCCGAGATGTGCTGAGGACTGCCTACACCGATGAGGGTCTGCGGGCCGCGAACGCGCGAGTCAAGCTGGCCAAGGTTCAGCCGACAGGGGCAGTCTCGCCTCTCCTTGCGCCAAACGAACCACGGCTTCTGGCTGTGCCTCGCGGCTTCGGCTACCCCCGGGTCCTCCTCGCCCAGACTGTCGCCTCCGAAGGACCGCTCCCGATCCTGTACCTGCTGACATCGCCGGACGCCGCCACGCCCTACAGGATCGGAGCGTCGGCGACGATGCTTCTGTCAACCTCGCTCAAGCCCTTCGACTCTCTCGCCAAGGGTTCACCGCTGGTGACCGACGGGACGGAGTTGACCGTTGCCCCAGACGCGCTGCTTGGCGCCTATGCCGCCGGAATGGCGTTTCCAGCCAAGGCAAGTGCAAACCCGCCTTTCGCGGCCGATGTCTTCTCCGGCCAAGTGCGCGCCAAGGCCGCCTCCGTGGCCAAGGCCGTGGCTGCGCAGGCGACGTTCTCTCAGACCCACAAAGTCGTTCCCCAGTCTGTGTATGCCGTACGGCAGGCTGGCGGTGATGCGCTGGTCTTCGGCGTCATCGAGCGCACCGACTCCTTTGCCGTGAAGACAGGTCAGGCTGTCAACACTGCTGAGAACAAAGAGTTTGTTCTTCTCACCGGTAAGAAGCGCGTCACCAAGTCAGCCAGCATCACGCGGCTCGAGTTCGTGGTGTTCGCGGTGCCGCGGTCCTCCGGTCAGGCCACGTTGGTTGCCGCCTCGGAGCAAGTCGTGGCAGGGTCGGGCTCCTGATCAGGGCCGGCATCAGGGAGAATGCAGCCATGACCTCGCATCCCATCAGCGCCGCCGCCCTTCGCGGCGCGGTCGATCTGTCAGCCCTCAGCGCGCCTACCCCTGCGCCCGGTGCAGCCGGAGGCGGCGGCCTCGTCATCGACGGCACGGACGCCGGCTTCCAGGCCATTGTCAACAGCACGCAGAACGTTCCCGCGGTAGTGGTTCTCTGGTCGTCACGTTTGCCGGCATCAGGTGCCTTCGTCGATGTACTGGCCTCCGTGGCGGGGACCTATGAGGGACGTTTCCAGGTCGTTTCGGTCAACGTCGATGCCAACCCTGGTCTGTTGCAGGCGTTCCAGGTCCAGTCCGTTCCCGTGACCGTGGGGCTGGTGGCGGGCCAGCCAGTGCCGCTGTTCATGGGTGTGCAGCCGGTCGAGGAGGTGCGGTCCTTCGTTGACGAGCTGCTCAAGCTGGCTGCGGAGCACAACGTGACCGGTCGCATCACGGTCACGGCCGCCCCCGAGGCTGATGTTGAACCGGAGCTTTCACCGCTGCACCAAGAGGCCTTTGACGCGATCGAGCGCGATGACCTTGATGCCGCGGCCGCGGCCTACACCGAGGCGTTGGTCCTGAATCCTGCGGATGATGATGCAACCGCCGGCCTTGCCCAGGTCAAGCTGATGCAACGGACCGCTGGTGTTGATCCGCAGGCTGCTCGCGCGGGCGCCGCCCAGGCACCCGCGGATATCGATGCCCAGATGCTGGTGGCTGACCTGGATGTTCTTGGCGGACACGTCGAAGACGCCTTCGTGCGGCTCATCGATACGGTGCGCGCTACTGAGGGCGATGAGCGGAATACGGTGCGAGAGCACCTGATTGAGTTGTTTGCGGTTGTGGGCGCGCACGACGAGCGGGTGCAGAAGGCCCGGCGAGCGCTCATGAGTGCTCTGTTCTGAGGTGACAACACGGGGGTGCCCTAGTTGCGGTTCATGGAGAGCTTTGGGCGGTTCTCCCGTCCCGAGGCTTTGCTGCTCACGAGAACCGAGTTCGATCATTCCGTCCCGAGGTTAGAGTCGGGCCATGACGCAACCGCCGAAGATGACCCAACCCTCAGAGGCCGGTCGCGAACGATTTGACCGGCTCGTCGACGAGCTGAAGAGCGAGCTGGATATCGTGGGTACCTCCATGTTCGGAATGCCGTCCATCAAGCGCCGGGATGGCAAGGCGTTCGCGGGTCTCTACGGGGATGACATGGTGTTCAAGCTTGTCGGGGAGGCGCATGCCGCGGCATTGGCGCTGGAGGGCTCACATCTGTTCGAGCCGATGGCTGGCAGACCCATGAAGGCATGGATCCAGGTCCCGCCGAGCCACGAGACCCAATGGGCAGATCTTGCCCGAGAGGCCGAGGCGGGCCTCGACAGTTGAGCCCGACCGTTGAGAAGGGACGGCGATGCGCAGGTGGTTGAGGCCTGAATATGTCTGTCCTACAAGGACTTTCGTTGTGGATGAGGCTTTCGCTTGTCAGCCCGATCAGGTACACTAGGACACATGATCGACAAGTTCTCACAAGCACTCGCGTCGATGCGTGAGGCCTTCGAGGACGCCCAGAGCGGGTCGGCGTTCACCCCCTCAGCTGACCTGGCCGCAGAGGTCGACGCCGCCCAGCAGGTGATCAACGCCGCCTCAGCGGTGCAGGCGCTGCGGGCGGCCCAGTACGCCAGCAGGGAGCAGGCACAAGACTCCAGCGGTGTCTGGGCCGAGGTGGACCACGGCCCAGGACACGTCAGCGAGTTCGCCTCTGACTGCTTCGGGCCGATGCTGGCCATGGGGTTCATCGCCGCCGACCGCAAGGTCGAGGCCGCCGCCGCCCTGGCCGCGAAGCTGCCAGCCACCCTGGCCGCGATGGCCGCCGGGACCTGGACCCGTGGCGGGCCACCATCATCGCCACCCAGCTCTCCGAAGCCTCCGCGGCGTCCTGCGCCGCGGTCGAGGCCCTGATCTACCCCGCCGTGCTGGAAGAGACACCCGGAGCCGTCACCAAACGGGTCCGCCGGGTCCTGGCCCGGGTCGACGCCGACGCCCTACGACTCAAAGCCGCCAAAGAACGCCTTGACCGGTTCGTGCGCGCCTACCCCTCGACGGTGCCTGGCCTGACCACCTGGGTCGCCTCCCTACCCGCCGCGGACTCCGCCGGCTGCTGGGCCGCGATCGACGCCCTGGCCCACCAGATGTCCGGGGTAGACCCCACCCGCACCCTGGAACAAGCCCGCGCCGACGCCCTGGTCGACCTGATGCTGACCAACGTCCAGGTGACCACCACCCTCACCGTGATGATCCCGGTCCAAACCCTGACCGTGGACGAACCCGACCAGTCCCGGGAACAAGACCTGATCGTGCGCCACCTCACCAACCCCGGACAGGGCAGGCCGACCGGACCCAGCCCAGCATCGCGTTGCCTCAACCCGCTGGCCGACACCGACGACTTCGGCCAACCCACCCCCGAGCCCAACCCACTGCTAGAACCAGCCTGGACGCAGATCTCCGCGATGGGATACCAGATCCCCGGCATCGGGGTCATCGGCGGCGACATCATCGCCGGGATCCTGGACAACTTCGACACCGCCATCAGCCGGGTCCTGCTAGACGAACACACCGGGGTGGTCATCGAAACCAGCCAGGACACCTACCTACCCAACCAGGCGATGCGCCGCTTCATCCACAAACGCGACAGCCACTGCCGATTCCCCGGCTGCGCCCGCAACGCCCAACGCAGCGAGCCCGACCACGTCATCCCCCACTCCCAAGGCGGACCCACCACACCCGCCAACCTGCTCAGCCTCTGCAAACACCACCGCCGGGTCAAACACCAAGGCGGCTGGGCGCTAACCATGAGCCCAGAGGGCGACTGCACCTGGACCGACCCCCACGGCCGCCAATACGCCACCCACCCCACTAACCACAACGAGCTCGCTGCCTGAGTCGAGGCTTCGGACGGCAGGCTATGCGTCGGCGGCTGGCTGGGACCGGCCGGACGCGAAGGCTGTCAGGCGGCGCCGACGAGGGTTGTGATCTGTCGAGACCAGGCAGGTTCTGCGACGAGTGGTCAGCGCGCTCAGGACCCGAGCGCGGCGGACACCACCTCGCGCGCCTCGGCCTGAACCCGTGCCAGGTGTTCAGGTCCTTTGAAGGACTCGGCGTAGATCTTGTAGACGTCCTCGGTGCCAGAAGGCCGAGCGGCAAACCACGCGCTTTCTGTCGTCACCTTGAGCCCGCCGATCCTGGCACCGTTGCCGGGCGCGGCCGTTATGCGTGCGGTAATCGGCTCTCCCGCAAGGCTTTCGGCCGTCACTGCGTCAGGAGAGAGCACTGACAGCATGGCCTTCTGTTCCCGTGTCGCGGGGGCGTCCACGCGTGCATAGGCCGGTTCGCCATAGCGGGAAGTGAGCTCGCCATAGTGCTGGCTGGGGGACTTGCCCGTCGTCGCGAGCATCTCGGATGCCAACAGCGCGAGGATGATGCCGTCCTTGTCAGTGGTCCATACCGAGCCGTCGAAGCGCAGGAATGAGGCGCCGGCAGACTCCTCACCGCCGAAGGCGATCGAGCCGTCGAGCAACCCGGGGACGAACCACTTGAAGCCCACGGGCACCTCGATCAACGTGCGCTCGAGCGACGCCGCCACCCGGTCGATCATCGATGAGGAGACCAGGGTCTTGCCGATCGCGGCTCCTTGCGGCCAGCCCCCGCGCGCCCCGCCATAGAGGTACTGGATCGCCACGGCCAGATAGTGGTTCGGGTTCATCAGACCGGCATCGGGAGTGACGATTCCGTGTCGATCGGAGTCGGCGTCGTTCCCCGTGGCGATGTCGTACTCGGACTTGCGCGAGATGAGCGAGGCCATGGCGAATGGGGATGAACAGTCCATCCTGATCTTGCCGTCCCAGTCCAGGGTCATGAAGCGCCAGGTGGGGTCGACGAGCGGGTTCACGACCGTGAGGTCGAGCCTGTGACGGTCGGCTATCTCTGCCCAGTACGCCACGCTTGCGCCACCCAGGGGGTCGGCCCCGATCCGGATGCCGGCGTCCCGAATGCGCGCGATGTCAACGACGTTGGGCAGATCGTCGACGTAGGTGCCGAGGAAGTCGTACGCCGCAGTGGTGGCGCGAGCTCGCGCTAAGGGGATCCGCCGCACTCCGTCAAGACCGGACTCGATGTAGGCATTGGCGGCATCGGCGATCACCGCGGTTGCATCCGTGTCCGCGGGTCCTCCGTTCGGCGGGTTGTACTTGAAACCGCCGTCGCTGGGCGGATTGTGGGACGGCGTGACCACGATGCCGTCGGCCAGGCCAGGACCATCCAGAGCCTTGCCGCGGTTTGCTCGGAGTATCGCGTGCGACACGGCAGGGGTGGGTGTGTAGCCGTCTCGGTCATCGACCATAAGGGTCACGTCGTTGGCCGCGAGGACCTCGATCGCCGAGACCCAGGCGGGTTCGGAGAGCCCGTGCGTGTCACGTCCCAGGAACAGTGGGCCGTTGTATCCCTTTGCCTTGCGGTAGTCGCAGATCGCCTGGGTGGTCGCCAGGATGTGCGTCTCGTTGAACGCGTTCCGCAGGCTGCTGCCGCGGTGTCCCGAGGTCCCGAAGGCCACTCGCTGCTCAGGATCTGAGGGGTCCGGAATACCGGTGTAGTAGGCCGTTACCAGGTGTGCGACATCCACGAGATCGACGGGTGACGCAGTCTGTCCGGCGCGGGGGTCGTTCACGACGGCTCCTCGGGTGAAGGTTCAAACCACACGGCGCCCAGCGGAGGAACGGTGAGCAGCGCGGAGTACGGCTGACCATGCCAGGGCACGTCTTCGGCCTGGACAGACCCAAGGTTGCCGACCCCCGATCCGCCATAGCCTTCGGCATCGGTGTTGAGGATCTCGTTCCACTGCCCTAGTCGCGGTAGGCCCAGGCGGTAGCTGTTGTGTGGGCCGCCGCTGAAGTTGACGATGCTCGCGAGCGTCGACCGCGTTCCATCAGGGCCGACCGAGCCGAAACGCAGGAACGAGAACGTATTGCCGGCCGCGTCGTTCGCATCGATCCACCGGAAGCCGTCAGGGACGTGGTCCAGCTCCCACAGCGCTGGGTGGGAGCGGTAGACGTTATTGAGGTCCTTGACCAGTGCGTGGATGCCATAGTGCGCCGGCTGGTCCAACAGCCACCAGTCCAGGCTGCGGCTGTCGGCCCACTCGCCCTCCTGGGCGAACTCCGAGCCCATGAACACGAGCTGCTTGCCGGGATGGGACCACGTGTAGGCGAGATACGCGCGCAGGTTCGCGAGCTGCTGCCAGCGGTCACCGGGCATCTTGCGCAGCAGCGAGCCCTTGCCATGGACCACCTCGTCGTGACTGATCGGCAGCACGAAGTTCTCACTCCACGCGTACATCATCGAGAAGGTCATCTGATGGTGGTGGTACTGCCTGTGGATCGGTTCGTTCGCCATGTAGTCCAGGGAGTCATGCATCCATCCCATGTTCCACTTGAGCCCAAAACCCAGGCCGCCCAAGTGAGTTGGGCGGGTGACCCCCGGCCACGAGGTGGACTCCTCAGCGATCATGACGGTGCCCGGGACCCGCCGGTACACCGTTGCGTTGGTCTCCTGCAGCAGCTGCACCGCCTCGAGGTCCTCGCGACCGCCATAGATGTTGGGGACCCACTCGCCGTCTTCGCGGGAGTAGTCGAGGTACAGCATCGAGGCGACGGCATCAACCCGAAGGCCGTCGATGTGGAACTCCTCGAGCCAGTAGAGAGCGTTGGCCACCAAGAAGTTGCGCACCTGCGGGCGGCCGAAGTCGAAGACGTGGGTGCCCCAGTCAGGGTGGTCGCCTCGGCGAGGGTCCGGGTGCTCGTACAGCGCCTGTCCATCAAACCGTGCAAGGGCAAAGGCGTCCTTGGGGAAATGGGCTGGCACCCAGTCCAGCAGGACGCCGATACCGTTTTGGTGCAAGGTGTCCACCAGGTAACGGAAGTCGTCAGGTGAGCCGAACCTCGACGTTGGCGCGTAGTAGCCGGTGACCTGGTACCCCCAGGAGGGACCGTAGGGATGCTCCATGACCGGCATCAGCTCGATGTGCGTGAAGCCGAGGTCCACCACATAGTCGACCAGGTGCTCGGCGAGGTCACGGTAGGTCTCGCCCTGGCGCCACGACCCGAGATGGACCTCATAGACGCTCATGGGTCCGTTGTGCGGGTTGGTCGCCGCCCGTGTCGTCATCCACGTGTCGTCCGCCCAGCTGTATACCGTGGACGTCACGACCGAGGCGGTTGCCGGCGGTCTCTCGGTGGCGCGGGCCATGGGGTCGGCCTTGGCCCTCCGTGAGCCGTCGGAGCCGAGGATCTCGAACTTGTAGCGGTTTCCCTCACCGACACCGGGGACAAAGAGCTCCCAGATGCCGGACGAGCCCAGTGAGCGCATCGGGTGCGCCGCGCTGTCCCATTGGTTGAAGTCGCCGACAAGACGGATCGCACGCGCGTTGGGTGCCCAGACCGCGAATGAGGTTCCCCGAACCGGCCCCATCGGACCCTCGTACTCGCGCACATGTGCGCCCAGGACGTTCCACAGCTCTTCGTGGCGGCCCTCGCCGATGAGGTGCAGGTCGACCTCACCCAACGTCGGGAGGAAACGGTAGGGGTCGTCAATGACGTGTTCGATCCCGTCGCCGTAAGTGACCGCGATCCGGTAGTCAGGGACCTTCGCCGTGGGCAGGACACCTACCCATACGCCCTCGAACTCGTGGTGGAGCTCGACGCTCGACCCATCGTTCATCTCTGCAATGACGCTGCTGGCCAACGGCTTCAGCGTGCGCACGGTGACGGAGCCGTCATACGGGTGAGGCCCGAGGATCCCATGCGGGTCGTGATGCGTCCCGGCGATCAGCCGCTCAAGCTCTCTGCGTTCGACGGGCTTCACCGACGATGGCGAAGGCGCGGGGGTGGCGATGTTCACAGTCGCAGTTCACTCCTTGGTCCGGCGGCGAGTCTGGCTATTGCGGTGGTGGGGATGCCGAGCCAGGTTGGGCGGTTTCTGGCTTCGTAGACCACCTCGTACAGAGCCTTGTCCAGCTCCAACGCATTGAGCAGTACGGCATCTGCGCGCGGGTTATGGTCAGTGCCCAGGGCGTAGCCGTCCAGGAAGGCTTCACGTGCTTGTTGAGCCCACGGCGCTGCCGACCGGCCAGGGTGGAGTCGCTCCCAGGAGCCAGCGACATAGTCGAAGGACCGCAACATGCCTGCGACGTCACGCAGGGCAAGATCTGGACGGCTGCGCTCAGCCAGAGGCCGTAGCGGCTCGCCCTCGAAGTCGACCAGGACCCATCCCCGGTGAGGCACATCGAGGACCTGTCCGAGGTGGTAGTCGCCGTGGATCCGTTGCAGCACAGGCCAGGTGGCCGAGGTCACCGACTTGATGGACGCCTCAACGATCGAGTCGTATGCGGCGAGGGCGGGGACTTCGGACACGGCCGCGTCATGACGCGTTCTCATGCTCCGCGTCAGCTCGGCTACGTCCTCGTCGGTCGCCCGCCGGGTGCCCACGGTCTGAGCCAGGCTGGCGTGAACCTCTGCGGTTGCCAGGCCCAGGCTCCGGGCCTGCTCGCTGAAGTCGGTCCCCGAGGTGACCGCTGCCAGTGCAACCCGCCATGCGTCAACGACTCCGGGGAGAAACTCCTGCGCGAAGGCCAGGTGACCCGAGGCCAAGCCGTCGGGCGCGTCGGCATCAGGCCACTCCCCCCAGACATTGCCCACGGGATGGGGAACCCGCATCGAACCCGTTTCGGCAAGTGCCGCCTGCATCACGACGTCTGGGTTCTCACCGTGGTGAAGCACACGAAAGAGCTTGCAGATCAACGGGTTCGAAGTTGTGCCGAGGCTGTCGACCAGCTCGAGGATGATTGACGTGTTCGACTGTTCACCGGTCAGCACGCGCGAGGCCATGAGGTGGCCCGGGTCGGCTGTCGCGACCCGATGACCGACGACGACGACGGAGCCCGGTGTCCCGTCCGACTCACGGGACCCCCCGTCGACCATGAGCTGCAGCAGAGCGGCGGCAAAGGCAGGGTCGTGCGGTGCGTCATAGACGTAGCGGGTGCCGAGGGAGTCGTGCTCAAGTTTTGCGATCAACGCGTGTTCAGCGCCGGGCAACGGGGCCTTGCGGGAGGTCAATGGAACCTGGTATGTCGTTGGCGTCTGGCCTGATTCGTCCAGAAGCAGATGGACGTCGATATCCACCTGGCCGGACGGGTCCTGGAGCTGCAGACCGCCGATCCGTCTCATGGCGGGGACCCGGCCCTTTCCGGCATACCAGCGTTGCTGTGCTACCCACTGCGGCAGGAAGGCAGTGATCGAGGGGGACAAGGACCCCTGCATCAGAACCTCCGGATATGGATGATGTGGACGGGCTCGCCATCAGGACCTAAGCGGACGAAGTTGTGCTGACCCCATTGCCAAGAGGCCCCGGTGATGAGGTCGTGCGCGACGAAGATATCGCCAGGCCCGAGGCCGAGCGCAGGCATGTCGAGATGCACGTTGGTCTCCCGCGTGGCATGGGGGTCGAGGTTGGCGACGACGAGGATGATGTCGTCCCTTCCCTCAATGCGTCGGCGCTTGGAGAACGCCATGACGTTCTCGTCGTCCACGTGGTGCAGGCGCACGTTGCGCAGCCACTGGAGCGACGGGTGTGCGCGGCGGATCTCGTTGAGCACCTTGAGATAGGGAGCCAGCGACTGCCCTTCTTTGGCGCCTCCGGCCTCGTAGTCTGACCAGTGACGGTCCTTGAGCTCGTACTTCTCGTTGTCGATCTGCTCCTCGACCCCAGGGCGTGCGACATTCTCCACGAGCTCGTAGCCGGCGTAGATCCCGTAGGACGGCACCATCGTTGCCGCGAGGGCCGCCCGAAGCTTCCACGCGGTTGGTCCGCCGTACTGCATGTAGGGCGTGAGGATGTCGTGTGTCGTCGGCCAGAATGACGGCCGCATGTAGGTGGCGGACTCGCCGCAGAGCTCGGTGATGTACTCCTCGAGCTCCCATTTGAAGTTCCGCCAGGCGTAGTAGGTGTACGACTGCTGGAAGCCCACCTTGGCCAGCGCATGCATCATCGCCGGCTTCGTGAACGCCTCGGCCAGCCAGATGATGTCTGGATGGTCAAGCGCGACGTCGGCAATCAGCCACGCCCAGAACTCCAGGGGCTTGGTGTGCGGGTTGTCGACCCGGAACAGAGTCACGCCGTGGTCGATCCAGACCTGGACCACCCGTCGCACCTCCGCGTAGATGCCCGCCGGGTCGTTGTCGAAGTTCATCGGGTAGATGTCCTGGTACTTCTTGGGGGGGTTCTCGGCGTACGCGATAGTCCCGTCGGCCCTGGTGGTGAACCACTCTGGGTGACTGGTGACCCACGGGTGGTCCGGCGCGCACTGCAGGGCCAGGTCGAGGGCGACCTCCAGACCGAGACGGTTCGCCTCCGTGACGAAGGAGTCGAAATCTGCGAACGTCCCGAGCTCGGAGGCGATGGCGTCGTGCCCACCGTCGGCTGAGCCGATCGCGTACGGGGAGCCGGGATCCGACGGCCGAGGGTTCAACGTGTTGTTCGGGCCCTTGCGGTTGATGACTCCGATCGGGTGCACAGGGGTCAGGTAGACGACGTCGAAGCCCATATCCGCGATGGCCGGCAGACGCCAGGCGGCGGTCACCAGGGTTCCCGAGGTCCAGACCCCCGTCTTGGGATCGCAGGTCGCTCCTTCGGAGCGCGGGAAGATCTCGTACCATGCGGCGAACAGGGCGAGCTCTCGTTCAACCAACCAGCCGTATTTCGCACTGGGGCTTACGTGCTCACGCAACGGACGTGCTGCCATCTCGGCCCGGACCTCGGGGGTGACCCCGGCCTGCAGACGCGCCATCGGGGGGCGCGTCGCGTCCCGTAGCCCGACAACCCCGTTGGTCAACGGCACGGCCTGGGCCGTCGTCCGGTGGACCTCGCGTAGTGCGCGCAGCAGAACCAGCGCACCCTCCTCGAGCATCAGCTCGGTGTCGACATCGGCGGCAATCTTGATGGTTGCGTCGTGCTCCCAGGTTCCGTAGGGGTCGGACCAGCCCTCGACCCGGTAGGACCACATGCCGGTCCGGTCGGCCGAGATCGTGGCTGACCAGTGGTCGAGTCCGGCATTGACCAGAGTCATCGGCTCGTGTCGTTCGACGCCGTCCGGGTCGGTCAGGACCACCGTGGCGTTGACCGCGTCATGACCCTCACGAAATACCGTGGCCGACACGTCGAACTGCTCACCCACGACCGACTTGGCAGGGAACGCGCCGTGCTCGATACAGGGGGTGACATCGAAGACCGGAATACGGCCAAGGGTGGGGGCGGCAGGGGGTACGGGGCTCGCTGTCACGCGCATGACGCTACTCGTTCCGTCGCCGGAGCGTCGCCTATGATCTTCGACCGTGAAGGCTATCCGTCGCTTTAGCGTCCGTACCGTCCTGCCCGAGTCGATCAGCGCACTGGGAGAGCTTGCGAGCAACCTGCGCTGGTCGTGGCACCCCGCCACGCGCGACCTGTTCTCCGAGATCGACCCCAAACGATGGACCAGGGTCGGCAAGGACCCCACGTCCATGCTCTCGGCGCTCTCGGCCGACGAGCTGAAAAGGCTTTCCCTGGACGAGACATTTGTCGGCAAGGTCCACGTGGCGATCCAGGATCTCGCCACCTATCTGAGCGAGCCCCGCTGGTATCAGGGCTGGGCTGAACAGGTCGAGGGTGGCGCACCAGCGGCCATCGCCTACTTCAGTCCTGAGTACGGCATCACCGAGGCGTTACCGCAGTATTCCGGTGGTCTTGGCATTCTCGCGGGGGACCACCTCAAGGCCGCATCGGATCTCGGCGTGCCAGTCGTGGGAGTCGGCCTGTTCTACAAGACCGGCTATTTCAAGCAGTCGTTGAACCTCGACGGCTGGCAGCAGGAGACCTACCCGGTCCTCGACCCCGACGGGCTGCCTCTGGCGCTCTTGCGCGAGGCCGACGGAACGCCCTGCAACATCACCATCGACCTTCCCGGCGGCAGGGTGCTCCACGCCAATGTGTGGAAGGCACAGGTGGGTCGGGTTCCCTTGCTGCTGCTCGACTCGGACGTCAAGGGCAACGACGACGGCGCCCGCGGGATCACCGACCGGCTCTACGGTGGCACCGGCGAGCTACGCCTTCAGCAGGAGCTGCTGCTCGGCATAGGCGGCGTCCGTGCCTTGCGTCTCTGGTCGCGTCTGACCGGCGCACGGGATCCGGACGTCTTCCACACCAACGAGGGTCACGCGGGCTTCCTGGGTATCGAGCGAATCCGCGAGCTCACCGACGAGCACGCCATGACCTTCGACGAGGCCCTCGAGGCGGTGCGCGCTGGCACCGTCTTCACCACGCACACGCCGGTCCCGGCAGGCATCGACCGATTCGGTGCCGACCAGATCCAGCTGTACTTCGGCGGGGACAACGCGATCCCCGGTGTGCCGGTCGAGAGCCTGCTGGCGCTGGGTTCCGAGGACTACCCCGGCGGTGAGGCCGGAGTGTTCAACATGGCCGTTATGGGGCTGCGCCTGGCCCAGCGGGCGAACGGGGTGTCCCAGCTGCACGGTGTCGTCAGTCGTCACATGTTCGACGGTCTTTGGCCCGGGTTTGACGACACCGAGGTCCCGATCACCAGCATCACCAACGGCGTTCACGCCCCGACCTGGGTCGACCGCAGGGTCTATGCGCTCGCCGCCAAGCACCTGGGCACCATCGAGGTGGCCGAGCAGGACGCGTGGGCGGGCATCGTCGACATCCCCAATGACGAGATCTGGGCAGCCAAGCGGGAGATGCGCGAGCAGCTGGTCATCGAGGGCCGTCGCCGGATGAAGTCGAGCTGGCTCAAGCGTGGCGCCAGCCCGGCCGAGCTGGGCTGGATCGAGGACATCCTGGATCCCGATGTGCTCACGATCGGTTTTGCCCGCCGGGTGCCGACGTACAAGCGGCTCACTCTCATGCTGAGCGATCCAGTGCGGCTGAAAGCGATCCTGCTCAATCCCGTGCGCCCGGTGCAGCTCGTGATAGCGGGCAAGGCCCACCCTGCCGACGAGACCGGCAAGAAGCTCATCCAGCAGCTGGTCAAGTT
>JBBRZV010000024.1:0-41488 GCA_038236365.1 Actinomycetales bacterium | reverse complement strand
CGTTATGGGCCAGAGACAAGGCCTGCACCTTCCCGAACTGCGGGCGCCCACCTCAATGGACCGACGCCCACCACGTCAAACACTGGATCCAGGGCGGACCCACCGCCCTGCTCAACCTCGCGCTGCTCTGCGGCTACCACCCTCCCCCTCGCTCCGCTGGGGGGACCCCCACCTGGGTCCACCAACACGACCTCACCGCCACCGTCACCGCCCACGACGTCACCTGGCACACCTGAACAGTGGACTCCTCAGCAGTGCAAGCCCGATCAGCTGACGCCGACCTGGTCCATGAGGAACGCCAGCTCCCATGCGTACTGCTTCCACGCGTCGTACCGTCCGCTCTTGCCACCGTGGCCCGCAACCATCTCGATCTTGAACAGGATCGGTCGCTGTGCCGGGTCGTTGGTCGCGGTCTCACGCAGTCGAGCCACCCACTTGGCCGGCTCGACGAAGTAAACACGGGTGTCATTCAGGCTTGTCGTTGCCAAGATGGCCGGATAGTCAACTGCCGCAATGTTTTCATAAGGCGTGTAGCCCTTCATGTATCGGTAGATGTCCATGTTGTGAAGGGGATCACCCCACTCCTCCCACTCCGGCACCGTCAACGGGAGCGACGGGTCGAGGATCGTGGTGAGCGCGTCGACGAACGGCACCGCCGCGTGGATCGCTCTGAATCGCCCCGGCGCAAGGTTGGCAACCGCACCGATGAGCAGGCCCCCGGCCGAACCACCCTCTGCCACAAGGCGATCCGGCGCTACCCACCCGGAGCTCACCAGGTGCTCTGCGCACGCGACGAAGTCGGTGAACGTGTTCATCTTGTGTTCCATCTTGCCGAAGTCATACCACTGGCGACCCATCTCCCCACCCCCGCGAACGTGAGCGATGGCGTAGACGAAACCCCGGTCCAGCAAGGACAGACGGGCCACCGAGAAGTACGGGTCAATGCAGATCTCGTAGGCGCCGTAGCCATAGATCAAACCCGGAGCGGTCCCGTCATCCGTCACGTCGCGGCGATGGACCAGCGAGATCGGCACCTGCGTCCCATCCGCCGCGGTGGCCCACACCCGACGCTGGGTGTAGTCGGTCGCCTCGTACCCGCCTAGAACCGGCTGTGTCTTGAGGACGGTCAGCTCGCCGGTCATAAAGTCGAAGTCCGAGATGGTCTTGGGGGTCACCATCGACTCGAACTCGATCTGCAGGGCTGCAGTGTCGTATTCCGGGTTATTGGCGGTACCAACGGAGTACAGCGGCTCATCGAAGACGAGGTCGTGTGCTGGGCCGAAGCCTGACGGGAGTGACGAGTCGCGTGGGAGGATCCGCAGTGCTGTGAGCCCATCCCTGCGAAGCGACACAACAGCGTGAGAGGCGAAGGCCTCGACCCCGAGGACGCGCTCCGATGCCACTGCCTCAACCAACGGCGACCACTGCTCGTGGCTCCGCGAGTCAAGGGGAGCCTGGGCAAGCTCGAAGTCGGGGTGGTTCGCGTTGTGCACGATCAACAGCCGGTCTCCCGCCGGCTCAACGTCGTACTCGACGCCGTCACGACGAGGCGCCACCACCGTGGGCTCGCTCAGGGGCGCAGAAGCATCGAGCAGCAACACCTCTGAGGTCAGCTTGGACCCCACCTGGATGACCACCCAAGCGTCGTCGCGCGAGGACCCGATGCCCATCCAGAACCGCTCGTCCGGCTCCTCGAAGACCAAGACATCGCCCTGCGAGGGCGTACCGACCTCATGACGCCAGACCTGATGCGGGCGCCATGACTCATCCAGCCGAGTGTAGAAAAGGTGCTGCCCGTCCAGCGACCAGACCGCTCCATAACCGATCTCGGTAACCGCGTCGTCGATGACCTCACTGGTCTGGATGTCCTTGACCCGTAAGGCAAACCGCTCACCTCCCTCGACGTCGACGGCATAGGCGATCCGGCGCCCGTCCGGACTCACTTCAAAGGCCCCCAGCGAGAAGAACTCGTGCCCCTCTGCCTCGACGTTGCCATCCAGAAGCACCTGCTCGCCGTCGGGAGTGATCCCGGGCTCGAGCTCCGGCCGCCCCAGACCCGCCACCACGCGAACCCGGCACTGTGCGCCGTACTGCTTGCCTTCGAAGGTGCGCGAGTAGTACCACCATCCCCTGTAAGCCGCCGGCACCGACAGGTCCGTCTCCTGCGTTCGCGACTTGATCTCGTCGAAGATCCGGGCTCGCAACGGCGCGAGATGGCTCGTGATGGCCTCGGCGTACGCATTCTCGGCTTCAAGGTGTGCAACGACCTCAGGATCGTCCTTGTTGCGCAGCCACTCGAACGGATCCACAACTCGGTCACCGTGGTGCTCACGGACATGGTCGACGTGCTTGGCGAAGACAGGCTTGGCGACGGTCACGCAGGCACGCTATCCGAGATCTTCGCCACCCGGACCGCTACCGCGAGTAGCCCACAGTCAGGACCGCACGGGCAACGGTGTGGAAGGTCAGGTTGAAACCGCCGACTGCCGGAGCCGCGCTCGCAGGAACACCGAGGTCGGCGTCGTCCAGGGCGTGCACAGCGAAGATGTAACGGTGCGTGCCATGGCCCGGAGGGGGCGCAGCCCCGTCGTACTGGTTGCGCCCACCGTCGTTCCGGAGGCAGTAGCACCCAGCGGGCATCTCGCCTCGCGCGACGGAGGTGGTTACGGCGTCAACGCCCAGGAGGAACCAGTGCCACCAGCCACTGCCGGTCGGGGCGTCCGGGTCAAAGCAGGTGATCGCATAGCCCCGCGTGGACTCAGGCGCGCCGGACCAGCTCAGCTGCGGGCTCTGGTTTCCCTCATCGGACACGTGCGCTGCCGGCATCCGACCACCGTCGGTGAGGTCCTCGCTCGTGAGGCTAAAGGAGGGAACCTGCGGCAGAGCGTCGTACGGACCAGGGGTGTTCAGTGCGGACTCGAACTGCGCCATGACGTCATCCTCATCTCGTTGGTCGCCCCGCTGATTATCTCGGACCTCACCCACCCCCGTCGGCGTTTCAGATCAGACAGGCCGGTCCCAGCAAGGCCTTCAGATCGCCGAACAAGGCAGGCGACGCGCTCACCCTCAAAGAGTCGTCCAGCCGCATGAGCACGGAGCGCCCGGGCTGGGTGAGCTTGACGTGCACCTCCGTGACCCCGGGGTGCTGGCCCAGCACCGACTTGATCCGCTCCGCAACACCATTGGTCGCCCTCGCCAGCGGCAGCGTCACCACCAGAGGCCCTCGCGGTCCCTCTTTGATGTCGGGCAGTGTCAGCTCCTGGGCGAAGATCGTCGGGGTCTCGTCACGCCGGTTGAGGCGGCCGCGGACCACGCAGACGACGTCATGGCCAAGCATCGTGGAGACCGTCATATAGGCCGAGGGGAAGAAGAGACAGTCGATCGCACCATCGAGGTCCTCAACCGTGGCAATGGCCCAGAGGTCGCCCTTCTTGGTTCGCTTGATCTGCAGCCCGGTGATCAGCCCGGCGATGGTGACATTGGCCCCGTCAGGCTTGGTGTCGTCACCGGTCAGAGCCGCGATGGAGGTATCAGCGTGTTGGGCCAGGATGTGCTCGATGCCGAACAGCGGGTGGTCAGAGACGTAGAGCCCGAGCATCTCCCGTTCGAACGCCAACAATGTGGCCTTGTCCCACTCGATAGTCGGGATCGGGGGCATGGCCAGCAGGGACATCCCACTACCAGATGCCTCGCCATCGTCGCCGGCATCGTCGCCGAACCCCCCGAACAACGAGTCCTGGCCGATCGCCTCCTGCTTCTTCTCATCCACGAGCGCGTCGACGTAGGCCTCATGCACCCTCAGCAAACCCTGACGGGTGTGCTGCAACGAGTCGAACGAGCCACCCTTCACCAGGGACTCGATCGTGCGCTTGTTGCAGACGACGGCCGGTGACTTGCGGACGAAGTCCTCGAAGGAGACGAACCGACCCTTGTCCTCGCGGGCGCCGACGATCGCCTCGACGACGTTGTGGCCGACGTTGCGGATGGCCGCCAGCCCGAAGCGAATGTCGGTACCGACCGCCGTGAAGTTCGCTGAGCTCTCGTTGACATCCGGGGGCAGAACCTTGATGCCCATCCGGCGGCACTCGTTGAGGTAGAGCGCCGACTTGTCCTTGTCGTCGCGCACGCTGGTCAGCACGGCTGCCATGTACTCGGCGGGGTAGTTCGCCTTGAGGTAGGCGGTCCAGTACGAGACGAGGCCGTAGGCCGCACTGTGCGCCTTGTTGAACGCGTAGTCCGAGAAGGGAACCAGAACGTCCCACAGCGCCTTGATGGCGGCCGGGCTGAAGCCGTTCGCCACCATGCCTGACTCGAAGCCGACGTACTCGGCGTCCAGGACGGCGCGCTTCTTCTTGCCCATGGCCCGGCGCAGCAGGTCGGCCTTGCCCAGCGTGTAGCCGGCGAGCTTCTGGGCGATCTCCATGACCTGTTCCTGGTAGACGATCAGGCCGTAGGTCGTGCCCAGTAGTGGCTCAAGAGCCTGAGCCAGGTCGGGGTGCGGGTAGGAGATGTCCTGCTGGTGGTTCTTGCGCAGCGCGTAGTTGATGTGTGAGTTCGCACCCATCGGGCCGGGTCGATAGAGCGCACCGACCGCCGAGATGTCCTCGAAGTTGTCCGGTTTCATCAGTCTCAGCAGCGAGCGCATAGGCCCGCCGTCGAACTGGAAGACGCCGAGGGTGTCACCGCGGCCGAGCAGCTGGTAGGTGGCGGGATCGTCCAGGGTCTTGCTGAGCTCATCGAGGTCGATCTCGTCGCCCCGGTTGCTCCGGACGTTGATCAGGGCGTCGTCCAGGATGGTCAGGTTGCGCAGGCCAAGGAAGTCCATCTTGACCAAGCCGAGCGTCTCGCAGCTCGGATAGTCGAACTGGGTGATGATCTGGCCGTCCTGCTCGCGGCGCATGATCGGGATCAGGTCGATCAGCGGCTCACTGGACATGATGACGCCCGCCGCGTGCACGCCCCACTGGCGCTTGAGCCCCTCGAGCCCCAGTGCGGTGACGACCACTTCCTGGGCCACCGGGTCCTCATCGTGAACCTGGCGGAACTGCGCGCCCTCGGCATAACGCTTGTGCTGGGGGTCGAAGATCGCCGACAGCGGCACGTCCTTGCCCATGATCGCGGGCGGCATCGCCTTGGTGAGCTTCTCGCCCATCGAGAAAGGCAGGCCCATGACCCGTGAGGCGTCCTTGACCGCCTGTTTGGCCTTGATCGTCCCGTAGGTGACGATCTGCGCCACTCGCTCCTCGCCATACTTCCCGGTGACGTAGTGGATCACCTCGCCGCGGCGCCGCTCGTCGAAGTCGATGTCGAAGTCGGGCATCGAGGCGCGTTCGGGGTTGAGGAAGCGCTCGAAGATCAGGCCGTGCTTCAGCGGGTCGAGGTCCGTGATCTCCATGACGTAGGCGCACATCGACCCAGCACCTGACCCGCGACCTGGACCGACGCGGATGCCGTTCTTCTTGGCCCACCCGATGAAGTCGGCAACCACGAGGAAGTAGCCCGGGTAGCCCTTGGAGACGATCACGCCGGTCTCGTACTCCGCCTGCCTGCGAACCGCCTCCGGAATCCCCTCCGGGTAGCGAACGTGCAGCCCGCGTTCCACCTCCTTGATGAACCAGGAGGTCTCGTCCTCTCCGTCCGGGCACGGGAAGCGAGGCATGTATTTGCCCTCACCCTCGGTGAACCCGACGTTGCAGCGCTCGGCGATCAGCAACGTGTTGTCGCAGGCCTCAGGCAGCTCACGCCAGAGGTGGCGCATCTGCTGGGGACTCTTGAGGTAGAACTCGTCGGCGTCGAACTTGAAGCGGTTAGGGTCCATCAACGTGGATCCGGACTGCACGCAGAGCAGCGCCGCGTGGGCCTTGGCATCCGCCGCCTTGGTGTAGTGCAGGTCG
The DNA here is from genome assembly GCA_038236365.1 of Actinomycetales bacterium. Classification (GTDB taxonomy): domain Bacteria; phylum Actinomycetota; class Actinomycetes; order Actinomycetales; family Dermatophilaceae; genus UBA4719. Next base: position 35,594 of record JBBRZV010000024.1, on the reverse strand, counting down.
TTGGTGGCCACCAGTGGCAGGCTGAGGTCCTTGGCCAGGCGCAGGAGGTCCTTCATCGTCTGACGCTCGATATCGATGCCGTGGTCCATGACCTCGCAGTAGAAGTTCTCGGCGCCAAAGATGTCGCGGAACTCCGCAGCCGCCTTGACCGCCTCGTGGTACTGGCCCTGACGCAGCCGGGTCTGGATCTCACCGCCCGCGCAGCCGGTCATCCCGATCAGACCCTGCCCGTAGGTCTGCAGTAGCTCGCGGTCGATCCGGGGTTTGAAGTAGTAGCCCTCCATCGAGGCCAGCGAGCTCATCCGGAACAGGTTGTGCATGCCCGCGGTGGTGCTGGCCAGCAACGTCATGTGCGTGTACGCGCCCGAACCTGAGACGTCGTCGCGACCTCCAGCACCGAACTTGACCCGGGTCTTGTCCGTGCGGTGCGTGCCGGGGGTGAGGTAGGCCTCGACGCCGATGATCGGTTTGACGCCGTACTTCTTGGCCTTGGACCAGAACTCGAAGGCATCGAAGACGTAGCCGTGGTCGGTCGTGGCCAGTGCCGGCATACCCAACTCGGCGGCGCTCTCGAACAGCTCGTCGATCCGGGCAGCACCATCGAGCATGGAGTACTCGGTATGCACGTGCAGGTGGACGAAGCTCTTGTCGGAGGCTGGCTGGGAGGGCATCGGGGACGAGTCTATGCCGGGTGAACGACAGCCCCTTGTACGCCGTCCCGCCTCGGGGTGGGGTGTCCCGGGCAGGGCCGGTTGCCGGTTGTTGACATCGATACCAGGCTCTCGACCGGCAACCGTGCAACAAACCGGCAACGCCGCGCGAGGCAGATCGAGCCGAGCCGGTTATCCGCCGACGCGGTCGAGCGCGGTCTGCAGATCCTGTGGATAGGCGCTACGGAAGTCGACCCGCTCGCCGGTGCCGGGGTGTCGGAACCCGAGGCCAACAGCGTGCAGCCACTGACGTTCGAGCCCAAGCATCTTGGCGAGCACGGGGTCCGCACCGTAGGTCAGGTCCCCGGCGCAGGGATGGTGCAGGGCGGAGAAGTGGACCCGAATCTGATGCGTACGCCCGGTTTCCAGGTGGACCTCCACGAGCGAGGCCGAACGGAAGGCCTCGATGACCTCGTAATGGGTGACGCTCGCCTTGCCGCTGGCCATGACTGCGAACTTGTAGTCGTGGGTGGGGTGACGACCGATCGGAGCGTCGATCGTGCCGTGCGTCGGGTCGGGCAGGCCCTGGACGAGGGCATGGTACGTCTTGTCGACCGTCCGCTCCTTGAAAGCGCGCTTGAGCATTGTGTAGGCATGCTCGCTCTTGGCGACCACCATCAGCCCACTCGTGCCCACGTCGAGGCGATGCACGACGCCTTGACGCTCGGCTGCGCCCGATGTCGATATGCGGTAGCCGGCAGCGGCCAGGCCGCCGATCACCGTCGGGCCCGTCCAGCCGACGCTTGGATGGGCGGCAACGCCGACGGGTTTGTCGACAACCACCACGTCATCATCGTCGTAGATCACCGACATGCCCGGCACGGGATCAGCCACCAAGGCTAGCGTGCCGGACGAGCGCGGTTCGGGCAGCGAGACCTCGAGCCAGGCACCCGCGAATACCCGGTCCGACTTGCCCACGGTTCGCTGGTCAACGGTCACCGCTCCTGCAGAGGCCAGATCGGCTGCCTTGGTGCGGGACAGGCCGAACAGGCGAGCCAGCGCGGCGTCTACGCGTTCCCCTTCCAGGCCTTCCGGGACCAGGAGCGAACGGACATCAGGCATCGTTGGCTGGTCCTGCCGAGTGCTTCGGAGGCTGCCGCTCGGAGGGACCGTGCTTGGGCGCGTGGTCAACGCGTGTTCCGTCAACATTGACGCCGCGAACCGCGAGCAGCGCGATCAGGATGGCGGCGGTGACAATGGCCGAGTCGCCGATGTTGAAGATCGGGAAGTTCGGCAGCTGGAGGAAGTCAACGACATGACCGCGACCAGGTCCCGGATACCGGAGCATACGATCGGTCAGGTTGCCCAGCGAGCCGCCGAGCAGCAGCCCCAGCGCCATGGCCCAGCCACGGCTGCCGAGCCGGCGAGCGGTAAACAGGATGAACACGACGACCGAGGACGCGATGAGGGTCAGGACCCAGGTGGCCCCCGTGGCGATGGAGAAGGCCGCACCCGAGTTACGAGTCAGGTTGAGCTGCAGCAAGGACCCGACCAGCTGGCGAGGTTGCCCCGGCTCGAGGTTGGCAGAGGCCCACGCCTTGGTCAGCTGGTCGGCGGCGTAGACCACCACGGCAGACGCGACCAGCGCGACGAACAGAGGGCGTCGTGATGCGCGTGGAGCAGTCATGGTGTCGCTTGGGACGGGTGGCGGAATTAGCGGCGCTCCTGCTTGGACTTGCATGGCATGCATAGCGTCGCACGAGGGAAGGCCTGAAGACGATTCTTGCCGATCGGGTTCCCGCAGGACTCGCAGATACCGTAGCTGCGGTCGTCGATCCGCTGCAGTGCGTGCTGGCTCTGTTCGAACATGATGCGGGCGTTGTTAGCCAACGAGATCTCCTGCTCACGCTCGAAGGTCTTGGTCCCTGCGTCAGCCTGGTCATCGCCCGACCCGTCGCCGGCGTCCCGCATGAGGCCCGCCAGCTCTGACTCGGCCACCGAGATCTCATGCAGCAAGCGGGCTATGTCGGCCTCCAGCTCGGCGCGAACCGCCTTGAGCTCCTTGGCCGTCCACGGCGTCTCGTCCTCACGGACCCGCAACGGCCTCGGCTGGGCGGTGGAGGCGCGGGCCGATGTCTTCTGCGCTCGTAGCGGAGCGGCCGTCACCGAGGCCTTGGCGCTACTGCGTGCCACACCCCGGGCAGCGGGGGTGGAGGACTTTCCCGCACTGCCTGCCGTGGCACGTTTTGTCAGGACAGCCTTGGTTGCAGTCTTCTTGGCTGGGACGGCCCTGGTGGCAGTCTTCGTAGCGGGAACAGCCTTGGTTGCAGTCTTCTCGGCTGGGACGGCCTTGGTTGCAGTCTTCTTAGCGGGAACAGCCTTGCGCGAAGGCACAGCCTTCTTCTCCGGCGTCGCTTTCTTCACAGCCATGCTGGGCCCCTTCAAGGTGGCACTGCGTCATCCCCGGAAAATGCGGACAGGTGGCGTGAGGATAAGGCCATCCTGCTGAGTACTCAAGGGAGAAACGCCGCGGCACTTCTCGTTAGTCCGCCAGCCAGGGACTCAGATTCCCCTCAGTCACTGGCTGGGCCTTCCCGAAAGAGAGGAGCGCCGACCAAGTGGTCGGCGCTCCGGCTCTGGTCGCCGGTCGTTCAGCCGTTCTGCTGACCGTCCTTGCCTTCACCTTCACCGTCGTTGGCCCCGTCGGTGCCAACGTGGTCCAGCTCTTGCAGCTGGCCTTCGAGGTAGGACTTCAATCGAGCGCGGTAGTCACGCTCAAAGGTTCGCAGCTGTTCGATCTTCTTCTCCAGCAGGTCGCGCTCACGGGCGAGCGCCTCAAGCACTGCCGCCTTCTTCTGCTGTGCCTCGGCAAGCATGCCCGTGGACCGCTCGCGGGCCTCGGTGATCATCTGCTCATGCCGGGCGCTGGCCTCGGCGATCAGAGAGTCATGCTTGGCCTGACCGGTCGAGAGGAACTCGGCATGCTTCGAACGACCGGTTGCCAAGAACTCGTCATGCTTGGCCTGACCGGTCGACAGGAGCTCGGCATGCTTGGCCGTGGCCTCACCAACAACCTTGTCGTGGTGCGCTTGCCCCTCGCTGATGAGGCGCTGGCGCGTTTCCTGGCCCTCGGAGACGTACTCCTCGTGGAGCTTCTGAGCCAGAGCCAGCACACCCGCCGCCGCGACGTTCTCCTGTTCCTTGCTGACCACAGGCGCGACGACTGGAGCCGCGACCACGGCAGGAGCTGGGGCAGAAGCCGCAAACGACGACTTGGCGCTCTTTTCGGCCGCGGCTGCGGCCTCCTTGATCGTCTTGTCGGCCGACTCCTTGGCATCCTGGGCGTCCTTGACCGCCTTGTCTGCGGCCTGCTTGGCTTCGGTCGCGGCCTTGTCCGCCGCTTCCTTGGCTTCCTTTGCCGCCTTGACGCGTTCAACCGCCTGGGCCTCTGCCAGCTCAGCGTCAGTCTTGGCCTTGGAGATGCGTGCGGTGGCGTCCTTCTCGGCCTGCTCGGCAGACCCCTTGGCCGCCGCAATCTTGTCCCGGGCGATGCGCTCGGCCACGGCGGTAGCGGCCACTGCCGCTTCGCTCAGCGCCAGCTGCTCATCCCTGTTGGTCGCAGCTTTGCTCAGAGCCAGCTGGTCATCTCTGCTGATCGCCGCAAGGTCTGGCGCGCTACCGTTCTTCTCACTGGCAATCGTCGACTCGGCCCGGCTGCCGGCACCGACCACTGCTGCGCTGACCATGGCGCCCCTTGGAACGGCGACACTCTTGCTCTCCTGGCAGGCCTTGAGCTGCCCGCCCAGGTCGTCATTGTCTGCAGTCAGACGGCGCAGCTCGACGACGATCTCGTCCAAGAAGTCGTCGACCTCTTGCTCGTCATAGCCACGACGAAACTGTGTAGCGGTGAAATGCTTGTTGAGGACATCCTCGGGCGTGAACGCCATTTAGTCACCTCGGTCGAGACCGGTCAGGGGCCGCACTACCTTATAGCAGCGGACCTGTGAGTCAAACAGGCGGGTGGGTCATTTGGGGTGCTATTAGTCAGATCCGCTGTAAGAAACTCAGTGTAAAAGAGACTGCGAGCATGAGCACCAGAAACGCCAGGTCGAGGCGAACCGTCCCCAGGGACAACGGCGGGATCAGACGTCGCAGGAACTTCAAGGGGGGGTCGGTCACGGTATAGATGGCCTCGGCAAGAACCAGGACGGGCCCGCTGGGCCGCCACTCCCTGGCCAGAACCTGGATCCAGTCCAGGACAAGTCGACTGATCAAGGCAGCAAAAAAGAGGTAGACGACGAAGATGAGCGCGGAGATCACAGTGCCCAGCATGACGTTGTTTGCTGTGAGTCCGGCACCGAGGTAATGGCTATGTTCCGCTCAGCTCTGGTTGAAGAACGCGCGAGAGGCAGGTTTGGGCGCCTCAACCTCGTTGGCCGTCACTTCAACATGTGAAGGCGACAACAGGAAGACCTTGCTGGTGACCCGCTCGATGGCGCCGTGCAGACCGAACACGAGACCAGCAGCGAAGTCGACGAGGCGTTTGGCGTCGGCATCATCCAGGTCGGTGAGGTTCATGATCACAGGCGTGCCGTCCCGGAAGCTCTCGCCGATGTTCTTGGCCTCGTTGTAGGTACGCGGGTGGATCGTGGTGATCCGGTTCAGGGCGCCGACCTCGACATCACGGACGACCCGGGCCACGGGTGTGCGCTGCGGAAGGGACGTCACGGCGGCGGACCGTCCGTCGCGTCCAGAGGCCTCGTGCCCGGCATCAGGCTCGTCATAGTCGTCGTACCCGTCGTAGTGCTCGTCCTCCGCAAGTCCGAGGTACACCATGGTCTTTCGCAGTGCCCCAGCCATTGCGAGCTCCTTAGCTACGTTGTGAGATATCCGAGTTGTGGGTGTATCCGAGCTGCGGATGGATCGACAAGAATGATTCGACTCAAAACTACCCATGCGTTGGGCGGGAACCGAGGATTGCGCTGCCGACACGCAGGTGGGTCGCACCGTTCGCCACTGCTGACTCCAGATCACCGCTCATCCCGGCCGAGATCCAGGTCGCCTCAGGGTGATCAGATCGGAGAGCGTACGCGCACTTGCCCAGCTGCCTGAAGGCCTCGTCGGGATCAACTCCCTGCGGGGCCACGCCCATGAGACCTCGAAGGTTCAGATGATGCGAGGCGGCGATGCTGTTCGCCAGCCAGGCAACGCCATCAGGCCGGATGCCGCCTCGCGCCGCTCCTGCTTCTTGCCCGCTACCCACGCTGGCACCCAGGTTCACCTGGACCAGCACGCCGATATCGCGACCTCGAACGGTGGCGGCCCGGTCTAGCGCGAAGACCAGCTTGTCCCGGTCTATCGAGTGAACGATGTCGGCGTAGGCCGCCACCGAACCTGTCTTGTTGGTCTGCAGCTGACCGATGAAGTGGACATGAAGGCGCCCACGAACCTCTGGCGGAAGCGCAGCCATCTTGGCCGACGCCTCCTGATCTCGGTTTTCCCCGATATCCGTGATGCCGAGCTCGGCGAGCCTCTCGATGTCAGCGCTGGGGAAGAACTTCGTGACGACAATCAGTCGAACGTCATCCCGGACGCGATCTGCCGCCGTGCAGGCTGCGCCGATCCGGTCCTGGACCCGTCTGAGATTGGTGGACAGCTCCGCGAGCCGCTCCTCCGAAGTAGGGGCCGACGTCATACCTGTCCCCCGTCGTCAACATCCAGCAGCCGGACGACCCCGGCGTATCGCCCCGTGCGGTGCGCGCGGCGGTAAGAGAACAGGTCTTCGGACTCTCGACTGCAGCCCGAGATCCATTGCACGGCAACGGATCTGGACCGCAGCTGCTCGACCACGCCCGCAGCGACATCAATCGCCGGAGTCCCCTGCCATGACATCGCAGCGGCGGCCGGACTGATCGAGGCGGCCTGTGCGCTCAAGGTCTCGGGCACCTCGTAACAGCGCCCGCAGACCGACGGACCAACCACCGCGCGTATCGAGCGGGCTCCCAGGTCCGTCATCGCATCGACGGCCCGCAGGACGATGCCCGACATCATCCCGGGCCGTCCGGCATGCACTGCCCCGGCAACGCCGGCGACGTGATCGACCAGCAGGACCGGGGTGCAGTCAGCGACGAGAACAGCCAGCGCGAGGTGGGTCGATGTCGTGACGACGCCATCTACCGCCGGGGGCTCTCCGGACCACGGTCGGTCGACGACCAGAATGTCCGATCCCTGGCACTGGTTCATGAAGAGCAGCTGATCTCGCGAGACACCGAAGGACCTGGCCACCCCCGCGCGGTTGGACTCGACAGCAGTCGGATCATCCCCGACGTGCCCGCTCAGGTTGAGGCTGGCGAAGTCTCCCACGCTTGAGCCTCCGCGCTTGTTCGTGAATCCCCAGTCGACAGCACGGCCACCGATCGCCGGGAGCTGCTCACGCCAATGGAACACAGGATCACGCTAGCCGAGCGGTGTGCTGGCGGCGCAGGCCATGACAGTCACGGCCCGAACTGAGCTTTTCCTCGGGACTTGCCAGCCTCGGCGGTTGCCTCAGTAGCTGTTACTTGAGGAAGTCGGGGACATCGAGGTCGTCGCCGTCGTCGAAGGTGACAGTGCGTGGGGGCACCACCATGGGTTGCGACTCTGTCCCGGGTGCTCCCTGCACAGGTGTCGGGGCGCCGGACTGCGACTGACCCTCGTGTGCCGGAGGCTGGACCTGAGGCACAGGCTGGCCGCCGCTGGGCTGGGCTGTGTGTGCCCCGGCAGAGGCAGGTCGCTGGGTGGACCCAGCGATCTGGCCCAGGGCACGCTCGTCATTGCGACGAACCGGACCGCCACCGTCGAAACCCGCCGCGATCACCGTCACCCGGACCTCGTCGCCAAGCGCATCGTCGATAACGGCACCGAAGATGATGTTGGCTTCGGGGTGGGCGGCTTCCTGCACCAGACGCGCCGCCTCGTTGATCTCGAAGAGCCCGAGGTCGGAGCCACCCTGAATGGACAGCAGCACGCCATGCGCGCCGTCGATGCTGGCTTCAAGCAGCGGCGAGGAGATCGCCAGCTCCGCAGCCTGGACCGCGCGGTCGTCGCCCCGAGCCGAGCCGATGCCCATGAGCGCCGAACCCGCGCCCTGCATGACGGCCTTGACGTCGGCGAAGTCGAGGTTGATCAGGCCGGGCGTCGTGATGAGGTCGGTGATGCCTTGCACGCCGGAGAGAAGGACCTGGTCGGCGGTACGGAAAGCATCGAGCATGCTGACAGCGCGGTCACTGATGGAGAGCAGTCGGTCGTTCGGGATCACGATCAGCGTGTCAACCTCTTCGCGCAGGCCGGCAATGCCGGTCTCGGCCTGGTTGGCGCGTCGGCGTCCCTCGAACGTGAAGGGTCGCGTGACTACACCGATGGTGAGCGCGCCGATCGACTTGGCGATCTTGGCAACCACCGGTGCGCCGCCGGTGCCGGTGCCGCCGCCCTCGCCAGCCGTGACGAAGACCATGTCGGCGCCCTTGAGCACCTCCTCGATCTCCTCGGAGTGGTCCTCGGCGGCCTTCTTCCCCACTTCGGGATCCGCACCGGCGCCCAGACCTCGGGTCAGCTCGCGCCCGACATCAAGCTTGACGTCGGCGTCACTCATCAAGAGCGCCTGGGCATCGGTGTTGATGGCGATGAACTCGACGCCCTTCAGCCCGACATCGATCATCCGGTTGATCGCATTGACACCGCCCCCGCCGATGCCGACAACCTTGATAACAGCCAGGTAGTTCTGTGGTGCTGCCACGGCGATGGGCCTCTCCTGAAACGTTCTGCGCGAGTCGCTGGCGGGTGCTGAAGGAACTTTATGTCACGTCCTTTACATCGAAATGCCTCTCGATGTAAACTGGAGGTTTAGAGTTATTCCAATCCTGTTGACGCTGACGGTATGGCTTTGGGCCGACTCGATCAAACATGAGCGCGGCGTGTCGGGCCGCTCATCTGGTGACAGGGGTGCGCGGCGCACTGACGTCGATCGTGCGGACACCCTTGAGTCTCAACAGAGCGGTCATCACCTTGACCTTCAGGTCAGGTTCAGTCGCGCCACCCCACACCACAGTGACACCACGCAGCTTGAGCGTGACCAGGTTCGCCCCCGAGACCGTCACATTGCTCACACCGGCCCGCTGGTCTCCAGAGAGAGCCTGGAGAACGGTGATGCCCGCGCGCAACGAGTCCTTGCTCGGCGGGTTCTCCACCGTGTCGATCAGCGGAACACCCCGGGGTGAGGAGCGCACGGTTGCGTACGCAACACCCTGGGAGTCCACAACCTGTACTTGACCTTGAGGGTTTCTCACCGCCAGGAACGGCACTCTGGGGCTGGCCGAGATCACGATCGTGCTCGGCCACGAGCGGTTGACCGTGACCTCTGCCAGGGTCGCCGACGCGATAACCCTTCGGGTGATCGCAGCAGTGTCGATCTGCGCAAGAGGCGTGCCGATCACGACGTCGGCCCGGCGGGTGATGTCGGCGACCGCACCCTTTGGCACTCCCTCCACCCTGACGGATCGAACGGCCAGGACAGGGCTGAGCTCCACCAGCCACGCACCCCCGGCCAGCAGGGCCAGTACAGCCGCCAGCCAGGCCGTCATCAGCCAGGGGCGACGACGGACCTGTGCTGCTCGAACGGCGAACCTGGCCCGTGAAGACGCCAGGCCTAGGGGCCGTCGGCGAGACGATCGCCGCGTTCGTAGAACCCGGATGGCACGAGAGCCCAACCCGGTCATTCCTGTCCCTGCACAGCTTCCGTCACGTCCGGTCGCTGACCCAGCAGGCGCAGGATCTCCGGGCCGATCATGGTCACATCACCGGCGCCCACTGTCAGGACCAGATCCCCCGACCTGGCGATGCGCGCCACGAGGGGGGCGACGTCTGACCAGAAGGGCACGAACCGGATGTGGTCTCGGGACACCTGCCCAGCACCGAGCTGGTCGGCAATCAAGGCTCCGCTCACCCCAGGCATCGGGTCCTCGCGGGCGGCGTAGACGTCCATGACGATGACGAAGTCCGCCGGCGACAACGCGTCGGCAAGCTGAGCCGCGAAGTCGCGGGTCCGGGAGTACAGATGGGGCTGGAAGACGACGACCAGCCGACCCGGCACCGCCAGACCCCGAGCGGTCTCGACCACCGCGGCCACCTTGCCAGGGTTGTGGGCATAGTCATCCACGACCCGCACGCCAGCCATCTCGCCCTTGGGCTCGAACCTTCGGCGGGTGCCGGTGAAGCCGCCAAGGCCCTCGAGGACCCGCCCAGGATCTTGAGCCAGACCTTCAGTGGCGGCGACGAAAGCGGCCGTGGCGTTGAGCAGGTTGTGCCGGCCCGGCATCCCGATCTCCAGGCGCCCGAGAACAACACCGGCCCGCACCAGGTCCGCACGCCCGTGGAACCCGGCACCATCCAGTGCGGTGAGCCGGACGTCGGCATCGGCAGCAAGGCCATACGTGACCACCCGGGCGCCTGCCGCCGCGGCCACATCAGCCAGCTCCCGCGATCCCGGATCATCCGCACAGGCCACGAGCAAGCCCTGGGGTTGGATCGTCGCGGCGAAGGCAGCGTAGGCGGCCTGGACTGCCACAAAGGTCCCATAGAAGTCCAGGTGGTCGGGCTGCACGCTGGTGACGATGGCCACGTCGGGCCGGTAGACGAGGAACGACCCGTCGCTCTCGTCGGCTTCGGCAACGAAGATGTCGCCCGTGCCCAGATGGGCGTTGGTGCCGTGCTTGGCTAGCTCACCACCGACGGCGAAAGAGGGGTCGACACCACAGGCCTGCAGAGCAACCGTGAGCATCGATGTGGTCGTGGTCTTGCCGTTGGTTCCAGCGACCGCGACCCGTCGGCTTCCACGCATGACCGATGCCAGGGCCTGTGATCGGTGCAGAACACGCAGACCCCCGGCGCGGGCAGCACGCAGCTCGACGTTGTCCTCGCGGATGGCGGAGGAGATCACAACAGTGTCGGCGCCGGTGAGGTAGGAGGCGTCGTGACCGATGTGGACCTCCGCCCCTTCAGCGGCCAAAGCCGTCAGCACGAGCGACTCCTTGGCGTCGGAACCACTCACCGACATCCCCCGGGCAAGCATCACCCGGGCGACTCCGGACATCCCGGCGCCACCGATGGCTATGAAATGGACAGAACCCAGACTGCCCGCTGCCGGGATCTCGGTGGTGAAGTCAAAGCGACTGTTCGAGCCGTTGACCCCGTGGTCACGGGGGGAACCATCCGTGACGCCGTCCGCCCGTGGGGAGGTCATCTGGCCGCTCGCGAGTCAGCTGCGAGGGCGACCATGTCGGCCAGCCGTTCGTCGGCATCTCGCTCTCCGATGGCTGCAGCAGCATCGGCCATCGCGCGGATCCGCGGTCCATCGGCTGCCAGCGACACCAACGTCTCATCGATCCACTCGGCAGTGAGGAATGAGTCCTCGACCAGCAGGCCGCCCCCGGCCGCGACGACATCGCGCGCGTTCAAACGCTGCTCACCGTTCCCGATCGGCAGCGGGACATAGATCGCGGGTAGCCCGACGGCCGTCAGCTCACAGACCGTGTTGGCGCCCGCACGGGCCACCACCAGATCGGCAGCGGCATAGGCCAGGTCCATCCGATCAGCATAGGCAGCAACGACATACGGTGGACCGTCCCCCGTCGACAGGGGGTCGAACTCCTTGCCCTGTCCGCTGATGTGAAGCACCTGTATGCCGTGCGCGCGTAGCTCGTCGACACGTGACGCGAAAGCTGCGTTCAGCCGTTGCGCGCCCAGGGATCCCCCGGTGATCAGCAGTGTGGGCCGGTGGTCGACCAGTCCGAAGTGGGCCAGGCCCTCGGCTCGCTTCGCCCCGCGGTCCAGCCCGGCGATCTCTCGACGCAACGGCATCCCGATGATCGTGGCATGAGACAGGGCCGTGGATGCGAATGTCGTTGCCACGAAAGGCGTCAGGCGGGCACCGAGACGGTTGGCCAGGCCGGGACGGGCGTTCTGCTCATGGACAACGATGGGGATCTTCCGTCGACGTGCGGCCAGGTAGGCCGGCGCCGAGACATATCCGCCGAAGCCAACGACGACGTCTGGCCTGGTCTCGTCGATGGCTGCCAGCACTGCGTCCACGGCCGCCTTGAGCGCGCCGGGCAGTCGAACAACCGCAGCCCCGGGCCGTCTGGGGAAGGCCACTTTGGGAATTGTCCGAAGGTCGTATCCACGGGAGGGAACGAGTCGTTGTTCGAGGCCGCTCCTGGTGCCCAGGGCGGTGATGCGGATATCTGGGTCCCTCAGGCGAAGGCAGTCTGCGAGGGCCAGGAGCGGAGAGACATGGCCAGCCGAACCGCCGCCGGCGAGGAGCACCGAGGTCAGCCCTGGGTAGGCACTCATGGGCGGCGACCCCGACGGCGCATCGGCATCACGGCGAGAGAGCGGCGCACGACGCCAGGCCGGGCGGCCAGAGCCTTCCGGCAGCCTGGTTCGTTGCGCGCGAACGACAGCAACATCCCCAGGCCGAAGAGAGTTGTCACCAAGGCGGATCCACCACTGGACACCAGTGGCAGGGGAACTCCGATGACCGGCAGCAGGCCAATCACCGCTCCGATGTTGATCATGGCCTGCGCCAGGATCCAGACCATGACGCCAGCGGTCGCCACCCGGATGAAAAAGTCGTTGGTTCGGCAGACCAACCGGTAGCAGGAGAAACCGATCAGAGCGAACAGGGCGATGATCACCAACGTCCCCGGTAGTCCGAGCTCCTCACCGATGATGGCGAAGATGAAGTCGTTGTGTGCGGCCGGTAACCATTGCCACTTCTCACGACTGGCCCCTAGCCCAACGCCCCACCAGCCGCCGTCAGCGAGGGCGTACTGGCCGTGCGTCGTCTGCCAGCACGAGCCATGTGGGTCGACGCAACCGCCACCGATCCAATCCTTGATCCTGCCCATGCGGTTGGCGCTGGTGACGACCATGATCGCAGCAAGAGCTGCCGATGCACCACCGGCGAGCAGGAACATCCGCGCGGGCACACCGGCCGCGAAGAGAAGCCCCACGATGATCGATAGAAGCACCAGGCCGGTCCCCAGGTCCTTGCCACCGAGCACCAGCAGAACCAACAAGCCACCGGCCGGGAAGACCAGCGGCACCGTCACATGCATGAGTTCGGCAAGCTTGCGCCGCTTCTTGGTCAGAACGGTGGCGCCGAACAGGATCAGCGCAACTTTGGCGAACTCGGACGGCTGGATCTGCTGACCCGCTATGCGGATCCAGTTGCGGTTGCCGTTGACCGATACCCCGAGACCCGGGACGAACACCAGCAGCTGCATCAGGATGGCGGCCACCATGGCCGGCACCGACAGACGCTTCCAGGTGATCAGCGGGACACGGGTGGCGATGAAGGCGCCGATGACGCCGACGACGGCAGACTCCAGCTGGGTGAAGAAGACGGTGTAGGACGACTTGGTGTCCTGGTAGGACGTGACGCTGGAGGCCGAGAGCACCATGACCAGACCGATCACGACCAACATCGCTGTGGCGCTGAGTAGCAGGTAGTAGGTCGTGACCGGGGACTCCAGGTGCTGCCACCGGGGCATCCCCCCGCCGAGCCGGGGGGAGTCAGGCGCTGAGGACGCAGAAGCCGAACGCCCGGCTGAGGAGGCGGGCCGCCGTGAGGTGGTGGTCACGATTCCGCGGGCCCTTGGTCCCGGCTCGCGTAGCGGCGCACCGCCTCGGCGAAGGCGTCGCCACGCACGCCATAGTTGACGAACATGTCCATGGACGCTGCGGCAGGCGCGAGCAGGACGACGTCCCCCGGCTGAGCCAGGTCGACGGCTCGGGCCACCACGAGATCCATGACCCCAGTGTCCGTGTTCGGCAGGTCGACCACGGGGACATCAGGTGCGTGTCGCGCGAGCGCCCGGGCAATCTGCTTGCGGTCGGCCCCGATCAGGACCACGCCCCGGAGCCGATTGACGGCAGACTCGACCAACCCGTCCACGTCAGCACCCTTGAGCAGTCCGCCCGCGATCCACACGACGTGCTCGAAAGCCCCGATCGAGGCTCCTGCAGCGTGAGGGTTTGTGGCTTTGGAGTCATCCACGAAACGCACGCCGTCGACCGTCGCCACATCCGCGATCCGGTGCGGGTCGGGGATGAACCTGCGCAGCCCGTCACGCACCGAGAGCGGCCCAACGCCATAGGCTCTTGCCAGTGCGGCGGCCGCCAGGGCGTTGGCAACATAGTGGGGGGGCGCCGACGGGGAGTGTTCCTGCAGGTCGGCCAGGGTCGCCAGCTCAGCTGCTGAAGTGTTCCGTTGCTCGACGAATGCCCTGTCGGCCAGCACATCATCAACCATCCCGACCATCGAGAGGCCTGGGATGCCAAGGGTGAACCCGATGGCGCGACAGCCCTCGACCACGTCTGCGTCCCTGACCATCTGCTGTGTTGCCGGGTCCTCGACGTTGTAGACGCAGGCGATCTGGGTACCGGTGTAGACCTTGGCCTTGTCCGCGCGGTACTGCTCTAGGGATCCGTGCCAGTCGATGTGGTCTGGTGCGAGGTTCAGGCAGACCGAGGCCACCGGTCTGACCGACCTCTGCCAATGCAGCTGGAAGCTGGAGAGCTCAACGGCAAGCACGTCATAGGGCTCAGGGTGCAGGACCGCCTCGAGCAGCGGCGTGCCGACGTTGCCCACACTCGCCGCGCGCAACCCGGCGGCCTGCAGGATAGAGGTCAGCATCTTGACCGTGGTGGTCTTGCCGTTGGTGCCGGTGATCGTGATCCATGGCGCGGCACCCGACTGCGCGCGCATCCGCCACGCGAGCTCGACCTCACCCCAGACCGGCACCCCGGCGGCAGCCGCCGCACGCAGCATCGGATGGTCGGGGCGCAAGCCGGGTGAGGTGACAACCAGCTCGGCACCTTCGGGCAGGTCACGCAGATGCTCGGGTCCAAGACGAACATCAACGTCAAGGATCTCGAGGATCCGCGCGCGCTCGATGATCGCAGGGGTGGCGTCGGCGCTGAACGCCGTGACGATCGCGCCACGTTCGGAGAGCGCGTCGGCAGCCGCAAAGCCGCTGATGCCGAGGCCTGCGACCACGACTCGAAGTGCTGACCAGTCGGCGTCGCGGTGGGTGAGATCTCGCGACCCCTCGCGAGGCTCGTAGCTGGGATCAATGGTGTTCATGCCGCTCCGACAACCCACTCGGCATAGAAGACGCCCAGTCCCAGGGCGACGAAGAGCCCGGCGACGATCCAGAAACGGATGACGATCGTGATCTCGTTCCAGCCCGCGAGCTCGAAGTGGTGCTGGAGCGGGGCCATCCTGAACACGCGTCTTCGGGTCATCTTGAAGAAGCCGACCTGGATGATCACCGAGAGCGTGATGATGACGAACAGACCGCCCAGAATCACCACGAGCAGCTCGGTCCGGGTGGTGATGGCGAGTCCGGCCAGGGCGCCCCCAAGAGCGAGGGACCCCGTGTCACCCATGAAGATCTGGGCCGGAGAGGCGTTCCACCACAGGAAGCCGAAGCAGGAGCCCATGAGCGCCGCGGCCACCACAGCCAGGTCGCGGGGGTCTCTGACCTCGTAACACTTGACGCCAGGGTTGAACTGACAGCTTTGGTTGGACTGCCAGATGGCGATCAGGACATACGACGCGAACACCATCACGCCCGCGCCGGTTGCCAGGCCGTCCAGGCCGTCGGTGAGGTTCACACCATTGCTGGTCGCGGAGATCATCAGGTTGGCCCAGATCACAAACAGCAACAGCCCGACCAAAGTCCCGGTAAAGGCGAAGTTGAAATTCGTATCACGGACGAATGACACGAATGGCACCGCAGGAGTGCGGAACCGGCTGTTCGGGAACTGCAGCGCGAGGACTGCGAAGATCACGCCTACCAGCGTCTGCCCCGCCAGCTTCTCCTTGGTGCGCAACCCGAGGCTCCGCTGCTTGGAGATCTTGATGTAGTCGTCGAGGAAGCCCACAAGCCCCAGCCCAGCCATCAGGAACAGAACCAGAATCCCGCTGACCGTGAACGGGGTAACCGTCAACAGGTGAGCGGCGCCGTAGGCCAGGAGTGAGGCGCCGATGATGACAGCACCGCCCATGGTGGGGGTGCCACGCTTGGTGTGGTGCGACGTGGGTCCGTCGTCGCGGATGAACTGCCCATAGTTGCGGCGGACCAGGAACTTGATGTAGATCGGTGTGCCGAGCAAGGTGACTGCGAGCGATATCGCTGCGGCCAGCAGCACAGCCTTCATGAAGAGACCTCTGACGCGTGAGCATCCAGGAGACGATCACCGAGAAACCGCAAACCAACATCGTGGCTGGACTTGAGAAGCACGACGTCGCCTGGGGCAAGACGCTGCCGGAGCAGGTCATGTGCGGCGTCGATGTCGGGGACCCAGGTCGACTCCTCGAGAGACGCGCCCGCCTTGCGGGCAGCCAGGTCGACCGGCTGTGTCCCATCACCCACGGCAACCAGGCGTGTCACCCTCAGGTTCACGGCAAGTCGGCCGACTTCCTCATGCTCGATGATGGAATCCGGCCCCAGCTCACGCATCTCACCCAGAACGGCCCAGGTCCGGCGACCGTGGCCCATGGTCACCAGAGCCTCGAGGGCGGCACGCATGGAGTCCGGGTTGGCGTTGTAGGCGTCGTTGATGACCGTGACGCCGTCGACGCGCTCGTGAACCTCCATCCGCCATCGACTCATCGGGCGGGCCTCCCCCAGCGCCGTGGCGACGGCCTGCAACGACATCCCCACCTCGAGGGCGACGGCTGCCGCGGCAAGGGCGTTGGCCACGTGGTGCTCTCCGTGGAGCCCGAGGGCAACCGGCACGCTGCCTTGGTCCGTGACGAGGGTGAAGGACGCTCGCGCCTGCAGATCGAGCGAGATGCCGGTGGCTCGGACGTCTGCCCGGTCTGACCTCCCCACCTGTATGACGTGTGCCCGGGTCTGGCCCGCCATTCTCGCGACGACCGGGTCGTCAGCATTGAGGACGGCGAATCCGGTTGCCGGCAGACACTGCACGAGCTCGGCCTTGGCGATACCGATCGCCTCACGAGTCCCGAACTCACTGAGGTGTGCCGTGCCGACGTTGAGAACCACGCCGATACGTGGCGGTGCTATGCCGGTGAGATACGCGATGTGGCCGATCCCACGAGAGCCCATCTCGATCACGAGGTATGCCGTCTTCGGCGTGATCCGGCAGACCGTCAGGGGAACGCCGACCTCGGAGTTCAGCGAACCCATGGTGGCGACCGTCTCACCGTGGTGTTGGAGGACGGACGAAAGCAGGTCCTTGGTGCTGGTCTTGCCCGAAGAGCCGGTGATGCCGATCACGACGGTTTCAGTGTTGAGCTCGACCAGTGCGCGGGCCAGTGAGATGAAAGCCACCTGGACGTCCTCGACCACGACACACGGCAGGTCTGTCACCGGTCGCGAGGTGATGGCGGCGACTGCGCCCTGGGCTCGGGCCGCGGCGACGAACTCGTGCCCGTCCATGGCCTGGCCGATCCGGGCGATGTAGAGGCTGCCCGCGGCGGCATCGCGTGAGTCGGTGACCACCGGCCCGTCCACCAGCGGATCTGCTGACGCAGCGTCGAGGCCCTGAATCTGGCCTCCCGTGATCCGGGCAATCTCAGAGAGCCTGAGCGGTATCACCGGGCCTCGCCACGGATGACGTCGCTGGATGTCGAGCCTCGCTCGTGGCCGGCCGAAGGTTTGTTGGACGAAGCGTGATCGACCAGGGCCGCTCTCAGCTCTACCCGGTCGTCGAAGGGGTGAACCACGCCGGCGATCTCCTGTCCGCTCTCGTGGCCCTTGCCCAGGACCACGACAGTGTCGCCAACACCAGCCACGGCGACACCCGCTCGAATGGCGGCAGCTCGGTCGCCGATCTCGCGGATTCGCCCTTCCGACGGTCGGTCTGCGGACTGGTCCTGCGCGATCGCTCCACGCATGAGCGCCGCCCGGATCTCCCCAGGGTTCTCGGATCGTGGGTTGTCGTCGGTGACGAAGACGATGTCCGCGTGTGCGGCCGCCGCGGCACCCATGGCGTCCCGTTTGCCGGCGTCACGATCTCCCCCGGCACCCAGAACGACGATCAGCAACCCGGAGGTGTTGTGTCGAAGGGCTTTCAGTGCCGCCGCCACTGCATCAGGGGTGTGGGCGAAGTCGACGACAGCCAGCGGCATACGGCTGCGGCTTGCATGTTCGATGGATGGGAAGTCCTCCCCGAGGACTCGCTCCATCCGGCCGGGCACATGCGGATCGGTCGCAAGAGCCGTCTCGATCGCGTCATTGGCATGACCGGCAGCCATCAGCATCAGGGCGGCCACCGCGGTGTTGACGCGGTTGAAGTCTCCGGGCAGTGCGGAGCGCAGGGACAGCTCTCCACTGTCGCCGATGAGATCGAACTCGGAAGCACCCTGTCCCACAGCCCTGATCTGCCAGTCGGCCCGGCGATCTTGACGCGACGAGACCGAGACCACCGGCACCCCGGAGTCGCGGGTCAGTCGCTGCCCCCACTCGTCGTCAACGCACACCACTCCCCGTAGCGCCCGCTCAGGGGTGAACAGCGAGGCCTTGGCCAGGTAGTAGCTCTCCATCGACCCGTGGAAGTCCAGGTGGTCCTGCGACAGGTTGGTGAAGGCCACGATGTCGTAACGCACCCCGTCGACGCGGTGCAGCGCCAGGGCGTGGCTGGACACCTCCATGGTGCAGGTATCCACCCCGCGTTCGAGCATCACGGCGAACAACGCATGCAGGTCCGCGGACTCGGGCGTGGTCCGGACGCTCTTGATGCGATCCTCGCCGATCCGGGTCTCGACCGTCCCGATCAGGCCTGTCACGTGCCCCAGGGCTCGCAGGGCCGAGTCGAGCAGGTAGGCCGTGGTCGTCTTGCCGTTGGTTCCGGTGATCCCCAGCATGGTCAGCTGCTCGCTCGCATGGCCGTAGACCAGAGCCGCAACCGGGCCGAGGGAGGCCCGGGGGTCCGGAACCACGAGAACCGGGACGGGCATCTCGCTGAGCGCAAGCAGGCTTGCTCCCGCCGGGTCCGTCAGCACGGCGGCTGCACCATTCCCCACAGCCATGGCGACGAAGCTTGCGCCATGCACGTTGGCGCCGGGCAGTGCGGCATACAGATCTCCGGGCCTGATGGCGCGCGAGTCCAGGGTGACGCCCGTCACCACCACGCGAGGGTCCAGCACGACTCCGGTGCCGTCAGGGGTCGCTGGAACCCCCGCACACGCAGCCACGGAACGGAGGCTGATGACGTGAGGGGATCGGGGACGCAGAGATGCGTTCACGGCTTCACCACGAAGAGACGTTACCGCGAGCCGGCCGGGCCCTGGAGACCCGACACCGGCTTCAGGGCCGCCTCGGCCTTGTCCACAGATGCCGGCGCGTCGTCGACCTTGAGCTTCATGACAGGCGGCGGGGTGCCAGTTGGAGGAACCGCGAACTCCTGCAGCGCGTAGGTCATGACGTCCTTGAACACAGGGCCGGCCGTCGACCCGCCGAAGTATCCGCGGATCGGGTTCTGCAGGACCACGGCCACCACGAACTCCGGCTTGTCGGCGGGGGCGAAACCGATGAAGGACGCGGTCTTGCCCGAGTAGCGACCGTTGGCGCCGACGCGGTCGGCCGTGCCGGTCTTGCCCGCCACCCGATAGCCAGGGATCTCCGCCTGACGGGCCGTGCCGCCGTCTCCGACCACGAACTCGAGCATCTGGCTCAGCGTTGTGGCAACCGGCTTCGAGATGACACGGACCGGTGTGGTGGGCGGTGTCGGCGCGAAGGTGCCATCGGCGTTGGCAGTGCCTGCTACGAGGGTCGGAGGCACGCGCACCCCCCCGTTGGCGATGGTCTGGAAGACGCTGGCGACCTGGATGGCGTTGACTGCCAGGCCCTGGCCGAACATGACGGTGTAGCGCTGGGAACCGCTCCAGTCCTTGGACCGGGCGAACAGTCCGGCCGTCTCACCCGGGAAGCCGATGCCGGACTTCTGACCGACGCCGAAGCCGCGGAAATACTTCTCCAGGGTGGCGGGCGGGACCTTCTCGCCGACCATCATGGTGCCGATGTTGCTCGACTGGGCGATGACTCCGGCGAACGTCAGCTTCTCGACGCCGTGCTCCTCTGCGTCCCTGAACGAGGTGCCCGCGCGAGGTAGCCGGTTGGGAACGACAACCGGGGTCGCCGGTGTCGCCACGCCCTCCTGCAGAGCTGCCGCCGCTGTCATGACCTTGGCCGTCGACCCCGGCTCGAATGCCTCGCCAAAGGCGTTGTTGCTGAGGCTGCCAGTGGCCTTGGCAATGTTGTTTGGGTCGAACGTCGGATAGGACGCGACAGCCAGGAGCTCGGCGGTCTTGGCCCGCATGACCACGACGGTGCCGGAGAGGGCGCCGGTCTGGTCGACCTTCTGAGCGATGGCGTTCTGGGCGAACCACTGGAGGTCGCTGTCGATCGAGAGCCGAACGTCGCTGCCACGAATGGCCGGAGTGATCTGTTGCGCACCCGTGGGAATGATCCGGCCGTCTGCGGACTGTTCGTAGGTGGACTCCCCCGGCTTACCCTCCAGGGCCTTGTTCAACAGCAGCTCGAGCCCGCCACCGCCAGATCCGTCGGCACCGACCCAGCCCACGAGTGAGGCGGCCGCCGAGGATGACGGGTAGGAACGGGTCGAGGTTGGCTCGCTGAAGATTCCCGGGATCCCGAGGGCCTGGATCTTGCGCCAGTTCAACGGCGTGATGCCCTTGGCGACATACACGAAGCGACGAGCGCCGGTCAGCGTCGCGGACAGCTCAACCGCGGACTTGCCCAGGATCGGAGCAAGGTCCGCCGCCGCGGCTGCAACGCCAACCATTCGCCCCTTCTTCTTGTACTGGGGTATGGCGCTCTGGTCAGCCGTGACGTTGCGGCGCTCGATGCTCGTGGCCACCACTACGCCCTTCGAGTCGGTGATGTTGCCACGCAGCCCGGGCACGACGACGACGCTCAAACGGCTCTTCAGCGCGGCGCTGGCCATGGTCGAGGAGTCCAGAGCCTGAAGCCGGAGCAGCTGCGCGGCGAAGAGGCTGAAGACGAAGAGCACGGTCAACATGAGAAAACGAACGCGACGGGCCGGGTGGGCGACACCGAGGCGCACCGGCCGCGGTGGACGTCTCCCGCGTAGATGGGCAGGGTTCGAAGCCCTCGCGGGGCGAGCCTGGCCCGGGCCGCGGCCTCGGGTCTGCGTCAACGTGCTCACCTCGTCGCTGGCGTGGCCGTCGTTCCTACGGCCTTTGCCGCGGCTGGTGCGACAAGGGGCAACGACGCTGCCGTCCGCACCACGGTAAAGCCGGGAACGGGCTGTGCCGGTTTCGCCACGCCGATGACCCTGCCATCCGAGAGCCGGAGGAAGGCCGCCGACTCTGAGGGCACCATCCCCATCTTGGCCGCCCTGGCAGCGAGACTTGCCGGAGCCCGGGAGGCCTCCAGCGACTGGGTCAGGACGTCCTGCGTGTCGATCAGCCGACCCGAGGTCGCCCGCAGGTCGTGCAGGATGAACGAGCCTTGAGCGAGGGCGGTGTTGAGCAGCAGGAGCCCGATCAGACCGACGCCGAGCAGGGTCGCGCAGATGATCCCGAACGCTGCGCCGCGTCGGGGGGTTGCCCCGGTAACCACACGCAGCTTCGGGGTGGAGGTGGTCGGCCGGTGCAGGGGCCGGCCCCCAGCCCTTGCCGCTGACGTCATCTGGCTCATGCGTGGCGTCCCTTCGAGGTCCGTATGCGCTCTGCTGCCCGCAGTCGGGCGGATGCCGCCCGCGGGTTCATGCTTGTCTCCGCCGCGTCTGGTTCCTCTGCTCCGCGGGTGAGCAGACGCAGGTATGGCGCGTGCTCGGGAAGCTCGACCGGCAGGCCCGGAGGTGTGCTGTCATGGGCAGCAGCGGCCAGTGCCTGTTTGGTGAGCCGGTCCTCCAGGGAGTGGTAGCTCAGGACCGCGATCCGACCCCCCACAGCAAGAGCTTCGATGGCTTGCGGAAGCGCGGCCTCCAGTGCCCTCAGCTCGGCGTTGACCTCGATCCGCAACGCCTGGAAGGTGCGCTTGCCCGGGTGTCCGCCGCTCTTCTGCGATGCGGACGGGATCGCTGAACGCAGAAGCTCGACCAACCGGGCGGAGCTGGCAAAGGGCTGCCGCTCACGCTCGCGGACAATGGCAGAGGCGACTCGCTTGGCAAATCGCTCCTCTCCGTACTCGCGCAGGATGCGTTCGAGATCGGCCTGCTCATAGGTGTTGAGGACCTGTGCGGCCGTGACACCCACGCTCTGGTCCATCCGCATGTCCAGCGGGGCGTCATGCCGGTAGGCGAACCCGCGTTCCTGCTCGTCCAGCTGTAACGAGGAGACCCCCAGATCGAGCAGCACGCCGGAGACGCCCGCGTGCCCCGATGGGCCAACCAGCCCGAGCTCGGTCAGGACCTGCGGTAGCTTGTCAAAAACGGCGTGGACAGCGGTGAACCGGTCACCGAAGCGAGCCAGTCGCTCGCCGGCCAGGTCCAGGGCCTCGTGGTCGCGGTCGATGCCCACGACTCGCGCGTCCGGACACCGCTCCAGAATCAGCTCGCTGTGACCGCCCATTCCCAACGTGGCATCCACCATGACCGAGTGGGGCTCCTGAAGTGCGGGTGCCAGCAGCTCGAGGACGCGGTCGCGCATGACAGGCACGTGCCGGGCCCGCCCTGTCCCGCGATCGTTCATTGCTGCGTCTCTTCCTAGGCTAGTAGCGGATCTTGCGCTTCTTTCGTTGAGGTTCTGCCGCTGTGGTCCGGACCCTGGTGTCAGGTCTCCAACCGCTTCAAGGAGGTGCGGCCCGACATCGGGGAAGTGAGGTCGGGACACGAAGCGGGTGGAGACCGGGCCTCAGGGGCTGGGCCGGTCGCTGGCCTGTGGTCAGAGAAGTCCTGGGATGACCTCCTCGGACTGGTCGGCGAAACCCTGCTCGTTGCTCTGGAGGTAGGTGCTCCATGCGGTCGTATCCCACAGCTCGACGCGCGTGCCGGCGCCGATGACGGTGCAGTCCCGCGTGAGCCCCGCGTACTGGCGGAGCGCTGACGGGATGGTCACGCGACCCTGCTTGTCGGGGATCTCGTCGGAGGCGCCTGACAGGAAGACACGCAGGAAGTCACGAGCACGCTTGTTCGTGAGCGGGGCGGTGCGCATGGTCTCGGCCACCAGACCGAACTCGTCCATCGGGAATACATAGAGACACCGCTCCTGGCCCCTGGTGACCACCAGACCGCTGGCCAGACGATCGCGGAACTTGGCCGGCAGGAAAAGCCGGCCCTTTTCGTCGAGCCGGGGAGTGTGCGTGCCGAGGAACACAGCGCGCCTCCTTCCCCGTTCGATCACCCGTTGTCGGTCGCTGATCACGACCTTTTTCCCTGATCCTCCACTCTACTCCACCATGCACCACCAATGACGGTACTTTGCCAAAATTCGTCCCAATCTCGATCCATCTATGCAGGTCAGCGCACAGTCAGGGGGGTGGAGGAAAAGTTGCCACAGAGCCTCCACCGTCATGAGGTCCAATCGGGAGTCGATCCCAGATGAGGCGACAGGAGAGGCCCCAGCGCGGACATCGAGGGGAGGTCGACCGTTGATCGGACGAGAGAAATTCGGGGCTTCCGATGACGTGGCGGTCCATGTGGGGCAGGATCGAGGAAACAAGCCGGGAGGTACCTTGAGCGCAATTGGCGCGGCACGCGAAGGACTCGTAGAAGATCAGGTCATGCAGGAGTCACCGACAGCCGGTCTGGCTGGACTCGAGCTGGTCTCGGAGGTGGCTCACAAGATGCGCCTGGCCATGGCAACGGTCATCGAAGGCAAGCCTGATGTCATCAACACGGCGATCACCGTTCTGCTCGCCGAGGGGCATCTGCTCATCGAGGATGTTCCCGGCGTCGGCAAGACCATGCTGGCCAAGGCTCTGGCCAAGTCCATCGACTGCTCGGTGCGTCGCGTGCAGTTCACCCCGGACCTACTGCCCAGCGACATCACGGGCGTCAGTGTCTTCAACCAGGACCTGCGCGAGTTCGAGTTCCGGCAGGGCGCAATATTTGCCAACGTGGTGGTCGGTGACGAGATCAACCGCGCCTCGCCCAAGACTCAGTCGGCACTACTGGAGTGCATGGAAGAGGGTCAGGTCACCGTTGACGGACAGACCTACAAGCTGCGCAGGCCCTTCATCGTCATGGCCACCCAGAACCCCATCGAGATGGAGGGCACCTATCCCTTGCCGGAGGCCCAGCGGGATCGCTTCATGGCCCGTATCTCGATGGGCTACCCGTCGCCGGCCGCCGAGGTCGCGATGCTGGACAGCCATGGCGGCGCGTTCCCGCTCGACGATATGACCCCGGTGACCGACGGCAACACCATTGCCGAGCTCATTGAGACCGTGCGAACCCTTTACGCCAGCCCCGCCATCAAGGCCTACGTCGTCGACCTCACCACCGCGACCCGCAACACGCCGGCCCTGCGCCTCGGGGCTTCCCCGCGTGCCAGCCTGCATCTCCTTCGAGCCGCCCGGGCCTTTGCCGCCCTGGCCGGGCGTGATCACGTGCTTCCGGACGATGTTCAGGCGCTGGTCGAGCCCGTGCTGGCCCACCGGATGATCACCTCGGGTGAGACCCATGTGGCTCGACGGACCAGCGCCGACGTCATACATGAGATCCTCCAGCGCGTCCCCGTTCCGTCGGCACGCTGAACGGCATAAGGGCAGGACGGTCCACGACAGTGACTCGCATCCGGGACAAGCTCACCACCCGAGGCCGCGCCTTCGTGGCGGCCGGCCTGACGCTGATGCTCGGTGGACTCCTGCTCGGGTTCATCGACATCACGCGCGTCGGCGTGCTTCTCGCCATCTTGCCTTTGCTGGCCAGTCTCGCCACCAGGAGCAGCAGCAACGGCCTCGTTGTCACCCGCATCATTGACCCGGTCCGGCTGGCCGTCGACCAGAGCGCCAGCGTCGAGGTGATCTTCGAGAACACCTCGGGGCAACGGACCCAGCTCCAGCTGGCCGAAGAACGGGTGGAGCACCTGCTCGGTGAAGGACCGCGATTCATTCTGCCGCCCATGCATCCCGGTGAGATTCGCGAGGTGGACTACCAGATCCGCTCCCACCTGCGTGGTCGTCACCGCCTAGGACCCCTGACTTTGCGGGTTCGGGACCCGTTCGGCCTGGCTACGATCGCCACCACCGTGCCCGGCACTACCGACATCCTGATCCTGCCGCGGATAGAGCACCTCGGCAGTCGGCGACCCCGCGGGAACGGTCTCGGGGCGGAGGGTGCCATCCCCTACATGGTTGCGTTGCACGGTGAGGACGATGCCTCCATCCGGACCTACCGCGACGGCGATGATCTTCGCCGGATCCACTGGCCGACCACTGCCCACAGATCCGAGCTGATGGTTCGCCAGGAGGATAGGCCGGCGCGGCGTAGTGCCGTCATCGTGATGGACTCCCGCGCTGGAGGGCACCAGGGGTCGGGCACTCTGGGGTCATTCGAATGGGCAGTAACCGCGGCTGCCTCGGTCGCCGCGCACCTCTCCAGACACAGTTATGCCCTGCACCTCGTGACCAGCGAAACCGCAAGCGGCGAGGGCATGCAGACCGTTGAGATCGACGATGCGATGGCCGCACTTGCGGTGGCGCAGCTCGGCGGCGACCAGGAGCTCGAAGAGGTGCTCAACGCTTCGACCCCCCTGACTTCGGTCGGCGGACTGGTGGTCGCCATCGTGACCGACCGCGATGAGGGCGTTCTGGAGCGGATCGCGGCCTTGCGCCACCCGGGCGGCACCGGTCTGCTGTTCCTGCTCGACACCACGAGCTTCGGCCGAGGGCGCCCCGGACCGCCAGCCGACGAGACGGTGGCCCATGCCGCAATATTTGGCACTGCCGGTTGGAGCACCTGCATCGTGGGCTCGGGCCTGGCTGTCGCTCAGGCATGGGACACCGTGTCATCCCCTTCAGCAGTCACGGCCGGAGACAGGCCATGAAGGGTCGAGGCGTCGACGCGACGCTCGCCGCGATGGCCACCCTGGCCGCGGCCTGGCCGATCACCACCCTGTTGCAGGAGCCGACATGGCTCGTCGGCACGGGGCTGCTGCTCGCGGTGATCGCCCTGAGCGGGGTCGGCGCCAGATCATTTGCACTGCGCGACTGGCAGGTCCTCGTGACGCAGTTCGTATGTGCTGTCCTGGCGGCAAGCTGGATATACGGCAGAGGGCATCTTTGGCACGGCCTCCCGTACATCGAGACGCTCAGGTTCGCGGTCAGGCGCAGCCAAGAGGCCCTCAATGCTGCTCACACGTATGCCGCGCCGGCCCCCTCGACACCCGCGCTGATCTTCGTCGTGGGTTGTGCGCTGGGTCTGGTCGCCCTGTCAGTGGACTTCCTGGCGGTCACGCGCCGCTCCCCCTCGCTAGCCGGTCTGCCCCTGCTCAGCACGTTCCTGGCCTCAGCGGCCAACAGCGGCCCGTCGCTGCCCCTCATCTTCTTCCTGACCGCTGCCGCCATGTGGCTCATCCTGGTCGGGAGACAAGGGAGCGCCGTCCTCCGTCGCTGGGCCACCACGATGGCGATTGCACGCACACCGGTCAAGGAAAGTCGCGACTCACAGGGCGTGTACGGCTACGCCTCGATCGCTCGTGCCCTGGGTCTGGCAGCGCTGGTCGCAGCGGTCGCTGTGCCCGTGGGTCTGCCCCACCTGAATCCGAAGTTCCTCGCGTCAGGACTTGGGCGCAGTCCGCTTGCCAGCGGGAACGTCTCCGCTGGGGTGGGCTTCTCGCTGAACATCAACCTTGCCGAGGACCTCACGGCACGCACCACCGAGCCGGTGCTGAGGTACACGACCAATGACCCGTCACCGCCGCCTCTGCGTGTCGCGGTCAGCTCTTTCTATCGCTCCGCCCCTGGCGTGTGGTTGCCTTTGGGTGGTTCTTTGACTCTGTCCGAGGCGCCCGACATCCCCGCACCGCGCGGGCTCCTGCCCAGTGTCCCGAAGACACGTTTCACGCTGACCGTCGATCACAACCTGCTCAACGACCCCAACCTTGCGGTTGGCTATCCGTTGGCCTCTGCCCAGCTGAACGGCATCAGGTGGGGAGCGGAAGACCATACCCAGAACGTCAGGGTGGCCCAGCGTCCGGACAGCTACACGGCTTCATACTGGCGGCTGAAGCCCACGACCGCGATGCTGGAGGACACTCCCTCGCTCAGTGACCAGGAACGCCCGTCCTTCAGCGTCGACCTGAAGCTGGACGGGCCGTCCGCCGCACCGGTCAGCGCTCTCTCCGAGCGCCTCACGACCGGTAAGACCTCGGACTATGACAAGGCGATGGCAATTCAGCAGTACCTGCGGGCTACCGGAGGTTTCTCCTACTCACTGACCCTGGCTCCCCCTGCCAAGGACCGCTCCGGGAAGGACGCCGGCTTCGACCCTCTGACGAACTTCCTGGTCACCAAGAAGGGCTACTGCGTACAGTTCGCCACCGCCATGGTGATGATGTCGCGCGCTGCGGGCATTCCCGCACATATGGCGCTCGGCTTCCTACCAGGGACACGGTCCAACATCGGCGTGTGGACCGTCACCGCATCAGATGCCCATGCCTGGCCCGAGCTCTACCTTGACGGCATCGGCTGGACCCGCTTCGAGCCAACGCCGTCGCGAGCTACGCCTCCGGCGTATGCAATCCCCGCCAGCTCCAGCGGGGCCCCCGTCGACGGCAGCGCCGCGACGGGCTCGAGTACAACCGGCCGTGGCGCCGGGCCCAAGTTGGCCGATACCACGGAGGCAGCACGCGCCGCAAAAGCTGCCGGCGCACGCTCGTCCTCCGTGCTGGGCTGGCTGACCCATGGCTGGGGGCTGGTCCTGCTTGCCTACCTGCTCGGCCTTCTCGGATCCCTCATCGTGCCCACGGCAGCCGGGTGGCGTCGGCGACGAAACCTCCTCAGGGCGCGTACGGCCGAACAGCGAGTAGAGGTGCAGTGGGCAGGCCTGACGTCATCGCTGAGCGATCTGGGGATCGCGCGCGCCCCGAGCCGTACGCCACGGCAGCAGCGTGCCTACTACGAGCGAGCGGCATTCCTCCAGGGCGCGGACTCCGAGGCGCTCGGCAGGGTTGTCCACGCCGTCGAAAGCTCGCGCTACGCGCCACCGGGTCCGGTACCGGAGAACTTCGCCACCGACGCGCGAACGGTGTTCAGAGCCGCCGCCGCAGCGCGGCGCCCACGTGACCGGGTTCGGGCAACCTTGTGGTCCAGCGACGGGCTCGCCCAGCTTCGGGCGGTCAGAGAAGGACTCGAATGGCGCATGGCTGCTCCGCTGCGCTCCCTGCACGACGCCTTCGAACGACGGTTCCGACACCATCCCTGAGCGAGAGCCCTTGTATCGGCGACGTCTCACACAGACGGAATATCAGTTCCGACGTCGGGCCAGGGCCACCCGGTCCAGGTTTTGAAAAGGGTCGGGCTGCCCGTTTTCAACCCACCGCATAGCCAGCGAGTCGACCGCCAGGACCACGACCGCGGCCAGGAAGAACATCATCATCAGCAGCAGCAGGACGCCTAGCATCAGGACCCCGTCCCTGACCGCACAGGCACGCGTGGCTGGCTCATGCGGCCAGTTCTAACAGCGACGACCATTCCATCGGTCGCCTTCGCAGAAATCTGGCCCGGATGCCCTACCGGGTATAGGTCAAACGTCGTTTCCCGCGTAGCTCATTTGAGCCATGTTCAGGTCTTCGCCGGGTCACCGGGGATATCGGAGGCCCCTTCCTGAAGGCGCGCCAGGTGGGAGGCCGTTCAGCTACCGTGAGGGACGGAGTACCACACTGCCCTGACAGAAGGGGAACCTGGCGTCACCATTTGCCGAACGACGTCGGGCGCGGCTTGACGCTGGTCAGGTCGATCGTCGAGATCTTCTCGACCGGCACACCCGTAGATGCCTGCTCGGCAGCCGCGTTGGCGAGGATGTCGGCGGCCGTGTTGAGCGGGAACTGGTTGCTCGGGTCGTGGCCCGGAACTTTCACGAACTTCACGGTGCCGACACGACTGTCCAGGGCAGCCCAGATGTCCGTGACGATTCCGGCGTTCGCCACCGGCTGCTTCTTGGAGTTACGCATTCCGTTGCGCTCCCAGCCGGCACGCCAGGTGGTGGAACAGTCCCGTGCGTACGTCGAGTCGATCTGGATGATCAGATGAGGAACCTGCGGATGGTCTCGGAGAGCGTCGAGGACAGCCCGCAGCTCGCCGATGTTGTTGGTGCCAACCACCTGCCCGGACGAGTGATAGCTCCCATGCTCGTCCACCCACGCCCACCCGGTCGGCCCCGGGTTGCCAAGGCAGGCACCATCGGTGCCGACGATCAAGGATCCGTCCGTCATCTCAGTCCCTCTGGTTTCGCTTGCTGCTCGCCAAGGTGCCGCAGCGAGCGGAACAGCCGGTGACCCCTTGCCGGCGGTCAATCGAAGGCGCCGGGTTCAGTCCAGGTAGTCGCGAAGGACCTGTGAACGCGAAGGGTGCCGCAGCTTGCTCATCGTCTTGGACTCGATCTGGCGGATCCGCTCTCGGGTCACGCCATAGACCTTGCCGATCTCGTCGAGTGTCTTGGGCTGACCGTCGGTGAGGCCGAACCTCATCGAGACGACGCCCGCCTCACGCTCTGAGAGAGTGTCAAGCACCGAGTGCAGCTGCTCCTGCAGCAACGTGAATGACACGGCGTCGGCCGGGACGACCGCCTCGGAGTCCTCGATGAGGTCGCCGAACTCGCTGTCGCCATCCTCGCCCAGGGGGGTATGCAAGGAGATCGGCTCGCGCCCGTACTTCTGGACCTCTACGACCTTCTCCGGGGTCATGTCGAGCTCCTTGGCAAGCTCGTCCGGAGTTGGCTCGCGGCCGAGGTCCTGCAGCATCTGGCGCTGGACACGCGCCAGCTTGTTGATGACCTCAACCATGTGCACCGGGATCCGGATGGTGCGTGCCTGGTCAGCCATGGCACGTGTGATCGCCTGCCGGATCCACCATGTTGCGTAGGTTGAGAACTTGAAACCCTTGGTGTAGTCAAACTTCTCGACCGCGCGGATCAGACCGAGGTTGCCCTCTTGAATCAGATCCAGGAAAAGCATGCCGCGACCGGTGTACCGCTTGGCCAGGGAGACGACAAGGCGCAGGTTGGCCTCAAGCAGGTGGTTCTTGGCGTTCTTGCCGTCCTGGGATATCCACCACAGCTCACGCTTGAGCTTCATGTCGATCTTGTCGCCGGAGTTGAGCTTCTCCTCGGCGAACAGGCCCGCCTCGATGCGCTTCGCGAGCTCGACTTCCTTCTCGGCGTTGAGAAGAGCGACCTTGCCGATCTGCTTGAGGTAGTCCTTGACCGGGTCGGCCGTCGCCCCGGCCGTGACGACCTGCTGGGCGGGGGCGTCATCCTCGTCATCGTCGCGGATGACGAAACCAGCGGTTTCGCTCTCGTCCTCGGCGGGCTTGACCTTGGCCTGGTCGACCTCATCCTTGCCGTCCCCGTCATGGGTCGAAGCGACATCGCCATCTGTCTCGCTGGTCACGAGCGAGCCGTCTTCGTCGCCAGCCTTCTTGGCAACGGGCCTCCTGGCCACAGGCTTCCGGGCCACAAGCTTCCTGGCCCCTGGCTTCTTGGCGGCTACAGGCTGGGCGGCAGCGACCGCAGCGGCTTGGGTCGTGCGCGCAGGGGCGGTCTTGACGCTGCTCGACTTGGCTGCCGTCGACTTGGCCGCCGTCGACTTGGCGGCCGTCTTGGTGGCGGCCGTCTTGGTGGCGGCCGTCTTGGCTGCCGTCTTGGCTGCCGTCGACTTGGCTGCGGCCGACCTGGCTGCCGTCGACCTGGCTG
Source organism: Actinomycetales bacterium (assembly GCA_038236365.1). Lineage (GTDB taxonomy): Bacteria > Actinomycetota > Actinomycetes > Actinomycetales > Dermatophilaceae > UBA4719. The sequence continues at coordinate 5,034 of JBBRZV010000024.1, read as the reverse complement.
CGGCCGACCTGGCTGCCGTCGACTTGGTGGCGGCCGACTTGGTGGCGGCCGACTTCACAGCAGCAGCCTTGGCAGAAGTTGCTTTGGTACCAGCTGTCTTGGCGGCGGTCGTCTTCGAACCGGTGGCCCTGGCTGCAGCCGCCGTCTTGCCTGCAGCCGCCGTCTTGGCCGCCGTGGCGGTCTTGGCCGCGGCTGTCTTGGCAATACCGCTCTTGACACTTGGGGTCTTGGGACTGATCAGCTTGGCACTTGCCTTCGTGGCACTTGCCTTCTTGGCACTTGCCTTCTTGGCGGCGGCCAGTTTGGAGCTGGACACCTTGGAACTGCTCTTGACACTGGCCGTCTTGGTCGTTGTGGTCCTGACCGTTGCGGTGGTTGCGGCGGCGATCTTGGCGCCTGCTTTCTTCGTCTCGTTTCTGGTGCCGGTGGCGGACTTGGCAACGGCCCCTTTTGCGAGGCCCGCCTTGGCCTTGGTGGTTGCTTTGACCACCGCATCCTTGGTCGCGGTCCTCTTGGTTGCCGTCACCCGCGATGTGGCCGCGGCGACTGCACGTCTTGCGCTCCCCGTCTCCGGCGTCACGTGGATCCCCTGCCGGCTTAGAGAACGCAGTACAACTCTCATCCTTGTAGGTTTGATCTCGGCCTGCACCAACGCAACCCGCAGCTGTTCACTGTTCACCGAACCGTGGGTGGCGGCAGTACGCAGGAGCCCTTGAAGGGCCGGATGGGCAAACTCCGCTGGCATCTTTGAGGATGGGACTTCCATTGAACAGGATGAAACGTTCGACACAGTCGACACCGACTACCTTTCGTCGCGAGGCTGTTTGTCACGCGTGGGACGGGCGCCAGCGCGTCAACGGTGACCAGTTTATGGTTTGGAGGAGTGCGCGGTGACCGGTCCGGCGGGGCCTTTGGTCGTGCTGCACATCATTATAAAACGTCCGGTCACATGCTCGCGCCCCGGAGGTCCCCAATTCTGGGCCACGGGCCGCTCCAACTCTCCTCACGTCCGGCTTTGGCGACGCGCTCAGCTGCGTCAGTGACTGCGCCACGGTGACCGCAAGCGGCACGGTAACGCCTGTCAGCCGATCAACGAAATCGGTTTCACGTGGTCTAGTCGTCCAGATCGGCCTTGACCGCAAGTACAGGGCATGAGGCATCAAGCAGGATGCGTTGTGCGTTCGACCCGAGGATCAGCTTGCCGACCGGAGTGCGTCTGCGCAGACCGATCACGATGAAGTCTGCGTTGACCTCTTGGGCTACGTCGATCAGATCTTCGGCTGGTTCCTTGCCACGGACGAGTTGGCGGACTTCGTGCTCGACACCCAGTTCATCGAGCTGTGCCTCGATCCTGTTGAGCTCCACCTCGAACCGGCGGGCTTCGGTTGCATCAAAGTCCTTGCCGCCACGGCTGGAGTTGATCACGATCAGCTTGGTCCGCCGTAACGCGGACTCTTCGGAAGCGCGGCGCAAGGCAGCTCGGCCTTCCCTGGTCGGCACATAACCCACGACAACGGCCACTGGAACCTCCTTGGTCACATGCCGCGGCGACACTGCCGCGCACAGCGACGGTATCGGATATCCGCCTCGTAGTCGTCAGCGCGCGCGGGTGCGGGACATCGTTTCCCGGAGGAGCTGGCCGACCTGCCCAATCTCGATGAGGAAGCCATCGTGCCCGTGCTGCGAGCTGATGACGTGAGCTGGATCTGAGCTGGCACTGGCCTTGGCGATCTCGTGCGACAACCTGAGTGGATAGAGGCGGTCGGAGTCGACGCCCACGACGACCAGGTCGGCCGTCACGCGTTCGAGGGCCGCCTCCACGCCACCGCGTCCACGACCCACGTCATGGGAGTTCATCGACTCGGTGAGCACCACGTAGGAGTTGGCGTCAAACCGAACGGCCAGCTTGTCGGCGTGGCGGTCGAGGTAGCTCTCCACCGCATAGCGCCCCCCTCCACCCAGAGGCTGTTCCTCCCCCTGTGCCTCGCGACCGAAGCGTGCATCGAGCTCGAGCTCGCTGCGATACGTCACATGCGCGATCCGGCGAGCCAGCCCCAGACCCAGGTCAGGACCCGCGGGCTGGTCGTAGTAGTCACCGCCTGCAAAGTTCGCATCTTGACGAATGGCCAGTAGCTGAGGCTGGCACCAGGCGATCTGCTCGGCGGACGCGTAGGCGGAACAGGCCAGCACGATGCAGCGGCGAACGCGGTCCGGGTAGGTGACCGCCCACTCCAGCGAGCGCATGCCGCCCATGGACCCCCCCAGGACCGCAGCCCAGGCGGGGATCCCGAGCTGATCCGCCAATGCTGCTTCAGCCGCAACCTGGTCGCGAATCGTCACGAATGGGAACCGGCTCCCCCACGGACGTCCATCGGGCGCTCGCGATGAAGGACCCGTGGTGCCCTGGCAGCCTCCGAGGACATTGCTGGCCATGACGAACCAGCGGTCGGTGTCCAACGGGCGACCTGGCCCGATCAGTCCGTGCCACCAGCCCGGGGTCGGATGACCAGCACCAGCCACACCTGAGACATGGCTATCGCCGGTCAGCGCGTGTTCGACCAGGACCGCATTGTCCCGGGCGGCGTTCAGCCTCCCCCATGTCTCGTACGCGACCCGCACGTGCGGGAGGGCTCCTCCGGTCTCAAGCGTGAGATCGCCGATGTCCACGCTCAGCCGCGCGCCTTCCGGCGACCCCTGGCGCCACGCCCCGGTTGACCAGGCGGCCGACTCACCGACTGGCTTGGGCTGCTTGGAGGGTGTCACGGCTCGCACTCGATGCTGGTCTGAGGTGACGGTCACGCTCATCTCCCGGAAGATCTGGGCCCACCGTCGTGGTCAAGGCCCGCGCTTGCTGGCTCGGATCAGAGCCAGCCGGGTCATCACCCGGGGCACCCCACCGCGGAGGAGGGTTGCCGCCCAGCAAGCCGGGGCTTGTTGCTGGAACTCGTGACCTGCCTCAACTATACGGACTGTCAGCTCCGATCTGAATCCTTTCCACCATGTCGTGCCTGGTCTGCCGGAAGCCGGCGGCTATGCGGAGGTTCTCTCGGGTCGGATCGCCAGGTCCACCATCCGCTCGAGCAGCGTGGCCAGGCGATAGGACGGGTCGATCCCGAGCGCCCGATCAAGTGCGACGCGAGTCAGCGCGCCATCCCCGCGCCACCACGTGAAGGTCGCCAGCACGGTCAGTGCCGGCACTGCCCACGGGTCCGGCAGAGCAGAGCAGATCTCGCACAGCCTCCGCTCGATCCGCTGGAGGGTGATGACCTGATCAACGTCCCCGGTCTGCCCTTCGAGCCACGGCTGCTCGCCCAAGGTCCCTCTCATCTGGCTCAGCAACATCGGATCAATGAGCTCCCGGGCCAGCGTCCCCGGGCACAGCCACGCGATCAACCCGTCACGCAAGTCGACATCTGTGAGCGAAACGGCAAGCATGGCGAGATCTTTCGCGGGCAGCCGAGCCTGGATCGACTCAGTGGTGTCCTTTGCCCACAGGACCTGCCCCCAGACGTCAAGCTCGGTCGCACGATATTCGTCGAGCTCATCCACCCCCGGGTCCGTGGCTCCGCGACGTAACGCAAGCCAGTCATCCGCGAGAGCTGAGAGCTCGCTGCTCATCTGCGGCCTGCTCCCCTCCAGTCGCTCAGCGAGGGCCCGGCGATCGGGCAGGGGACAGATGCCACGCCCGACGAACTCCGCGACTGCGGGAACCTCACTGGGAGCAGGCAAGGGCAGACCCTCGGCCGGGCAACAGCGCTGATGGCAGTCAGGAGCAAACCACCGGTCGCCGCGAACCACAAAGCGGTCGGTCACTTTGACGCCTTCGGTCACACAGGCAGCTGCCATCTCGTCGAGCATCGCTCGACAGTCACCTTTGTGTTCCTCGAAACCGATGAGCAGGACGGATCGGGGACTGTCCTTGCGCAACGGAGCCATCATCGCGGCCACGGCGTCGCCCACATGCTCGGGTGGCGGCAGATCGATTCGCTGGACCAGGCCCACGCGGCTGCCACGCAAGCTCACGGCCACGAGGCTGTCCCGGGGGTAGAAACCGAGCTGATAGGGCAACACGGCCAGCACATCGGCGGGTCCGCTCAGGTGGATGGTTGTGGTCATGGCACGACAGTGGTGCCCGCCGCACCGTTGCGACATACCGCGGCTCGTGACTGTGGACGGAAGGGCGACTGGTGATACCCCTGTGCAGGACGCCTGGTTTCCCACGGGATTCGTGCCGCGGCGCTCAGGGAAGCGGGGCGGTCAAGAGACCATGCGCACCCTCTGCGGAAACTCCCGCCGCGCGTGGTCGGCAATCCGCTTGAGCAGGAAGGTGTCCACGCCCGCGCCGACTGCGCCACCCGCCAGAGGCACGGCCTTGCCGAATCTGGTCAGCGACTTCTTGCCCACCCGGGTGAGCAGGCGGAATCCGATGCCCTTGTTCACCGCCATCAGCACCGGTCCGGGTAGCCGTTCGATGGCCAGACTGCCCAGATTGGCCACCGGCCCGATACTGACGTAACCGGCCTTCTTGAGCAGGTCGTCCGCATCGGCACCTACCAGTGCGAGCAGTACAGCCGCGCGCACCTCGGGTTCGGTGATGTCGTAGCCACGGATCGACGCGATGCCCGCGACCAGCCGAGTCGCGACTGCATAGAACCCAAAGACGTTGGCGGGCAGGGCGATCGGCAGGAAGACGAAACCACCAAGGCTGGTGACGAAGCCGCCGGCCGCTGCGAGTCGCAGATGCGAACGAACCAAAGCATCAACTGAACGCTCAGCATCGGAGTGCCCGGCAATCGCGATGCCCGCGACCGTCCGTGCCGAGTCGAAGGGAGCTCTGCCGTCAATTCCCACATTCATAAGGCGTTCGACCAGGCCTGCTGTCGTGAGGGCGCTTGAGCCTCGATCCACCGCTGAAGTATCAGCAAGCGGTCGTGAGAGATTCTGCGCCGATTTAGGCGAATGGGCATGGCGGACCCGCCGGTCTGTCCGGTTCTTCCACTGGGTTCTGCGGTTGGCCCGGTTGGGGCGTGGGTG
>JBBRZV010000023.1:0-42469 GCA_038236365.1 Actinomycetales bacterium | reverse complement strand
GCCGGGCACCTCGAGGTTGCCGGCCAGGGCGTTGAGGGCGAGGATCGCCCGGCGCAGCTGGAAGTCGTTGACATAGGAGGCGGTGAACCACCCGAAGTCGGCCACAGCACGCGGGCGGGCGCCCCCGAAGTCGCGAGCGACGTCCCGGATTGTGCCAGCCGGTATGCCGGTCTTGGTCGCCGCCCACTCAGGGGTGCACTCAACCACTGCGGCGGCCAGCTGCTCGAAGCCCTCGGTGTACTGCTTGACGAAGTCCTGGTCGTGCAGCTTCTCGGCGATCATCACGTGGAGCATCGCCAAGGCGAAGGCGAGGTCGGTTCCGGGAAGCGGCTGCAGCCAGGTTGTCGCCGCAGTGGACGTCGGAGAGCGACGTGGGTCGAGGTAGATCAGGCGGGCTCCGCGAGCAAGCCCAGCCACAATGCCCTGTGCCTGTGGGACCGCGAGAGTCTCCATGTGGTTGCGCCCAAAGGAGACCAGGTAGTCCACCTTCGAGTAGTCGATGGCCACACCAGAAGTGCCGAGGGTAACCTCCAGTGCCACGTTGCGCGCCAGCGGACAGCTGGACTCGTGGCTGAAGATGTTCGGGGTTCCGAACGCCTTCGCGAAGGTCAGCAGGAAGGCGTCCCCGGCGCTGGGACGGCGCCCCACGCCGAGCTCTTCGGGGCGGATGGCCTTCAGCTTGTCCGCGATGTACTTGTACGCCTCGTCCCAGCTGGCCTTACGGAACTTGCCTTCGCCGCGCTTGCCAGTCCGGATGAGCGGTGTGCGCACCCGGTCGGGATCCTCCAACAGGGAGACCCCGGCGTTGCCCTTGGCGCAGATCGCACCCTGGGTCGACTTCTCCTTGGGGTTTCCCTCGATCCGTACGACCTTTCCGTCGCGTACCCGAACCAGGATCGGGCAGCGCACGGTGCACATCTCGCAGACGCTCGGCACCACCTTCTCGACGCCTGGCGTCTCGGCGGCCGCGGCAGCGGGCGGGTTGGCGAGCTCTCTCACCCCCACCGGGATCGCGGCCACCGCGGTGCCGGCCGCGGCAACCTGGAGAAACGTCCTTCGGGTGGGGGTCATGGTCATGTGTTGTGCAGCTCCTCTATGGAGATAAACCGACGGTTGCAGGCACCGCCATGGTTCTCCGGGCCAATAGCCCTAATAGGGACTAAAGTCCCTATTATCGATCACATATGCGCATATGCGATCTCCATCACATATCGCAATAACGGACTCCCAGGGATGCTGGCTGGTCTGAGGGGGGACCCCGACGATCACCCTCCTCACACTTCCCGTGCTCCCAGCCCGAGGCCCGTCTCGCGCGAATACCATGTGTTACCAGGGCAACGGCAGGTACTCCACCTTGTCACCGGCAGCTGCTCCGGGTGGTGGAACGACAACAAGGCCGGTCGCGTGCGCCAGGCCTCGGAGCATCGCCGAACCACACGAGGGAAGGACAGTGGCGCTACCGTCGTCGCCGAGGCGTGCCGGTAGCAGTCGGTGCCCGTCGCCGGGACGCCCTGGTTCGGCAGTCGTCAGCGTCGCCATGACGGTCATCGCAGCACTCCGGCCGTGCAGACCCTCGAGCATCGGCCCGACCAGCGTCAGCAGTGCCGCGCACGCAGCGAACGGGTTCCCAGGCAGGCCCACCAGCCACCGGCCGCCAGGGAGCGACGCGAGGAGCATCGGGTGTCCGGGCTTGACGTGCACGCCTTCCACGACGACTCGGCCACCGGCCTGCGCGATGGCTCCCCGGACATGGTCTCGTGGGCCGACGCTGGTGCCGCCGGTCGTGATGATCAGGTCGGCCTGGCTGGTGGTGAGTGCGGCAGTCAGGTCGGCCAACTGGTCGTGAAGGCGCACTATCGACGGTGGGGCCGCTCTAAAAGCACCGAGCCAGGCGGGAAGCTGCGGTCCCAGCGCATCACGAGTGCGGCCCGGCGCCGGCGGACCGCTGAAGCTCAACTCGTCACCGAGGATGAACACATCGACGCTCGCCGGCGGCGTGACCAGGAGCGTGTCGTGTCCCGCGGCCGCAGCCAGCCCCAGGACAGGCGGCGTCACGACAGTTCCGGCAGGCAGCAGCACGTCGCCACATCCCGCTTCTTCGCCCGCCCTGCGGACATTGGAACCAGGCCGCGGAACCTCGCCGGGGTCGATGGGGTGCACACCGTCGGCGTCGAGCAGAGACTCTTCCACCTTCAGGACGGCGTCAGCTCCGTCGGGTATGACGGCGCCAGTGGCGATGCGCGCACACTGCCCGGCGGAGAGCGGGTGCTCTAACAGCCGCCCGGCGGGAAGGTCGGCGACCACCCTCCAGGGTGGGGAGCCCGCAACGGCCCACCCGTCCATCGCGGACGTGTCAGCGACCGGCAGGTCTGAGAGCGCCACGAGATCGTCAACCAGCCGACAACCGCATGCCGCCTGCAATGGCAGCCACTTCGCTGCGAGAGGAGCTGCAACCATGCCAGCCTGCCTGCGGGCGTCCTGCCACGGCATACCACCGCGGGGTCGCCGCTGCCGCCGGACAACCTCGGATGCCCAGGCAGTCGCTGCAGGAGTGGGGCTCGAAAGGCCAATGACAGGAACGGTAGTCATTCAGGGTGCCTCTGTACGGCCGTTGTCCTGAAGAGCCATGTGCCGCGGCCATGTCACCGGGGTGGGCCGGGGCAATCCTTCGCAGGCAAGAACCCGGCTCGTCATGCTGGTGTCCGCATCATGGGGCCCAACCAACCAGTCGTCCAGCCGGCCCGGTCAGTGCCAAAGGTCCTGATTGTCGCCTTTTCACGTGGGTTCCCATTGCTACTGCGGCAGGACCCGCATGGTGACCTGCGCGAGCCGGCGGGGCAGGGCGCCTTCGGTGAAGTCGGTGACGTCGATGAGCTCGAAGCCCGCGGCGAGGCGGTCGATGAGCGCCCGGTCGAAGAAATGGACGATGAACCCGCCGCTCTCGTACATGTCGTCACCGCGGGCGATGCCGGCGCCGAAGTGGGCGTCCGCCGTGGTGCGGGCCGTGTAGACCACCAGTCCTCCAGGCCGCAGCACGCGGCGAAGCTCCCCAGCCAGGCGCTCGAGCTCGCCGGTGGTGAAGGCCATGCAGAACAGCATGTGGGAGTACGAGGCATCGATGCTCGCGTCGGGCAGCGGCAACGGTTGGCGGATGTCGTGGCGGGTCGCGCTCACCATGTCAGCAAGCCCCGCAGCATTGGCCTTGGACGTGAGGGTCTCGACCGTGCCCGGGGCGAAGTCAAGAGCAGTCACGTGCATACCCTGGCGGGCCAGGTAGAACGTGTCGCGTCCCTGGCCGGCGCCGAGCTCGAGCACGCTGCCATGGCCCGCGGTCGCAAAGGCCTCGGCGGCGGCGAGGCCGGACTCGCTGGGGTCGGTGCCGTACATGTCGGGGTTGGCCCCGAAGGTGGCTCCCCAGTGCTCCCTCTGGCCGTCAACGGCCTGGGTGTCAACCACTCGGGCGTCGAAAGGCTGCCGACGTGGGGATGCCGTCGTGTTCATCATTGTCGTGCTCCTCAGGTTGGGTCTCCTTGGTACGGCGGACTAGCGCGCCGGTAGGCCATGCACAGGACCCACCTTCCCACCCGGCTGTCGGAGCCATCGCAGACTCTCGATGTCGCCGAGCAGCTCCAGCCGGCGCCACAGAACGCTATCGGGCAGTGCCTGGCTCACGTGGGCGCGACTGGCCTGGAGCTGTCGCCGGCGGTCGATGCTCACGCGTAGGTCGATTTCACCATCCGCACGGCCCTTGAACGAGGCGCCAAGCTCTTGGTTCAGCTGTGCCGCAACCGTTTCGGGAAGGGTCCACCCCAGGACGGGGAGGTCAAGCATCTCCGCCGCCAGCACCGCCGCCGAGGTCGCGGCGACATGGTCGAGGTGACCGGTCACCCCATCGGTGTCGAAGGCCAGCACCCCGTCAGGGTGAGAAGAATCGGCCACAGCAACCACCTCGGCAGCCAGCCTCGCCTGGCAAACCTCGTTCAAAGCGCCATCCGGGTGATCGTGAAGCATCGTCCTGGTCACTCCGAGCACCTCGGACGCCAAGACCAGCTCAGCCTCGCGCACGGTGGCGAGGTCTCCGGAGGTTCCATGCAGCGTGGAGGCCTCTCCATGGGTCAGGCAGAGGACCTCGACCCTGGCTCCCGCGCCAGTGAAGGCGTCCAGGATCGCGCCCAGACCGAACGACTCGTCATCGGGGTGGGCAACCACCACCAGCACAGATGTCCACGCCGGGAGGACGTCTGCGTTCCGAATCACCTTGGTCATGTTTCGTTGCTCACGATGGCTCCTTGACCGGATGGTGCTGAAGGATGATGGGCTCAGACCAGCTGCGGAATACTGCGCGCGGCCGTGTAAAGGGCAACAGCAACGAGAAGCAACGCAAAAGACCGCGCAAGTATCCGGGGGGGCACCCGCGACGCGACGCGGCCGCCAAGCATGCTGCCGATCATGGCAGCCGCGGTGAACGAGGAGATGAGAACCCAGTCGAGTTCCACGCCGTGGCCCAGGCGTACGACCAGAGCCGACGCGCTGTTGATCGAGATCACCAGCAGCGAGGTGCCCACGGCGACGGGCATCGAGAAGCCCAGCACCAGGACGAGCGCGGGAACCACGACGAAGCCGCCGCCAACACCGAAGAATCCGGTCAGCAGCCCGACCGCCGTTGCCGTCAGAACCACCTTCGCCGCACGCAGGCACTCGCAGCCCAAGGACGGCCGCAACCTGAAGAACGGACCTTCGTCCGGTGTCACGTCGCCGATCACGCGCCCGTGGCGTCGGCTGCGCGCGAGCATTGCGGCGGCGACAACGAGCATGAGTATCGAGAACGCCGCCAGGAGGACATCGGGCCTGACGTTCGAGGACAGGCGTGATCCGGCATACGTCCCGCCGATCCCGAGCACTCCAAAGGTCACACCCGAAGCGACGCGCACCCGGCCCGCACGGTGGTGGGCCGTCATTCCGGTCAGCGCCGTGACCCCCACGATGATCAACGATCCGGTCGTTGCGGTACGCGTGTCCTGGCCAAGCAGGTAGACCAGGGCGGGCACGGTCAGGATCGATCCGCCGCCGCCGAGGGCGCCGAGGCTGAGGCCGATGAGCAGGCCTATGGGGATGGCCAGTGCAAGCAAGGGGAAGGCTTCCGTTCAGCAGGGTGCGGTGGACCGGCGGAGGACCCCGCGGACAACGCTCATGCGACGTCGCTGCGCTCGATGGCGGTGACGACCGGCAACCCGGCTGCTTTGGCCTGCTCCGCGAAGGAGTCATCGATGGCGACCACATGGGTGCCCGCCGCGGCCAGGATAGAGGCAGCGATGGAAGCCCGGTACCCGGCTGCGCAGTGCACCCAGATCTCACCTTCAGGCACCTCCGCGACCCGGCCGAGGAGCTGATGGATGGGGATGTTCAGGGCGCCGTCGATGTGTGCCTCGCTCCACTCCATCTCACGACGCACGTCGAGCACGACCACGCGGCGGTGGTGCAGCACCTGAGCCAGGTCGGCGAAACTGGCCCTCTCAAAGCTGTTCAGCGGACGGTCGGTCCAGCCCTGCGGGGAGCCTGAGGCCGCGGCAGCTGGTCGGTCGACGCCGATGCGGACGAGCTCACGCTGGGCCTCGGCAACCTGCTCGGGGGTCTCGCCCAGAAGTGTGAGCGGGGTTCCCCACGGGATGAGCCAGCCCAGGTAGGTGGCGAACTGTCCGTCGACTCCGAAGTTGACGACACCCGGCACGAAGCCGGTGGCGAACGCGGCTCGGGTGCGAAGGTCGACCACCCACTCTCCGGCCTCGAGGCGACGCCGAATGGCCGCGGCATCTGCCGGCTCAGGAGCCCTGAGGTCAGCAGCACCCGGACCGGCAGAGTTTGCGGCTGCCATGTGCGAGTAGTAGGCGGGGTAGGCGTCCAGGCCGGCGAGCAGCTCTTCCACGAAGTCTTGCTCAGCCTGGGTGAGCGCCGGGTTGGCACGCTTCTCCTGACCGATGGTGGAGGACGTGGCCTCGGACTGTGTGGCGGAGCAGAAGCTGCCGAACCCGTGGGTGGGCAGCACCTGCGCCTGGTTGGGCAGCTCGGCGGCAAGCCGGTGCACCGAGGCGTACTGGTGATGGACCAGGGCGTGGGTGTGGTCGGGCCCGAGCAGGTCCGGCCGGCCGGTGGATCCGAAGAGCAGGGACCCGCCGGAGAAGACGCCGACCTTCTCACCATGGCTCTCCAGAGAGTAGGAAAGATGGGTATAGGTGTGGCCCGGTGTGGCAATCACCCGAACCCGCAGTGCGTCACTGACCTCGATGACGTCACCATCGCCGATCGGGACCCGCTCGTAGGCCACTTCGTCGGCCGCATTGACGTGGTACGCCGCCCCGGTTGCCTTGGCCAGTGCCAGGCCGCCGGTGACGTAGTCGTTGTGGATGTGGGTCTCGAAGACATGGGTGATCCGCACACCGGTCGCCGTGGCAAGGTCGAGCACACGGTCGATGTCCCTTTGCGGGTCGATCACAAACGCGACCTTGCCGTCATGGACGAGGTAGCTTCGGTCTCCCAGCGTGGGGGTCTCGACGGGGAGGATGTTGACCACCTGGCGGTCCCTTTCGGGTTGGTTCGAAGGCGCCTGATCTCGCAGGATAGTGCGTGGTGGGGCGGTCCCTGCGGGCGTCATGCGGCGTTGGGCCGTTGGCCCACCACAACGGGGTGCCCTGCGCGGGTCCACGCTCCGGTGCCGCCGCTGACCGAGTGAGCGTCGTAGCCTGCGCGGATCAGGTAGCTGGCCGTCGAGAGGCTGCGGTTTCCGCTGGCGCAGATGAGATAGATCGGGAGGTCCTTGGGGAGCTCGGACATGCGCGCCTGCACCTGGCCCATCGGGACAAGGGCGGCGCCGGGGACGTGGCCGGTCACATACTCACCGGGCTCGCGTACGTCGACGACGACTGCGCCGTCGGAGTGCGCCGCGGCGAATGCTGACAGTGGGACCTCAAGCATGTTGACTCCGTCTGGGACGTTGGATGTACTTCCGGCAGATACCCAGGGGGGTATCTGCCAGGACTCAACGTTAGCCCATGACCGAACATTCCGGCACCGCCGCAGTCCATCGGCCCTCCCTTCCACAATATACCCCACTGGGTATACCGTTGGATCTCCAGGAAGATTCGACATCCACCGTTTGTTGATACCCCTAGTGGTATTATTCGCACACCGAGAGGGACACTCATGACGACCCAAGCGCTGACCGCAGCAACCTTCGAGCAGACCGTGCTCGAGAACGACATCGTGCTCGTCGACTGGTGGGCAGCCTGGTGCGGACCGTGCCGGATGTTCGCCCCGGTCTTCGAGGCAGCCTCCGCCGCACACCCGGACATCATCTGCGGCAAGGTGGACACCGAGGCCGAGCAGTCACTGGCTGGCTCGGCTCAGATCACGTCGATCCCGACCCTGATGGGTTTCCGCGAAGGCATCCTTGTGTTCAGCCAGCCGGGCGCACTGCCTGCTGCCTCCCTGGAGGAGGTCATTGCCAGCATCCGTGCACTGGACATGGATGACATCCGGGCCAAGATCGCCGAACGCTCAACCGAGCCTGCGCCAGCAAGCAGCTGACTCATACTCATTCCCGACAACCTCTAAGGAGCCACGATGGCGGACGTGAACCAGGGCGATATGAGTGCCGTGGTCAACCGGCTGCGCCGAGCCCAGGGCCAGATAGGCGGCATCCTCCGGATGATCGAGGAGGGTCGCGACTGCCAGGACATCGTCACGCAGCTGGCCGCGGTCAACCACGCCCTGGACCGGGCCGGGTTCGCCATCATCAGCACCAACCTCAAGCAGTGCCTGATGGAGACGGACGGTGCCGACTCCGTGGATACGAAGGCTTTGGAGAAGCTCTTCCTTTCCCTGGCCTGACCAAGGACTGCAGGCACCACCGTGGGTGTCATGCCGCACAGGCGAATCTGCGAGCGGGCCACGGATCAGAAGCAGCCGGTCGCGCCCTGATCGCACGATCGCCCGGCAGCGTCTCACGAGCAGATGGGAAACGAAGTGGACAGCACAACGTGGGACCAGAAGTACCAAGAGAGCGAGCTCCTCTGGTCCGCCGACGCGAATATCTGGGTTCGGGACCTGACCGCGGACCTTCCGCCCGGCACGGCCCTCGACGTCGCGGCCGGAGAGGGTCGCAACGCGCTGTGGCTGGTCGCCCGGGGATGGCAGGCCACTGCGGTGGATTTCTCCGCGGTAGCACTGGAGCGGGCCCGAACGCTCGCTGAGGAACACCTCGGCCGCGATGCAGAACGGCTGACAACCCTCGTGGCCGACGTGCAGATGTGGATCCCGCAGCCGCGCTCCTACGATCTGGTTCTGGTCGCCTACCTCCACCTGCCGGAGCACCACCGCCGCCCTGTCATGCGAGCGGCCGCAGAGGCCGTCGCCCCCGGCGGGACACTGCTGGTCGTGGGGCACGACCTGCAGAACCTCACTTCCGGGCACGGGGGACCACAGGACCCTGCAGTGTTGTACCGGCCCGGTGACATTGCTCAGGACATTGAGCCGGCGGACCTCATCGTCGACCGCAGCGAGACGGTCCGTCGACCGATGACCGATGGGCAGGGCCAGCCGGCGGAGGCACTCGACGCGATCGTTCTCGCCCACCGCGCCGTGGGCTGAACCGGTAAACAATTCGGACACGCGTGCCGCGTCACTCGGGTCTGAGGAGCTCCTTGATGCGGTCCGCGAGCAAGATGGGCACGACGGTGTCTGCGTCGCGTAGGGCACCGAGCGCCGCCTGTGTTCCTACCAGGCCGGCATACAGCGGCGGGCAGGTCGGGCAGGCCTCGAGGTGACGCTCCACCAGCTGCCGATCCGCCGCCAGGAGCTCACCGTCGATGTAGTCCGAGACCTTGCTCCGGGCGTCCCAGCAACGCAGAGGGACCCCGCGCAGTGCATCCCGGCGCTCCCGCCCCTGCGCAAGCGCATCCACCAGTATCATCCGGCCCCGACGCAGGTGCTGCTTGGCGGCAGGCAGCCCGACGCCTTGGACGTCAGCGATCTCGGCCACGGTCATCCCCTCGGCGTCGTGAAGGACCACGGCGGTTCGATAGATGACGGGCAGCCGTACCAGGGCGTCCTCAAGCTCTTCGCGGGTCTCGGCCCGTTCGACCACGGTGGCCGCGTCAACTGTGTAGGAGCGGTCATGCCACCTCTCCTCCACCTCGCGCTCGATGTCTTCGGTGGCGTCCTCACGGTCTGCGCGGAAGCGGTCCACGGCAAGGTTGTGAAGGATGCGGTGCAGCCAGGTGGCCAGCGACGCCTCCCCTCGAAAGGAGTCGGCCCGTTGCAGGGCACGCAGCAGCGTGTCTTGCACGAGGTCTTCGGCGAGCTGACCGTCACGCACGATTGTTCGGGCGTATCTGAGCAGCCCGGGGACCTCGGCAGCGAGTCGGCTACGAACGTCCGGTGCGACCACGACGCCGAGGCTAGCGCGAGCTGGTGCGTTCCGAAGGAGGGGTGGTGACCTTGTGCAGCCGCGTGGTGCTCAGCCCGAACGGCAGGTACAGCGGGCAGGTGCCGACGGCGGAGGTCGCCAGCATCACGCCGGCCACGGCAAAGAGCACAATCGCGAGCCAGCTTGTTGGGCCGACCAGCACGCCGGCGATCACGAGCACTGGGGCCACCACAAAAGCACGAAGCTTGCGGTCAGCTGAACCCATGTTCACATTCATGATGTCCTCCTTGGTTGGATTTCGTACGCCTCATTGACGGACCGAACCCGCGAAGGGATACCGGCTGGGCGCCGTGACCTGGGACACACCGGTCACGGACTCACCCAACGGCTCACGGCGCACCTGCTGGCGGACGTTCAAAGTCCCCCATAGGCTGCCGAGTCACCCCTTGCATGGAGGAGCCAACAGGTGAACACACCCGCGGATGACGCCGCTGCCGGCGAGCATCGCCCGGCGCGCTCGGAGGTCCGGACCGCGCGATTGCTCGTCAGTGCCCAGTTCCTGCTGATCGGGATCCTCCTCGTGCTCCCAGGTCGGCACGACTGGCCGGTGCCTGCCGCACTCACCGTCGTATCCGGCGTGGCCACCGTCGTCGGCATAGGCGTGATGGTGCTCGGCGCAACCGGACTCGGGCGCGGCCTGACGGCCACGCCATTGCCGAATACCCACGCGCAGCTGCGAACGGGGGGCCTGTATCGCCTCGTACGGCACCCGATCTACAGCGGGTTGCTGCTCACGATGACCTCGATCACGGTGTCCGCCGGCAGCGGGTTCCGGCTCCTCACGCTCGCGGCGCTGGCTCTCCTTCTCACCGCGAAAGCACGATGGGAAGAGACACGACTGGCCAGGCGATTCGCGGGATACCCCGACTACGCCGCGCGAACACCCCGGTTCTTCCCGGTCCGGCTCCGGAGATGACGCGAGTGGCGGCAGCGCCCAGCTGCGCCGCTAGCCTTCTGCACATGGATCAGTCGACGGACACGAATGCAGCCATCTGGAAATCCGAGGAAGGAGTTCAGAGCTGGACTGCGAACACTGAGGAGCGCGAACGAAAGCGTGCAGAACAGTGGCGATTCATGGGTGAGCTCCTCCCCTTTGGTGAACAGGACGCCTTCACCTTCCTGGATCTTGGAGCAGGGACGGGGGCGGCGGCTCGAGGGATCCTCAGTCTGTATCCACGAAGCTCAGCCATTCTCACCGACTTCTCACCGCAGATGATGGGGGAAGGCATGCGTGAGATGCGACCGTTCGAGGGACGCTTCCAGTACCTCGAGTTCGACATGTCCACGGACAGCTGGCCAGCGGCGATCCCCATCACCCTCGACGCCGTCGTGACCTCAATGTCCATCCACCACATGCCCGACCATCGGAAGCAGGGTTTGTTCACCGAGATCTTCGAGCACCTCACACCCGGCGGCTGGTACCTCAACTACGACCCCGTGAGCTCCGCGGATCCCGTTGTCGAAGCCACATGGCAACGGCTCAACGATCGCGAAGACCCCGAGGCGGCGAGCAAGCGCCACCACCGTACGCCGCAGGAGCAGGCTCGCTACGAAAACCACGTGCGCTACATGATCCCTCTTAGGCGGCAAATGGGTTACCTGCGGTCAGCCGGATTCCAAGGGGTCGACGTCTACTGGAAGCAGCTGGAGAACGTGATCTACGGAGGCCGTCGACCAGCCTGAGATCCACCACCAAAGGTCAATCGGGGCATCGCTGCCGGCCCCACACCGACGCAAGAACCGGGGTCAGGCCTCGCAGCCTGGCCGGTCAGGGGCGTTCGCCGGTGACTGGTGGCGTCCCGTGGTCATACAGATGACCTGCGACCGCCGAAGATCCGCTCTACCAAGGAGACCTTCGGGGGGCACTGGCAGCGCCTGGACTTCGGCACACCGGCCATCACCTGGTTGATGTGCTGGCCGCAGCCAGCCCACGTCGCGCTGCCGCACCTGCGGCAGTTCACCTGTCGACACATCGGTCGTTCCTCCTCAGGGGTGATCGAACGAGAAAGACCGACTATACCCCATGGGGTATAACCGATCTTGTCTTTTGCACCGTTCCACCACGTCCAGAATCCCGACCACAGGCTCACCCGCAGCCCGGTCGACCTGCGCGAGGTGCTCGCTACACCATGCGCGTCAGTTCCCTGACATCTACATGTGGGAGGAGCTGTGAACCGGTTCGGGCGAATGCATCTGCCTATGATGCGTCGGCAGCATCTGCGCTGCGGGCGGAGCCACCTGGCGTACACCGCTTTGCGGTATTGAGGTGGCCTGCGACGTCGGGTGTGCCGTTGCCGGTGTGTTCGGCTGCACCGTGATCGCACTTGACGGGCCCTTGGCGCTGGGACTGGCGTGCGCCGTGGTGGTGGGGCTCGCGGACGCGGACGCCAGCCCGACACCACTGACCGGTAGAACCCGGCCCGGGGCATCCGCCATAGTCAGAGATCCGTGGGCCGCGTACGCACCGCCGGCGGCCAATACGAGGCCGAGGACACTGGCGGCACCGATCACGATGACCCTGTTGAATATCTCCCTCATGTCTACCCCGCTTTCCCGGCCCTGGTCCGGGTCGCTACAGGGACTCTCTCAGCGCAGTATGAGCTGGCCAGAAGAGCCAGATGAGAGAATTCTCATCCGGCCGCGGATCAGGAGCGACTCGCACTCGTTCCGTAAGACCAAGGCGCGAAAGCCGTTGGGCGGCTACGGATGCGAGACTGGGTTGCGGGCCGATTGACAACTTCGCGACCCGGTCGAGTCGTGGGAGATGAGCGCTTGGACAATGACCCACATGCGCAAACCTTGGCGGCCACGGCGCACAGCTCTCGTTGGGCCACGCATTCTCTCGGTGAGATCGAGAATTGTGGTTGCGATTCTTGTGGTTGCTGCGTTCGGGCTCGCGGCATCTGGGGTGGCCTCGTATCTCGTCCAGCGTCAAGGGGTTCTGGCAGCCGTTGACGCGCAGCTTCTTCATACCGTCCCGAATCTGAAGACCATCGCGTCGGGCAGGACCTCAGGCGTGCCTCTAACCAGTGTCGATGCGCTGCTGCGGGTTGCCCTGCAACAGGTCATCCCGGCGGCGAACGAGAGCGTGCTGGGTTTCGTAGACGGGGAGGCTGCGCTGGTGCCTGCCGTGAATCTGCCGTTCCGTATCGACAAGGACGAGGCTCTGGTCGCCCGGATCGTGCGCGAGGCAGACCCGACCCACGTGGTGATGGGTACCGCCAAGGGCCCGCTGGGGACCCTGCGCTATGTGATTGTTCCCGTCCATGTCGCCGGTGATCCGAGCACCGGTTTGTATGTTGCCGCTTCCAACCTTGACGCCGAGCTTGCCTCGGTGGCCGAGTCGTTCCAGACCTTCATCCGCGTCGCCCTGGTCGCCCTGGCCCTGGTCGGCCTCGTGGCCTCGTTGGTCGCGGGACGGCTGTTGCGCCCGATCCGCCTGCTACGCGATGCAGCTGCGAGCAGCAGCAACGCCGCGGATCTCACTGAACGCATCCCTGTGACGGGCAGCGATGATGTCTCGGAGCTGGCCGCGACCATCAACTCCATGTTCGACCGGCTGCAGGATTCGGCCATCAGTCAGCGGCGGCTGCTCAGCGATGTTGGTCACGAGCTGAAGACGCCGATCACGATCATCCGCGGGCACCTGGAGCTGTTGGACGCCGGCAATGTGGCCGAGGTCAAGGCGACCCGGGACCTGGCCATCGACGAGCTCGACCGGATGAGCACGCTGGTCTCTGACATCTCGCTGCTGGCCGCGTCACGGGCGCCGAACTTTGTCGAGCTCGCCGAGGTTGATCTCGAGTCGTTCACGAAGACGGTCGGAGCCAAAGCCTCCGCGCTCGATCCGAGCCGTCATTGGCTCGTGGAGTCTGCGAGCGGCCTGGCACTGATCGATGCGGGCCACATCACCCAGGCATGGCTCCAGCTGGCCGACAATGCGGTGAAGTACTCGACCCCCGGCGCGGCGATCGTCGTGGCCACCGAGGTGTCAGAGCCCGGAACGGACAGGTGGCTGGACCTGTCGGTGCGCGACGGCGGACCCGGTATTCCGCCAGACGCGCAGGCACGGATCTTCGAGAGGTTCAGCCGACTCGATTCCAGCAGGGGCACGGAGGGAACCGGGCTCGGTCTGTCCATCGTGTCCGCGATCGCCCAAGCCCACGGAGGCTCCGTGCTGCTCGCAGACATCCCCGAGCAGGGGTCGACGTTCACGATCCGGATTCCGCTCGTCACCGGCGCGGAACGGTCGCATCAGGATGAGGAGAAAAGGTGAGCAGGATTCTCGTTGCCGAGGACGAGGCGCGGATCGCGTCCTTCGTCGAGAAGGGTCTGGGCGCAGCAGGGTTCGCAGTGACGGTGGCGGCCGACGGCCCGACGGCCCTCGCCCATGCGCAGTCCGGCCAGTTCGACCTGATGATCCTGGACATCGGTTTGCCGGGGCTCGACGGCTTCGACATTCTCACGACACTGCGAGGTGAGGCCAACCCCATCGAGGTCATCGTGCTGACCGCCAGGGACTCGGCGGCCGACACCTTGCGAGGTCTGGAAGGGGGCGCGGACGACTACATGTCCAAGCCCTTCCGCTTCGACGAGCTGCTGGCACGGGTGCGACTGCGCCTGAAAGGTGGGCAGCCCGGGCCGGTCGGGTCGCTGCAGGTGCGCGGGCTCGAGCTGGATCTCAAGACGCGCAGGATCAGCGTCGACGGGACGATGTGCGACCTCTCGGCGCGCGAGTTCGCCCTCGCTGAGGAGTTCATGCGTCACCCCGATCAGGTGCTCAGCCGCGAGCAGCTGCTCAGCCGGGTGTGGGGGCTGGACTTCGATCCGGGCTCGAACGTGGTCGAGGTGTATGTACGGTACGTGCGTGCCAAGATCGGCGCCGCCCGAATCGAGACGGTGCGCGGAATGGGCTACCGCCTCACATAAAATCGTCCAAAGCCCTTATGTTCGCCTATGCGCTGGCCCCAGCGTTATGGGCGGCATGTCGCCGTGCGACATGCCGCCCATAGAGACTTCACCGACCGCCGCCACACTGCCTGAGGCCGCGAAGTCGTTGCCTGTGCTTCTACCGCATCATTCCGGTAGCGCCACCCGTACCGGTGGAGCCATGCATGCCGGTGTGGCTCTGAGTCATTCCGGGCGTGCCTGCGTGATGCGCAGGCATCTGCTGCACCGCCGGTCGGGCGACTTGACGGACGGCGGCGTGCATCGTGACATGCGCTGCGGCATGCGCAGCGACGGGCGTCGGAGCCACCGCTGGCGTGCGCGCCGCAGTTGCTCCGAACAGGCCCCTGGCATTGGCGTCCGCGTGAGCTATGGCGGTCGTGCTGGCGTGAGCGGCAGCCGGCCCAACGCCGCTGACCTGCGCCACCTGACCCGGGGCATCTGCAGCAGTCATCGATCCGGTAGCTGCGTACGCACCGCCTGCGAACAGCGAAGCGCCGAGCAGGGTCGTGGCTCCGGCCACAGTCAGCTTGGTGGATTTCTTCATCATGTCTTTGCCTTTCCTTCCAACCAACCGGTCCCGGTTCGTTGCAGCCACTCTCACAGCCCGCTATGAGCTGATCGGGAGAACCAAATGAGAGAGCTCTCATCGGCGCTCGCCGTGTCAGCGAGGCCATCGACCCAAACTCGAACGCGAACCGTCCGGAATACTCCGGCATCTTGCCGTGGTTGATACCCCCAGGGGCATATCCGGTCTCCCCGACAAACGCGCCGAACCACTTGACCCGCCAGGAGGATCCACATGGATACCAGCTTCCCGCTCTCTCAAACCCGTTGCTACCAGCAAGCCGCAAGACTGATGGCCAAGGGCGCGAGCCTGTCCGTGGCTCTTCGGGGCTGCATGCACACCCAAGGCTCCGGTTCCTCGGCCGCGGACCACAAGCCAAGCACACAGGCTTCAGCAGAAGGCACCAACGAGTCGAGATAGGGGGTCAGCTGGACCTCAGATCAGTCGCCCCGGGGCATGGGCAATCCCGACCGGCATCGTGCAGTTCGCTCTCAACCGGCCTCTTGCGTGCCCACCTCCATACCCTCTCCATCTGAGATCCATCGGTCCTCCTGACTGGTCGACGAGCCTGACTCGGAAATCCAGAGTCCCGGCGAGCCTTTGGCCGCCAACCTGAGAGAGGCCCCGATGACCGTGCACGACGAACAGACGAATGTCGGCCTTCCCACCGCCGACGTTCGGATCCAGGTTCCGCGCAGACGACCTGTGTGGGGGCGCTCAGTGCGCTGGGCCCGGCGTGTGGTCCAGGCTGCCGTGATCGCCGTCGTGGGCTGGCAGGCCGTGGGCCATGTGACCTCCGGCGGGGAGTCCGCGGAGGCATGGTGCCCATTGGGTGGGATCGAGGGCCTCTGGACCATGGTGACCACGGGGCGCACCGTGGCGCACGTTCACACGTCGAGCCTGGTGCTGGCTGGAGCGATGCTTGTGCTGGCTCTGGTCGGGCGGGGGTTCTTCTGCGGCTGGCTCTGTCCGCTCGGCTCTGTGCAGGAGATGGTGTATGCCGCGGGGCGCGCGGTCACCGACCGGGTGCCTCCGCTTCGACGACTGCGCCGCAGGCTGGACCTTCGCGCCAGCACCACGCGGTGGCAACGCATCGACCGGGTCCTGCGCTGGGGCCGCTGGCTGGTGCTCGCCTGGGCGGTCATCGGCGCGGCCGTCACCGGGACAATGGTCTTCCGGGTTGCCGACCCATGGATCGCGCTCCTGATGGTGGCCCAGTTCGAGGTCAGCCTCGCGTTTGTCGTGCTGGCCGCCACCCTGGTGTTGGCACTCTTCGTGCAGCGCCCGTTCTGCCGCTACGCGTGCCCGCTTGGAGCGGTGCAGTCGCTGGCCGGAAAGCTCAGCCCGATAGCCGTCCAGCGTGACGCGTCGGCCTGCCTCGGATGTGACCTGTGCAACCAGGCCTGCCCGGTGACCATCCCGGTGAACACGCGGACCCGGGTCACCGACACGTCCTGCATCGGATGCCTTGAGTGTGTCGGTGCCTGCCCGAGCCAGAACGGGCTGACCGTGACCATGGCCATACCCACCTTCCGCACCAGCCGCACGCCACCGTCCGCCATAGAACCTGACCGGCAAGCGGCCACTGAACTGGAGATCGCCAAATGAGAAGCCCACTGCCAGCCAGCCTCCGCGACGCCACGACCGCGCCTCAGCAGGAACTTGTCCTCCCCCGCGG
Source organism: Actinomycetales bacterium (assembly GCA_038236365.1). Taxonomy (GTDB): domain Bacteria; phylum Actinomycetota; class Actinomycetes; order Actinomycetales; family Dermatophilaceae; genus UBA4719. The sequence goes on along the minus strand of JBBRZV010000023.1, from coordinate 25,795 downwards.
ACGCCGCGCTGTGCCGACACGCTCCAGGCTCCGCACCCGTCGCATCCCGGTCGCGATCTACGTCGCGGTGTCGATCCTGGTTCCCACTCTGATCGTCGTCGGGTTCATGAGCGCCGGGCTCTGGGCCAACGCGGAGAGCTCGTCCGTGACCCAGGTGGCTGAAGCAGGCACGCCCTCGGAGGAGAGCGGCGCGGGCGTGGCGGCTCCTGCATCCCCGGCCGATGTCAAGGGGTCGATGACGGTCCAGCAGGTGGTCGATGCCTTCTCGCCGATCTCCGCCGCGCAGATCCTGGGCAGACTCGGCGCCCCGCTGGACACGCCCACCTCCACCCAGCTGAAGACACTGGTGGAGAAGGGCAACAGCATCGACATCCCCACCCTGCGCACCTGGTTGCAGGACCAAGGGGCCAACTAGCAGCAGAGCGCGGCGCTAAGCCGGACAGGTACTCGGGTTCTTCAGCCGCTGCACCAGTCCGAAGGCCGAGACTCCCAGCGCAAGCACTGCGGTGGACACGTCGCGGGGGGCCGAGCTCAGCAGTCCGAATGAGGCGAGCACGGTCACGGCCGCGACAGCAGCGCAGGGCGTACATCCGACGTCGAGCCTGAGCCCGGCTCCGGGGTGTGGGAGGTAGGTCGCCAGGGTTGTGGCGCAGGAAAGGGCCGCCATGGCAACCAGGGCCGTCCACCCGACCGAGGATGGCGATGCCCAACCTCCAGAGACGGTGACCATCAGCCCGAACAGCACGGGGGCAGCCAGGGCAACCGCGACGCGCCGTCGCATCGGCCAGGGCGCCAGTGCGTTGGCATGTCTGGTGCGGGTCGTAAATGGTGCCCAGTCTGCTGATGGATCCACCAACGGATCCACCGACGGATCCACCGAGGGATCAGCTTCGGGAGTTGAGCGCATCAGGTCCTCCAACGTGGTCGATCGTCTGCTCCAGAGCGCTCCAACGGCTCGGCGAGACCGGCCAGCGCACCTGCTCCATAATACCCCATAGGGTATCGGAAGACTGGAAAGACCAGACCATCGGCTCCCGCCGTGCACCTGCTCCGTTGCAGGCAGCGAGCGCCCACACCCGCGGGTGTGGGCGCTCGCTACTGCGGGCTGAGACCCGGGGCGCTCCCGTCGGTCAGGTTGTGCGCGACGGGGTGGTCGAGGTGCCGCCGGAGACATTGCCGCTTGACGGGGCCCACCCCGTGCCACCAGCGCTCCGGCCCATCCCCCGGCCCGCCCGGACGCCATTGACCATGTCAGTGATCCGCTCGGTGAGCGAGCTCTTCATCGTGTCAGCCTGCGCCTGCGTCATGGTGCCGGCCTTCACTGCGGAGGCGAGGTCGGCCTCAGCGTCGGTCACCATGGCTTTGACCACTGCGTCCACACTGACCTTCTGGTCCTTCGCAACATCCGCCAGGCTCTTGCCGCCCTGCACGGCGGCATACAGCTCATCGCTGGTCATGCCGAGAGCCTTCGCTGCGGCGTCATGGGACTGGGTCATACTCATCCCGGCAACGCCACCGCCCCGGCCGCCCATACCGCCCCGGCCGCCCATACCGGCCATCGGCGCCTGGCTCTGGAGGGTCCCGGCAACCTTGTCGACCTGCGCCTGGGTCAGGGTGCCATCGGTGACCAGCCCGCTCAGCGCGCTGTTGATATGGGCGAGCCGGCTGGTGACCACATTGTCCGAGGTCGTGGCTGAGGCGGGGGTCATCGCCACGGCGCCGACGGCGCCGGTCGCCAGGACGCCGGTGAGAATAAGGCCAGCGGTGCGCTTGTTCATGGTGTCTCTCCTTGATCGGGTGCTTGGTGTGACTCATGCTTGACGGCGCCGCTGTAAAGCCCGTGTGCTGGATGTGGAGATCAGATGTGGATCCCGCCGCCACCGAAGTGTGACGAAGGCGGCCGCGCGCTCGCCGGCGGCGTTTCACCGAGGCAGAAAGTTCTGCAGAGTACCCGGGCGGGGAACCAGCTCAGATGGGACAGCCTTGCAGCTTAGGCGGGGGCAGCCTTGCAGCTCAAGGGCAGTCTGATGGTGATCGTCGTCCCGGCGCCCTCCTGCGAGGACGCCTCGATGGTGCCTGCGTGGGCTAGGACGATCTCGCGTGCGACGGCCAGGCCTATCCCTGAGCCGGCGACCTGTCGTGCTGCGCGACCGCGCCAGAGCCGGTCGAAGATCTGGGGCAGCTCGTCTTCGGGGATACCGGGGCCGGAGTCGACGACGTCCAGCACCGCCTGGTCGGCTTCGGTGTGCAAGACGACGGTGACCGCATCGCCTGCGCTGCAGTATCGGGCCGCGTTGGCGAGCAGGTTGCCGACGGCCTGGTGCAACCGGCCGGAGTCAGCCCGGACGATCAACGGCCCCTCCAGCCGACTGTCAACCACCAGTCCGGCAGCCCGCAGCTGGGACTCGTGGACCGCCAGCTCGTCGCCGGCCACCTGGGCCAGGTCCACCTCGGTCCGTTGAACCGGAAGACCGCTGGCCTCCACGGCGGAGAGCTCGGCCAGGTCGCTGACGACCCGCCCGAGCCGCAACGACTGGTCGTGCAGACCGGCCAGCCCTTCAGCACTGGGCTCAACCAGGCCGTCGCGCAGCTCTTCGAGCCCCGCCTGCAGGGCGGCGAGCGGCGTACGCAGCTCATGAGCGACGTCCGCGGTGAGGTTGCGACGGTCCCGTTCCGAGCGTGCGACCGTGTCCGCCATCAGGTCGAACGCCGCTGCCAGCTCACCGAGCTCACCCGGACCGTGCACCCCCGCGCGAGCCTGGCGGTCCCCAGCGGTGAACGCCCGGGTCGCGGACGTCATGGCCTGGATCGGACGAGCGATCAGCCGGGTAACCACCCAGCTGGCGAGCAGGGCGACCAGCAGGGCCACCACGGCAGCCACAGCGATCCACCACCAGGCGATGTCTCGCGCCTGGTTACCTCCCCCCGTCTCGAACACCAGCCGCACGGTGCCGACGCTCGCCCGGTCGACCACCACCGAGGCATCCACGACCCCCAGACCCCCGACCGGCCCGGTGCCCATGCCCTGGCCCTGGCCCTGGCCCGGTCCCATATGGACACCACCGGGACCAGCGCCGACTGCCGGAGTGCCGGAGGCGTTCAGGACGAACAGCTTGGCTCCGGCGGCATCGGCCACCGCACTGGTGCGGCTCAGGTCTGCGCCGTCCCAGCCCGCGGCCTTCCCATACGCGTCGCCGGCCGCGGTCGCCGCACTGGCTGCCGCCTTCTCGTGGTTTGCCTGCGTAGCAGCTTCAAAGCCCTGACCGACGCCGATGAGCGCCGCCACTGTGAGCACGACGACCGAGGACACGGCGACCAGGAAAAAGGCGAACAGCAGCCGTCGCCCCAGCGGACCCAGCCCGACACGCATCGCGTTCACGCCGGATCATCTCGGCGCATGGACAACCGGTAGCCGACGCCCAGGACAGTCGCCAGGACGTCGGCCCCGGAAGCACCCAGCTTGTGACGCAGGTTCTTCACGTGCGAGTCGATGGTCCGCTCGTAGCCGGCGTACTCATATCCCCGGACCCTGTTCACCAGCTCATACCGGGAGAACACGCGCTCGGGCGCCGCCGCGACGGCCACCAACAAGTCCCACTCGGTAGGGGTCAGGTCCAGCGAGTGACCATCGAGCCACGCCTCGTGCCGAGGCTCGTCGATACGCAAGCGCCCCTCGCCGTAGGTGACCGGCCCACCCCGGACTGGTTGCCCGCTGCTGCGGTGCAGCACCGCCTGGACGCGCAGGACGACCTCTGCGGGGCTGAACGGTTTGGTGACGTAGTCGTCAGCGCCGAGCTGCAAGCCGTGGATACGGTCTTCGACGGCACTGCGAGCTGTCAGGACGAGCACAGGAGGGTGTCCGGCGGCATGGATCTCACGGAGCACGTCGGTGCCGTCGACATCGGGCAGACCCAGGTCGAGCACCACCAGGTCGGGAGGTGCCGACGTAAGAAACCGGATCGCCTCAGCGCCGGTTGCGGTCGTCAGCACCGACAGTCCGGCACGCTCCAGATACCGGCGCAGCACCTCCCTGATGTCGCGTTCATCCTCAACAACCAGCACGGTGGGCATGCCTCATCCTCCCTGATCAAGAGCTTTTGAGGGCACCGATATCGACCGATCCCAGCCAGTGAGCCGAATCTCCATACCGCCTCCACACCCATCCCAGAGGCCCTGCATACACCCGTCGCAGGTTGAGCTCGTCAATGTGCTCTGAATGTGGTCAGCAATATACCCTAAGGGGTATCTGGGACCCGCGAAGGAGCCACCGCGCGTAGCTCAGCGACCACGCCTGCAAACCCTTGAAAAGCCTCGCGATACTGTCGACTGACACGCACGATACGAGCGCGAGACAGACCGGAGCGAAACGATGGCTTCCCTGCACCTGGGCGACAAAGCACCCGACTTCACTGCACCCACCACCGAGGGTGAGATTTCATTCCTGTACTGGAAGGGCGACAGCTGGGCGGTCTTCTTCAGCCATCCAGCCGACTACACGCCGGTGTGCACCACGGAGCTTGGCCGGGTCGCTCAGCTCAGCGAGGAGTGGGACAAGCGCAACACCAAGGTGATCGCGCTTTCGGTGGACTCGGTGCAGGACCACAACTCGTGGAAGCCGGACGTGGAAGAGGTCTCCAAGACCACTATCGGGTACCCAATCATCGCCGACCCGGCCAAGAAGGTCGCCGAGCTTTACGACATGATCCACCCCGGCGAAGGTGACACCAGCTCGGTGCGCTCGGTATTCATCATCGGCCCCGACAACCTGATCAAGCTGATGCTCACCTACCCCAAGAGCGTCGGCCGGAACTTCGATGAGATTCTGCGGGTCCTCGACGCACTACAGCTCAACGAGTCCGGCCCGTTCGCCACACCGGCCGACTGGCACCCCGGCGACCGGGCGATCGTCAATCTCACTATCCCGACCGACGCAGCCCGAGAGCTCTTCCCAGACCTCGAGGTGGTCAAGCCCTACCTGCGCTACACCAGCGCCACCACAGTCTGACGACGACAGCCACCTAGCTGAAGCATCGGACATGACCCATGAGACCGGCCCAGAGCCCAGCGCTCCGGGCCGGTCTCGTCTTGATATGTGGCCCAACCCCGATGGTTGACGCGATGGTCACCACCGGCCGCGCGCCCCCTTCGATACCCCCTAAGGTATTGTTGGTCTGTTGACTGGAGTGCCCATGACCACGAGAGAGCCCCCATGTCCTATGCACTGAGCACCACCGTCCACCACACGTTCGCCGATACGCTCGCGGCCACCCGCAAGTTCTTGGTCGAGCAGGGGTTCGGAGTCCTGACCGAGATCGACATGCAAGCCACGCTCAAGGCAAAGCTGGACGTCGAGGTTCTCCCGCAGATCATCCTCGGTGCCTGTCGTCCACCCTTGGCGTACGCCGCCCTTCAGTCGGAGCCCTCAGCCGGGCTCTTGCTGCCTTGCAACGTCGTTATCCGGGCGCTGGACGAGGCAACAACGGTGGTCGAGACACTGGACCCGCAGGTTATTGTGTCCGTGACCCAGAACGATGCGCTGTCACCGGTCGCGGACGAGGTGAGCCGACGGCTCACTGCCGTGCTCGACAGTGTGACGAAGACCTTCGCAGACAAATGAGTTTGATCGTCCCGACCACCCACCTCAAACGGAGCCACCATGGTTGAGCTGAACCCAGACGAGATGGGCGCCGTCATCAACCGGCTGCGCCGCGCCCAAGGTCAGATCGGTGGCATCCTTCGAATGATCGATGAAGGCCGCGACTGCCAGGACATCGTCACGCAGCTGGCCGCGGTCAACCACGCTTTGGACCGTGCCGGCTTCGCTATCATCGCGACCGGTCTCAAGCAGTGTCTGACGGAGTCTGGCGACAAGGAGTCGGTGGACGTCAAGACGTTGGAGAAGCTCTTCCTCTCCCTTGCCTGAGGCCCTTTTGCTGAGCCACCTTGTGATGTTTCACCACCAGCCGGTCAGCCGTCAGGCGTCGCGCCGGGGCCGTGGACCCATGACCACGTTGGTGGCCACGACCTTGTCGTGAAGGGCCTGCTTCTTCTCGTCCCAGAGCGGCCACAGGACGTCGAGCAGGTTGAGGATCGAGAACAACGAGAAACCGAAGTAGCACCCCGTTCGGATCAGGATGACCGGCATCGGCATCGGTCCGGCGTGGTCACGCATTCGCACGCTGATGCCCAGGATCTTCTTCCCCGGCGTAGCACCACTGCGCCTGAGGAAGTAGACCTCGTAGACCGCAGAGATGAGGACCCCGATGATCGAGGCGCCCACCGCGTACTGGAGGACGTCCCAGGGCGGCATTTCGAAAACCGGCGTCGACCCCGCAGACGTCTGGGCGGCCAGGTCCTTGCTCCAGCTCATGACCCCGGCGAGGTAGCTGTAGTAGAACCAGCCTGTGAAGGGCAGCGCCAGCACGAAGGTGAACAAGCCATCCAGCACACGCGCACCCACTCGAAGCCACCACCCGGAGAGCTCGACACCGTCCGGGGTGGTCGATTGATGTGTGCCCCAGCCCAGGTTCGGTGCTGGCATCTGCCCGGGACCCTGCCGGTATGCCGGCCACTGGCCGCCCTGTTCGGGACCTTGAGCCCCTTGCGAGCCGTAGGCATGAGGCCGAGCAGCGGCCGGGGTGACGACATACGGCATACCGATGTTGGACTGCTCGAGGTTCGGCGAGACCTTGGGCGTGACGTGGCTGGACCAGATCACTCCATCCCAGTAGCGAAGCTGGCTGGGGTCCTGCGGGTCGTCGTACCACCCGGATGGCTGCGTCATGGGTCATACCTTGTCACGAGGCAGGAGCTCCCGAGGCAACGCATTGGTCGCCGCGCGCCGACGAACACGCGAGTAGACAGATCTGGCTCACTGCCATGGCCAGGTCGCAGGGATCAGCGCGGGACCTACAGATTCCCCCGGCGTTCCTGCTCACGCTCGATAGCCTCGAACAGCGCCTTGAAGTTGCCCTTGCCGAAGCCGAGCGACCCATGGCGCTCGATCATCTCGAAGAACACCGTGGGACGGTCGCCCGCGGGTCGCGTAAAGATCTGCAGCAGGTAGCCGTCCTCGTCACGGTCGACCAGGATGCCCCGCTTCTGCAGCTCCTCGATCGGGACCCGCACGTTGCCGATCCGCTCGCGCAGGGCCGGGTCTTCGTAGTAGGAGTCCGGGGTCTGGAGAAACTCCACGCCTTCGGCCCGCATGGCATCGACCGTGGCCAGGATGTCGCCCGTGGCCAGGGCCAGGTGCTGCACTCCGGGTCCTTTGTAGAACTCGAGGAACTCGTCGATCTGGCTCTTCTTCTTGGCGATTGCCGGCTCGTTCAAGGGGAACTTCACCCGGTGGTTGCCATTGGCGACAACCTTGCTCATCAACGCCGAGTAGTCCGTGGCGATGTCGTCACCGATGAACTCGGCCATGTTCACGAAACCCATGACCTTGTTGTAGTAGGTCACCCAGGTGTCCATCTTGCCCAGCTCGACGTTGCCCACGACGTGATCGAGCGCCTGGAAGATCCGCTTGGGTGCACCGTCACGCCGGACGAAACCGGAGGCCCGCTCGACGTAGCCGGGCAGATAGACCCCGTCATACCGCGAGCGGTCCACGAGGGTATGCCGGGTGTCGCCGTAGGTCGCTATGGCAGCCATCCGGACGGTGCCGTGTTCGTCGGTGAGATCCTGCGGTTCCTGGATGATGGTCGCCCCGGTGAGACGTGCGCGCTGGATGCACTTGTCCACGTCCGGGACCTCCAGGGCGATGTCGACGACGCCATCACCATGGGTTCGGTGATGGTCAAGGAGCAGGCTCTCGGGGGCGACACCGCCCTTGACGACGAAACGGCATGAGCCACTCTTGAGCACGTAGGCCTTGTGGTCGCGGTTGCCCGTCTCCGGCCCGCTGTAGGCGACCAGCTCCATGCCAAAGGCGGACTGGAAGAAGTGCGACGTCTGGGTCGCGTTGCCGACCACGAACACCAGCGCATCCCAGCCGGTCACCGGGAACGGGTCCTTGGTCTCGTCGTACTCGACCAGTCCGACCAGCTGTTTGAGCTGGTCGAGGTCGAGGTGGGCGTGGCGCTCTTCGGGGGTGAGGGTGATCGGTTTGGCCATGGCTTCACTGTGAACCAGCGAGGTCGCACTGTGCAAACACTTCTCCGTCGAGATCCAGAGCAAGGCACACCGAACAACCGCTCAGCGGCGGCCGACAAACCATCGCCGGATCGTCTGGATCCGCTGGGCGACCTGTTCGCCACTGGCCTGGTCCAGTGCAGGGCCGCCACAGCTCTTGCGCAGGTCGGCGTGCACAACGGCGTGGGGAGCACCAGATTTGCGGGCGTACGCGGACACCAGCGAGTTGAGCTCCTTACGTGCCGCCGCCATCGCGCGGTGAGCGGAGAGCTCGGGGTTAGCCTTGTTGCGGCCGGACCCCTTCTGTGCTGACTGCCGCTCGCGCAACAACGTGGCCACCTGGTCGGGTTCGAGCAGTCCGGGCAGCCCGAGGAAAGCCTCCTCGTCAGCGCTGCCCACCGCCGCGTTCAGGCCGAACTGCTGGGCGTCGAACAGCACATGGTCGAACTCCGCGTCCGACTCCAGAGCCTCGAACGACATCTGGTCAAGATCTGCGGTTGTCTGCATCCGGTTGGCGGCCGCGAGCAGGTCGTCCTCGGCCGACCAGATGGAAGGCTCGTCGCCGGGCTTGGAGATCCGGTCCAGGGCATGGTCGCGCTCTTCCTCGAGGCGAGCGGCATGCTCGAGGATGATCGGCACGCTCGGAAGGAAGATCGACGCCATCTCGCCTCGACGTCGGGCACGGACGAAACGCCCCACAGCCTGGGCGAAGTAGAGCGGCGTGGACGTCGACGTGGCGTAGACACCGACACACAGGCGAGGGACATCAACGCCTTCGGAGACCATGCGCACCGCGACCATCCAGCGCTGGTGCCCCTCTGCGAACTCCTCGATCTTGCCTGACGACCCGGCATAGTCCGAGAGCACGACGACGGGTCTCTCACCCGAGACCGCGTGCAGGATCTTCGCGTAGGCCCGGGCCTTGGTCTGGTCCGACGCGATCACGAGGCCGCCGGCATCGGGAACACCACGCCGTACCTCGGTCAGCCTTTTGTCAGCCGCGGCCAGGACCGAAGGGATCCACTCCCCCTTGGCGTCCAGGGCCGTACGCCATGAGTGAGCCGTCGCGTCCTTGGTCATCGGCTCCCCGAGCCTGGCCGACATCTCGTCGCCGGCCTTGGTGCGCCAACGCATCGCGCCGCCGTAGGCGAGGAACAGCACAGGGCGGACGATCCCGTCACGTAACGCCTCGGCATACCCGTAGGTGTAGTCAGCCTCGCTGCGGCGGATCGAGTCCGCACCCTTCTCATAGCGGACGAACGGGATAGGGCTGGTGTCAGAGCGAAAAGGCGTGCCGGTCAGGGCGAGGCGGCGGGTGGCCGGCTCGAAGGCCTGGCGGATCGCGTCGCCCCAGGACAGGTTGTCACCGCCATGGTGGATCTCGTCGAGGATGACCAGCGTGGGCGCAGCCTGTGTGCGAACGCGGTGCAGCAGCGGCTTGCTGGCCACCTGTGCGTAGGTCACAGCCACGCCCTCGTACTCCGCGCCGTGGCTCCCGGTTGCGTTGGTGAACCGTGGGTCGATCCGGATGCCCACCCGTGAGGCTGCGTCCGCCCACTGGGTCTTCAGGTGCTCCGTGGGCGCAACCACGGTGACCCGGCTGACGACCCCCATGCTGAGCAGCTCGGTGGCGATCCGGAGCGCATAGGTGGTCTTGCCAGCCCCCGGAGTCGCGACCGCGAGGAAGTCGCGCGGGGTCGAACGCAGGTACTGGGCCAGCGCGTCCGCCTGCCAGACACGCAGTTTGGACGCGGTCCCCCACGCGGCCCGTTTCGGGAATGCCGGTGAGAGATGGGAGGCGGCCGCGGTGCTCATGTGCCGCCAATACTAACGAGATTCGCCTCCCGACATGCCGTGGTTCCGATGCATCCAGAGGAGCCTCGATGTGTTATCAGGTCCCGCCGACGGGATCGCTCCGGCTCAGCTCTTGCCGTCGCTGGGGTCGCGTAGACCCTCGTAGATCTCCTTGCACGTGGGACACACCGGGAACTTCTTGGGATCGCGTCCGGGGACCCAGACCTTGCCGCAGAGCGCGACCACCGGCGTTCCGGATAGCGCGCTCTCCATGATCTTGTTCTTGCGGACGTAGTGCGCGAAGCGCTCGTGGTCGCCGGGCTCGACCTCTTCCTCGACGCGCTCGCGCTCGATCACCGCCGTGTGCACCGGTGAGGCGGAGGGTTGGCGCTGAGGTGAGCTCGGGTCGTTCGGGTCGTCGAGCCCGTTCACAGCAGTGCGCAAGTCGCTCATAAGGCCAAGTCTAACCAACAGCCGGTCTGCCGGTTCCCGGCAGAGAGGGGGTGCAGGCCTGTTCCATCAGAGGGCATGACGGGTTCCCATCCAGAACAGGTATGCCGGTCCTTCAGTTCATCGTGGGGTCTTCAGGCAGGCTGGCGACGAATGCGAGATGGCCACGCTGGCGACGGAGCACGGTGAACCACAGCGTCTCCGGCTCCGAGGTGAAAGCGTCGCGAGCCTCGGACTCCACGACATACCAGCCTCCGTCGCGGATCTCGCGCTCCAGCTGGCCACTGGACCATCCGGCGTACCCGGCGAAGATCCGGAGCCCGGCCACCTCGGGCACCACGACCAGTGGGGGGATGTCGAGGTCGACCAGTCCGATCCCGCCGAACAGGAGCCGCACACCCATCGGCTCGTGATAGTCGCCGGGAACGGTCACCAGGCCCAGTGCCGAGTCCAGCGCGACGGGGCCGCCCTGAAAGACGGTGGGCGGAGCGGTCACGTAGTCCTGCCAGGGGGGAAGCACCGACGAGACCGGAGCGGCCAGGGGACGGTTGAGGACAACACCCTGGGCGCCTTCCTCGTCGTGATGCAGAACGAGCACGACGCTGCGCCGGAAGACTTCGCCGCCGGTCTGCGGTGTTGCGACGAGCAGTTTGCTGGTCGTGTAGTCGATGCTCACCGAAGCATTCTCGCGCAGCCGGGCCAAAACCCACATGGCGCAGGTTCGTCATTCATCGCGCACCGGCGTTGCTGCTCCATCTGTGACACCCCTGCGTTAAGTCGCGAGCTCGACGGGCAAGCAGCAGGGCCCGACCGGCATCTGCCGATCGGGCCCTGGCGTTGGATGCAGGTCAGTCGCGCGAGCCGCGGTAGCCGCGCGAGCTGTCGTTGGTGCGACGCGGACCGTCGTTGTGACGCGGCCCACCCCGACCCCCGCCACCGAAGCGACGGTGACCGCGCTGCTCGCCCTCGAGCAGACGACGAGCCTGGCTCTCCGGGATCGCGACACCATCCGGCTTGCGTGCACCAGTCGCGATCAGCAGCTCGTCACCAGGGGCGCTCCGGGTCGCGACCACGTCGAGACCTGCTTCGCGGGCCATCCGCTCCATGCCCCGCCTCTGGTGCGGGAGAGCCAATGTGACAACACAGCCCTTCTTGCCCGCACGGGCCGTACGGCCGGCGCGGTGAAGGTAGTCCTTGTGGTCAGCCGGCGGATCGGCCTGCAGGACGACACCCACGTCATCGACGTCGATGCCGCGTGCCGCAACGTCCGTGGCAACCAGAACGGGCAGGCTGCCGTCACGGAAGGCCGACAGCACGCGGTTGCGAGCGCCCTGGGCGAGGCCCCCGTGCAGCGCGGCAGCGAACACTCCCTGTTCCCGCAGCTGCTCGGCCACGCGGTCGGCGCCGAGCTTGGTCCGTACGAAGACCAGGGTGCGGCCCTCGCTGTTGGCGACCTCCGCGGTGATGGCCTTCTTGTGCTTCGGGTCGATGAGCAGGATGTGGTGCTCCATCGTGGTGACACTGGCGGTCGCGTCGTCGGTGGAGTGGGTGACGGCGTCGTGGAGGTAACGCTTGACGACAGCGTCGACACCACGGTCCAAGGTGGCCGAGAAGAGCAGTCGCTGGCCCCCCTCGGGCAGGGCATCCAGGATCTCGGTGATCTCCGGCAGGAACCCCATGTCGGCCATGTGGTCGGCTTCATCGAGGATCATGATCGAGATGTCGACGAGCTGAACAGCTCCGCGCTCCATCAGATCCTTGAGCCGACCCGGTGTGGCGATCAGCAGGTCGACGCCGCGGTCGAGAGCCATCAGCTGGGGCGGGTACGGCATACCGCCTGCCACCAGCTTGTGACGCAGGCCCATCACGTGGACGAACGGCTCGAGAGCGTCGCTGATCTGAATCGCCAGCTCGCGGGTGGGGGTCAGGATCAGAGCGCGGGGACGACGAGCGAGTGCCCGGTCACCGGCCGCGAGGCGGGTCAGCGTCGGCAGGCCGAAGGCAAAGGTCTTGCCCGAACCGGTCTGGCCGCGGCCAAGAACGTCGCGCCCAGCCAGGGCGTCCGGGATGGTCGCGGTCTGGATGGGGAATGGCGCTGTGATGCCGTCACGCGCAAGTCGCTCGACCAGGGGGGCCGGCAGGCCAAGGGCAGCAAAACCGTTGTCCTGCGCGATGTCCACAGGCGTCGTGTCGATGACTCGCGAGGGGACGTTCTTCTCGTAGGCACGGGCGGGTCGATCGGTGCGCTTGCCGTAGTTCTCGTCACGCTTGAAGTCGGTGCGAGGCGCTCCGGCCACGCGCTTCTCGTATGTCCGTGGCGCCCTCTCATCGCGGCTGGCATAGGTGCGTATCGGGCGGTCGTCGCGCTTGCCGTACGAACGAGGCGAACGGTCGTCACCACGGTCATTGCTGTGCGTGGGCCGGTCGTCACGGCTGCCGTAGGTGCGAGGGGCACGGTCGTCACGGTTGCCGTACGAACGAGGCGCACGGTCGTCACCACGGTCATTGCTACGCGGAGGCCGGTCGTCACGGTTGCCGTACGAACGAGGCGCACGGTCGTCACCACGGTCATTGCTACGCGAAGGCCGATCGTCACGGTTGCCGTACGAACGAGGCGCACGGTCATCACCACGGTCACTGCTGCGCGGGGGACGCTCGTCGCGACCCCCGAACGACCGGGCAGGACGATCATCACGGCGCTGGAAGCTCCGTGGGGCCCTGTCCTCATGACGGTCATTGCTGCGCGTGGGACGGTCGTCCCGGTCGCGGCTGCGAGGTGTCCGGTCGTCGAAACTTCGGGGCGCTTGCCCCTGCTGTCCGCGGTGAGCCTTCTTCGGGCCGGTCTTTGCTTCGATCTTCTTGGCGGTGGACCAGCGGGCCTTCTTGGGCGCGCCGGAACTGATGTGCTTATTCACTTTTCTATCCACTTCGGTACTCGAGGTAGGGACGCCTCGGGTTACCGGTCCAACGGCAACAATGAGAACGAACCTCAGGCGCGATGGTTGTGACTGCGCCCGGCGGGCCGGAGATAACGGTCGCTATCCGGCAGGGCCCGATGATTCTCAACTGCTGTGTCTGTTGGCGCATGCTTCGCGCCCGTAGCCATCGGGTATGCCAGCAACTTTATCAGTGGTGGCGACGATTCCAGACCACGTACGCCAACCCGCCAAGGAGAACGCCACTGAGATCGGCGATGGCATCAAACACGTCACCGCTTCGGTGAGACAGAACAAAATGCTGAATCAGCTCGCTGATCGGCGCATGCAGGGCAAGTATGACGAGTGCCCACCGGGCGCGGATGCCCACCATGAGGGCCGCGAAGACCGGGGCGGCGAAGATGAAAAGGTGGACCACCTTGTCAAAACCGTTGACGGGCGGCCCTGCTGGGGCACTTGGGGCATAAAGCACGATGAGCTGCACGCCCATGGCTACCCCGAAAGCCCAGCGCCATCGGAGGTGCTGAGTGCGTGGATGTGACATGGCCGCAACTGTGCCCGGACCGTTCGTTGAGCGCTGCGTCATGTCACCGCAACCAGAAGATAGCGTTCGTCCTCAATCTCCTTGCCCCACAACACGGGGTCCGTGAGCGGCACGACCTCGACCTGCCGGACCAGCGGCTCCAGCGCCGCGGCGAGGTCAGTGGCTCGCACACCGCCGGCCCACGGCATACCGGCTTCGTCGTTGTAGCCCTGGTCGCCCACTGACCACCACCGACCCTCGACCAACAGGAATCGGCCGCCCGGACGCAGCAGCGAATGCCACTGAACCAGCGCCGCCACCGGGTCCGGCAGGGTCCAGAGGATGTGTCGCGCAAGGACAACGTCCACGCTCATCGGCGCGATCGGCGGCATGCCGACGTCGCCCTTCCTGATCGTGACCAGCGCACCGAACTCCTCGGTCTTCGCCCTGGCCCGCTCCACCATCCGTCCCGCCAGGTCGACCCCCACCACCGAATGCCCCAGCCCGGCCACGAGTGACGTGAGCGAACCGGTGCCACACGCCAGATCGGCCACGGGGCTGGATTGCTGCGGCAGCCAGCGCTCGAGCAGGACTCGCCACGCCTCGCGCGTCGAAGGGTCCACCAGGCCATGATCGGGCTCAGCGTCATAGGCGTCCGCATAGTCGTCCCAGTAGCCGGCGATCTCGTCCTTTGCGCGGATCATGGGCCCATCCTCCCAATGACGACCCGGTAGTCCGAATCGCCCTCCGTGGCGCCTTCGTCCAGGCATCCCGCCACTCGACCCTTGCCCAACCGCGCGGCCTGCCTGCAGGATTGGCCGCATGGACGAAGGGATCACCGTGACCGGCTTCGGCGACGCGAGCGCGCCGGCCGATGTGGTCCGAGTCAACGTTGGGGTGCAGTGCGACGGGTCGGACGTTGCCTCAGCTCTGCGCGAAGTGGGGCAGCGACTTGAGGCGGTGAGTGCGGCTGCGCGTGACCACGGCGTCGGGGATATGGACATCCAGTCGTCCTCCGTGAGCCTCTACCCGCGCTACGGCAGCGACGGTATGGCGATCGTCGGCTACCAGGCCAACCACCAGCTGGACGTGACCAGCCACGACGTCGACCGGGTCACGGACCTGATCACGGCTTTCGCCACCGCTGCGGGTAACGCATTGACGATCAACCGAATCTCGCTGTCCCTGAACGATCCTGGGCCCCTGGCTGAGCAGGCACGCAAGGCCGCCTTCGCCTCGGCCCAAAGCAAGGCCGAGCAGTTCGCACGACTCTCAGGACGCGCGCTCGCCGACGTCGTGTCGGTGGCGGAGGATACGGACCGGTCGCAGGGCTGGACCTCCTACGCACCGATGGCCAGAGCCAGGGCGGCCCTGAGCAGCGACTCCGGCGGGATGGGGGTCGAGGGAGGCGAGACCACTGTGCGCGCCACTGTCACGGTCCGCTGGTCTCTCGGCGCCCGCCACTGAGCCGCGGAGGGAATTGCTGTCCGATCTCGTCCGTTGGAGACTCCATGAGCCCAACCGAGCTGACCGAGACAACATTCGAGAAGACCATCGCCGAGAGTGACATCGTTCTGGTCGATTTCTGGGCCTCCTGGTGTGGCCCATGTCGCCAGTTCGCCCCGGTCTTCGAAGCGGCCGCCGTCGCCAACCCGGACATCGTCTTCGGCAAGGTGGACACGGAGGCTGAGCCGTACCTGGCGCAGTCTGCCAACATCACCTCGATCCCCACGTTAATGGCTTTCCGCGAGGGAATCCTCGTGTTCGCCCAGCCAGGAGCTCTCCCGGCTGCCGGGCTGAACTCAGTAATTGAGGGGGTCCGAGGCCTGGACATGGAGGCGGTCAAGGCCGAGGTGGCCAAAGAGGAAGCGGCCCGCCTGACCGAGGTCTGACGGCTCGAGTGCTGTGGGGGTGGCTGGGGTGAACCATCTGCGTGTGCCAAGCGTGTAGAACGCAGGAGGAATTGTGACCAGCAGCCAGGTGGAGCTCATGCAAGAGCTGCACGATGAGCATGCCACCGCCCTGTGGGGCTACTGCCTTCGACTGACGAACGGAGACCGCGCGCGGGCCCAGGACGTCGTCCAGGAGACCCTGCTCCGGGCCTGGCGTAATCCCAAGGTCCTCGACCAGGCCCAGGGCTCGGCACGGGCATGGCTGTTCACCGTTGCACGCCACCTGGTCATCGATGAGTGGCGCACTCGGCGGTCGCAGCTTGAGGTGACCACTGCTGAGCTACCGGAGCGGGTGCCGGACCGCGACGAGACGGACCAGCTTCTGCAATCCTGGGTCGTCGCCGATGCACTGAGCCGAATCTCCGAGGAGCACCGGCTGGTCCTGGTTGAGTGCTACTACCGGGGTCGCTCAGTGGCGGAGGCGGCGCGACGGCTGGATATCCCCGAAGGAACCGTCAAGTCACGCACACACTATGGACTGCGAGCGCTGAGAATGGCATTGGAAGAAATGGGAGTGGGTGCATGAGCACCGACGAGTTCGCCCTCTATGACGCGGCGTACGTTCTGGGCGCCCTCTCCCCGGCCGATCGACGCGACTTCGAGGAGCACCTGAAGGGGTGTGCCGCCTGTGCCAGCTCTGTGGGCGAGCTGGCGGGTCTGCCCGGCTTGATGTCCAAGGTCTCGGAGGAGCAGCTCATCGCGCAGGTCGAGGCCCCGCCGGCCACCTTGCTGCCGTCGTTGGCCCGGGCGGTTCGCCACGAGCGCGCACGGCGGCGTCTGGCGATCGGCGTAGCTGCTGCCGCAGCGGCTCTGCTCATCGGCGTTGGCGGGTCGGTCATCGTCCGGCCAGACTCCCCCGCCCGGCCCCCGGTTGCGACACCTTCCTCGACCCCTTCGGGCACCGTGAACCTGGTGATGAGCGCCGTCGTTCCCTCACCTGTCACCGCCAGTGCGCGGTTGGTCGACGTGGCCTGGGGAACGCGCATCGAGCTGACCTGCTCTTACAGCGCCAAGGGAAAGGCTCCTGCCGGTGGGTATCCTTACGCGCTGGTGGTCATCGACCGTCAGGGCGTCGCCCAACAGGTTGCGGCCTGGAAGGCACCACCCGGACGCCAGCTCACCGTCACGGGGGCGAGCTCGCTGCCTCGCAACGAGATCGCGGCCGTGGAGGTCAGGACCCTTTCGGGGCTGGCGCTCCTGCGGCTCTCGACCTGAGTCACGCTCAAGACCGGAGTCCCGCTCAAACGGCTCAAGACCAGATCGCTCAACTGACATCTGGTCGCGCCTGATGTCGCCCCGCTTGCTGGAGCTCAGAGACATCTGATCTCGCTCATCGCGATGGATCAGGGCTACTCAGACGCCGAATTCATTGCCGAGCCGTCGCGGCCCAGCTCAGTACGCGACCCAGCTCAGTGCGCCGCCAAAGTCAGTACGCGACCTAGCGCGTTACCCGGCCCAGCTCAGTTGCCGTAACCGCCCCGGATGGCGGGAGACGTGCTCGTGCCGCTGGACACGCCTCCAGCACCAGCAGCCTTGGTGGTCACGGCCATACCGGACGGCGACACGGCGTACCAGGTCCCACCAAAGGTCTTGACGCCCTGGCCGGTGACATCGCCCGGCGCCTTGTCCTTGACGAATGTGTAGAGGGGCCATCCGCCGGCGGTCACCATCGCAGCGCCGTTGCTCGCCTTTGCCTCGGCGAGTGGCGCGCTTACGCCCTTGAGCGTCGGGACGCTCGTTCCAGCTGCGGACACGAGCGGCCAGTACTGAAGGCACGTCGCGGAGCATGAGGACTGACCCGGCTTGTCGGCCGTGAGCAGGTAGACGGTAAGGCCCTTGGCGTCGACCAGGACCGGTCCCAGCGCGGTGCTACGCACGCCGAGGACTCCGCCGGTCGAGCCGCTGGTGGGACTAGCTGGCGCCCCGGGGGCGGCGGTGGTCGTACTCCCGCACGCAGAGGCGAGCAGCAAGGTTGCCGTGGCTCCGATGAGGCGGAGGGTAGTTGTGGATCTGGACATGTTGACCTCCCAGTTGGACTTACCTGGGACTACGTGCTCCGCGGCGGGCAGGTTCATCGAAAGGGTTGGTTCGGCGCACCCACAAGGACGCCCCGAACGAAGCGGCCGAGATCGTGGCCGCTGTTGACCGCAACGGACATAAGGGAGGCCCGATCCGGGGATCGGGCCCCGTCATGGCAGTGACCAGCGCGACGTGCCCATGGTGGTGGAGGTGGCGGGAATCGAACCCGCGTCCGCTGACGGTAAACCAGGACTTCTCCGGGTGCAGTGCGCTATGGACTTTCTCGGCCCCAGTGCTCGCACGCACACGTCCACTGACAGGCCCAGTCGTGTAAGAGTCCCGGGCAACCCCCACGACGAGGGCGCCCAGCAAGCTTTCTAGCTGACGCCAGGAACTAGGTCGAAAGCAAACCTAGGCTGACGGACCCATGAACTCGCTTAGGCAGCGAGCATGTGGTCGGTGCGATTGGAATCGGCACCTATTGTTTTGCAAGGATCGTTAACGAGATAACCCTGCGTCCTCGACCCGCTTCTCCTGGAATGACGATCAACGTCGAAACCGATCACCCCCATGGGGTGGCACACGTCGCACTGTTCACTTGTCAACACTGGCCTCTCGGTCAGTCCTGGTCTCAGCCTATCCGCCCAACCCGACAGAGCACCAAACATTCCGAAGGATGCTGCCTGAATGACGATCAGCCGCGAATGGCATCTCACCCACCGCCCTCACGGGGTCCCGGTCGACGAGGACTTCGACCTCGTCGACGTCGAGCTCGCCGCCCCTGCGGACGGCGAGATCCTGGTGCGCAACACTTTTCTGTCCGTCGACCCCTACATGCGCGGCCGGATGAACGATGCCAAGTCGTATGTGCCGCCGTTCCAGCTCGGCCAGCCGATGGATGGAGAGGCGGTCGGGGTCGTCGAGCAGATCGGCGACGCCGCCGTGGACAGTAACGGCACTGCGATCCTGGTCGGCGACACGGTGATTCATCGGTTTGGATGGCGCACGACCGCCTTGGTCCCCGCCAAGAGCGCTCGCACACTGGACGTCAGCCTCGCGCCGGCGCAGGCCTACCTGGGAGTCCTTGGTATGCCGGGTCTGACTGCCTACGCGGGCCTCCTGCGCATCGGCCAGCTCGTCGAAGGCGAGCGCGTGTTCGTCTCCTCCGCTGCCGGCGCCGTCGGGTCGATGGTTGGCCAGCTCGCTCGCCTCAAGGGCGCATCGATGGTCGTCGGCAGCGCCGGTGGACCCGAGAAGACCGCCTGGCTGCTCGACGAGGCCGGCTTCGACGCGGCCATCGACTACAAGGCCACACCGATCCGCAAGGGCCTCGCCGAAGCCGCACCGGAGGGAATAGACGTCTACTTCGACAATGTCGGCGGCGACCATCTCGAGGCAGCCATCTCGGCGCTACGCCAGAACGGTCGCGCCGCCATCTGCGGGATGATCTCGGTCTACAACGCCACCGAGGCGACCCCCGGGCCGCGGAACCTTCCGATGATCATCGGCAAGCGTCTGACCCTGCGCGGCTTCCTCGTCTTCGACCACGCAGACCTTCGTCCACAGTTCGAGGCCGAGGTTGGTCAGTGGCTGGCCGATGGCAAGATCGTCTGGCGTGAGACGTTTGTCGACGGTATCGACAATGCTGTCAAGGGTTTCCGGGATCTCATGGCCGGCTCCAACCAAGGCAAGATGCTCATCCGCCTCTAGCGTCGGGGGGAAGGGCGGCGACTTGCACGAGGGTTGAGGGAGTGGCTCGCAGCCCCGTCAAGGGAGCCTGCGAGCAGGGGCAAGAGCCACTGGTCAATCCGAGGGCGGCGACTTTCGTGGAGGGTTGAGGGAGTGGCTCGCAGCCCCATCAAGGGAGCCCGCGAGCAGGGGCAAGAGCCACTGGTCAATCCGAGGGCAGCGACTTTCGTGGAGGGTTGAGGGAGTGGCTCGCAGCCCCATCAAGGGAGCCCGCGAGCAGGGGCAAGAGCCACTCCTCAACCCGACGTGCGCCGCCAGGAGGCAGGGCAGCTACCAGGAGCCTCCTCCGCCGCCACCGCCCCCACCACCGGAGAATCCGCCGCCACCAAATCCACTGGCGCCCGAGGCGCCGGACGTGCTGGTGAAGGTGCCACTGGCCATGGTGGAGAACGAGTCCATGCCGGAGGCGATCCCGCCGAAGTTCCCGAATCCGCCGCTACCGCCAAAGATGTACCAGCCCGGCATACCGATGGACTGTCCCGCGGCCGTCGCCGCTTCAGCGACTTCGGAGAAGGTGCCCGCCCAGCGGTCGGCCACGCCGAACACGATGGCGTAGGGCAGGTATCGGCTGAAGATGTCCTGCGCCTCCTCGAACCTGATCTGGCGTGCTTCCGCGGTCACGAGATACTGCTTGAAACCCAGCGACTGAGCCAGAACCGCGCTTCCGGCTGCCGTCTTGGCCGCCATCCTCTTGCCGAGCAGGTAGATGATGCCTCCCGCTACCAGTAGCCCCAGGGCGAGCACGATGCCCGAGGGAACCCCGAGGCTGACCCCACCCACCTGATCGTTGTGGGCGCTCTGGACGCCGAGGAACCACCCCGACGCAAGGCCAGCACCCGCCACCAGCGTGCCAAGTGCGATCCATCCCCGGCGTACCTTCTCGGGGGACTTGCGGAACCAGCCCCGGCGAGTGACCTCGGCGTACATCTGCGACTGGGCGGTCGTCAACGTGGTGTGGAACTTGTTCTTGAGGTCCGAGAGAAGGACAGGGTTGGACTCGGCAAAGATCCCGGCCAGCAGGGTCTCCTCGTACGGCAGAAGTGGCTCGGCCGCTTCCGGTGGAGCCAGCTTGGTGAGCTGCCAGTCGGTGCGCTTGAAGAAGCTCCCGGGCTCGACCTCTTCGATCGTCAGGTAGCCATGAACGGCCAGGTCGACCACGGTGGCCGAGACGTCGATCGTGTTGGCCTCTTCGTCGATGATGGTGCCAACCAGCCCAGGGCGAACTCCCTTCGGCGGCGCGAACTCCACTGCAACCGGGCCCTTTTGACCATGTGTCACCGGACCAGGCGCCCCCTCAACCGGAGTGAGCCCCGGCGTCAGGCCGGCATACTGCTCGTCACGTCCGCGCTTCCAGAACAGCGTGCCCATCAGCGCGGCCGCCAGCAGGGGGAAGAAGAGCCCGCCGCCGTAACCGAACAGGCTCAGCGCCTTCGCCGCCGAGGGCGAAATCGACGCACCCGGGTCAGCACCACTGAATCCGGTGTCGCCGTCACGCAGGTCGGGGGCGGTGTCAGTGAAAGCCGAAACAGGGAATGAGGCCACGATGGTCACCTGCTCGCGCGGGCCGAGGCCGGTCGCCGAGTACGTCGCGACCTGCCCCGCGCTGGCCTCGCATGGGGCCGCCGAGCGGTCAGCGCCGTTGAAACACAAGGCATCGGTCACGGCCGCAGGACCGCGAACGCTGACCTTGACCGAGTCCACCGGGATGTCGAAGCGTCCACCCGTCACGTTCCAGAACAGCTCTGCGTGATCAGGGAAACCGTTGACGACGTGAGCCAGACGGTACTTCAGCACGTAAGTCTGCTGCTGCTCGCCCTCGAACGGCTGGGTTGGGCTGCCGATACGGATGACCTCGTCGGCGCCGAGCTCGGAGACGAAGACCTCGGAGTTTGCCCCCGTGGGGCTGCTCACGGCGACATCGCTCATCTCAAAGAGGCGGTACTTGCCCGGCGGGCTCGAAACGCCCTGTCGCACCGTGATGTTGCGCTTGATGCCGTGATGCTCACCGGGGCCGAACTGCCATACCAGGGTCTCGGTGACCCCCATGGAGCCGTCGGCCATCAGGCTGTAGTCCGCAGTGAAAGACAGGATGCGCTCGCCGTTAGCCGCCTCCGCGCTGGGCGCCGAGTGAACCTGTGCAACCGCGAGGCCGAGCAACAGCCCCAACGCCGCCAGAGCCGCCAGCAGCGCCCTGATCCGCCCCGATGGTCGCACGACCGTCACCTCTCCCGTCGTGCCGAGATTGCCCGCTGCGCCTCGCGCTCGTCCTGCTGTGCTCGCAAGGTCTGCCGCTTGTCGTACTCGCGCTTGCCCTTGGCCAGAGCGATCTCCACCTTGGCGTAGCCGTCCTTGAAGTACAGCGACAGGGGCACGATGGTGCGCCCGCTCTCCTTCGTCTCCTTGACGAGCTTGGCGATCTCTGCCTTGTTGAGGAGCAGCTTGCGCCGCCGCCGAGGCGGGTGGTTGTTCCAGGTGCCCTGCGTGTACTCCGGAATGTGCACCCCCTCGAGCCAGATCTCCCCGTCCAGCACCGTGGCATAGCCGTCAACCAAGGTGGCCCGGCCGGCTCGCAATGACTTGACCTCGGTCCCGCTCAGGACCAGGCCGGCCTCGAAGGTGTCCTCGATGAGGTAGTCGTGATAGGCCTTGCGATTCCTCGCGACGACCTTCTCGCCCTTCTCCTTGACCACCGTCGCCATCCCTTCCTCAGGTCACATCTGCGTCGCGGGTGGATCACTGCCATCGACGCCGATCAGGCGATGGTGCGACTTCCAGCCCAACGCTACCTGTCGGGAGCGGGTCTCAGAGCCAGTTGCGAGGGTTGACCGGGTTGCCGTCCTGGCGGGTCTCGAAGTGTAGGTGGCAGCCGGTCGAGAACCCGGTTGTGCCGGAGTACGCGACGACTTGGCCTCGCGACACGTGGCCCCCGGTGACCACGAAGCTGGACAGGTGGTTGTAGGTCGTGGTCAGGTCGACGCCGCGAAGGAACCCGTGATCGATGACCAGCTCGTTGCCATATCCCCCCGAAGCCGCCTCCGGAATCGCCATGATCACGTCGCCATCTGCCGCGGCGCGAACTGGCGTCCCGCAGTTGACTGCGAAGTCGAGGCCTGCGTGCAGCTGATAGCGCAGCATGACGGGGTCGAAGCGCATGCCGAACTCCGAAGAGGTCGGGCCATTGACCGGCGGGCTGAGGTAGCCATTCGAGCTGCCAAACGGCGCGCTCGGGGGCACCGGCCGATGCGCCGCACGAGCGGCGGCCTCACGCGCTGCCCGCTCGCGAGCCGCCTTCTCCCGGGCCGCTTTGGCCCGAGCCGCGAGCACCTTTGCCAGTGCATCCGACTGGGCCTGCATCGTCTTGATTCGCGTTGTCTCGGCGACCTTCTCGGCGGCCACCGTTGCGGCGTAGCTGGTCTGGGCGGCATACAGCAGGTCGAGCTTGGTCTTGGTGGCCGCAGCAAGAGTGCGAGCCGCCGTGGCCTGGGCGAGGGCAGTCTCGGCCTGGACCTTAAGGGCAGCCACCTGTTCGCGCACGGCAACCAGGTGGGCTCGAACAGCCCTACCCTCGGCCTGCATCGTGTCCAGGCCTCGCAACGTCGCACCTCGGACCCTCATCACGGTATCCATCATCACCATGCGGTTGGTGAAGTCCTCAGGACTCTGGGCCTCGAGCGCAATCGAGAGACCGGTCACAGCTCCCTGCTGATAGGCGTCACGGGCCAAGTTGCCGATCTGGTCCTGGACTGCCTGCGTGTCGAGAGCATTCTTCGCCAGGGCATCTGCGGCCTTGGCCTCGTTCGCCTGGGCCAGGGACAAGGCCGTGGCTACCTCTTCGTTGTGGCGATCGGCAACGACTTGAGCGGCCGAAGCGGCAGTGAGCGCTTGCTGTGCGCCGGGAAGCTCGGCCTGGGTGCGATGCAGCTCGATGAAGGCGTTGGCCAGGGTCTTGGACGTGTCCTGTAGCTGTGTCCGCAGCTGTGCGATCTCGGCATCGACCTTCTTCTTGTCACTAACGGTGCTGGCCGAGCCGAGCGGGGCCACTCCTAAGGTGAAGGCGAGAGCGAGCACGACGCCCAGGCCCACCCACCGCTCCGTAGGGCGGCGGGCAGGGAACGTCTTTTCCAAGAAAGGCCTCATCGTTCACATTGGTACCACAGACCCCATGAGCAACAACGGACATCAGCCGGCGACCCGGCGGCGTGTCTATACGCGCAGGTAGCGGCGCAACGTGAACCATGCGGTCAGGGTCGCGAGGACCCCGGCGGTAGCCAGTAGCCAGGGCGTCACTGTCCAGACGTCCGACATGCCGATGAAGTTGATCGGGAGCTTGCCAGCCAGGTAGCCGATGCCATACCGGACCATGCCCCACAGCAGGCCGATCGCGAGGACAGAGCCCACCAGGGTGGCGACCAGGGTCTCCAGGATGAACGGCAGCTGGATGATAAATGCCGAGGCGCCGACCAGGCGCATGATGCGCGTCTCCCGCCTCCGGCTGAAGGCGGTCTGGCGGATGGTCGTGGCCACGAGAAGCACCGAGCACAACACCATGAGCCCGGCCAGAGCAAGTGCAGTGAAGGAGAGACCGCGCAGCACGTTGAACAGGGGGTCGAGGATCCGGCGCTGGTCCTGCACGTCGCCGACGCCGGGCGCTCCGAGGAACGAGCTGGTGATCACGTCGTACTTGGTCGGGTCCGACAACTGCACCCGGAAGCTCTCCGGCATCTGCTCGGGCTTGATATCGCGGTAGCTCGGGCTGTCCTTGTACTGGGCCTTGAGCCGGTCATAGGCCTGTTGCTGTGACTCGGGGAAGACTCCCTTGACGAGCGGCTTCATCGCTTCGAGCTGGCTTCGAATCTCGGTGCGCTGCGGGTCGGTGACCGCGCCAGCAGAGCAGTTGGGCAGGTCGGACTTGGCGGTGCACAAGAAGATCGAGACCTGGACCCGGTCGTACCAGTAGTCCTTCATGGTGTCGACCTGCCGCTGGGTCAGAACACCGAGGCCGAGGAAGAGCACCGAGACCATCGTCACCAGCGCGACGGAGATCGCCATGGACATGTTGCGGCGTAACCCGTTTCCGATCTCGCTGAGGATGAACTGCAGTCGCATGGCTCCCCTTCGGTCCCTTCTTCTGTATGTCGTGTGGTCACGGCCAGATGGCCGGCACCTCGCGCGGGCGGCGCCGATGGGCGGAGCTAGCGGCGCACCCCGTAGACGCCGCGGCTCTGGTCGCGGACCAGCTCGCCATTGTCGAGCTCAACGACACGCTTGCGCAGCTGGTCGACGATCTCGCCGTCGTGGGTAGCCATCACGATGGTGGTTCCGGTGCGGTGGATCCGGTCGAGCAGACGCACGATGTCCAGGCTGGTCGTGGGGTCGAGGTTGCCGGTGGGCTCGTCGGCCAGCAGGATCGCCGGCCGGTTGACGAACGCCCGGGCGATGGCGACCCGCTGCTGCTCACCACCGGAGAGCTCGTGGGGCATCCGCTTCTCCTTGCCCTCGAGCCCGACCATCTCAAGGCTCTCGGGAACGACCGCCCGGATGTCCTGACGCGACCGGCCCAGCACCTGAAGGGCAAAGGCGACGTTCTGGAAGACGTTCTTGTTGGGTAGCAGCCTGAAGTCCTGGAAGACCGTCCCGATCTCGCGGCGAAGGGCCGGCACCTTGCGGTTCGGCAGGGTGGACAGCTCGCGGCCGGCGACCAGCACGTTGCCGGAGGTCGCTGCCTCTTCACGCAGGATGAGGCGCAGCAGGGTGGACTTGCCCGACCCGGACTGTCCCACCACGAAGACGAACTCGCCGCGCTCGATTTCGAGGGAGATATCTTTCAAGGCCGGTTGGCTGGAGCGCGGGTAGGTCTTGGTGACGTTCTCGAAGCGAATCATGGCTGCGACGGGCCTTTGCGGACTTGGGGACAGGACACCCCGCCGTTCGGGGTCGCCCCACCGCGCAGGAACTCACCCGGCAGAGGCACCTCAGAGCGTACGGCGGGTGGCTGGGATTGGTGGGACTGCATCATCCCCCGGCGTTGCGGATTCACGCATCGTCGCGCTCGGCACTGCGCTTCCAGCGGATCCCGGCCTCGATGAACCCGTCGATGTCGCCGTCGAACACCGCGCTGGTGTTGCCGACCTCGTACTCCGTGCGCAGGTCCTTGACCATCTGGTAGGGGTTCAGGACATACGAGCGCATCTGGTCCCCCCAGCTCGCCTTGACGTCCCCGGCCATCGCCTTCTTCACCG